>DASYYI010000259.1:0-3191 GCA_035933995.1 Candidatus Acidiferrales bacterium | reverse complement strand
GCGCGTGACTTCAAGCACTTCGTAATAATCTCGTTTGGAAGTCGAAGGCATTCTGTGGTCTCAATTCCCTTTCGTGAATTAGTTTGCTGAGGAATTCGATGCGAGATCCCCGCCCTCGGGATTCACGGCCACGCGCACCATCGCTGGCCGCAACACTTTGCCGTGAAAGATATAGCCCGCCTGCAATTCCTCGAGGATTGCGCCGTCCGGCTCGTCGCCGGTCTCGAAGCGTTCAATCGCGTGGTGCATGTGCGGATCGAACCGTTTGCCGCCCGTCTCGATTTTCTGGAGACCCTGTTTCGCGAGCACGTCGAACAGTTGCTTGCGAATCAGTTGAAAGCCGGTGCGGTACTCGTCGTGCGCCGCGTCTGGATGCGCGGAAATGGCGCGGTCAAAGGCATCCAGCACGGGGAGCAGATGCTCGACCAGCGTTTCGGCGCCGCGATGGCGTTCCTGATGGCGTTCGCGCTCGATGCGCTTGCGATAATTTTCGAAGTCCGCCTGCAAGCGGACAAGGGCGTTCCTCAGATCCGTTTTCTCAGCGACAAGCTTTTCGAGTTCTGGAACCGGCGCGGTTTCCGCTGGCGCATTATCGCCGGCAGCGGTTTCCGAGGCGCTTGCGTTCGCGCTTATCGTCGGATCCTGTTCCCTCTCGGAATCACCACGCCTGCTCACGGCAGTTTGTCTCCCTTCGACTCCTCGGAAAAGAATTGCGACATCAGCGCGACCACGGTAATCACGCGCTCGTAATGCATGCGCATCGGGCCCAAAATTCCGAGCGTTCCTTGCGCCTGATCGCCGCGGCGGACCTGCTGGCCGCTGCTGTAAGGAGCGCTCACAAGCGCCAAATGCTTTCCCGCGCTCGACATTTTCTCCACACCCAGTTCGACGTGCACCGGCTCGGGGCCTTCGATGCAACCGCTGAGCAGCGCAATCAAACGGTCGCGCTCCTCGATGGTGGTTAGCAATTCGCCGAGCTGTTCCTGATTCTGAAATTCCGCCGCCGCCGCGAACTGCGCCGCGCCGCCGATGTAGACAACGCGCTCGGCGTCCTCGCCCAGCACTTTCGGGTCGCACAGCATCAACGCGCCGCCCGCCAGCTTCTCGTAACGTTCGCGGTCGCGTTCGAGCTGCGCCTCCAAGTCCGCGCAAATCGCTTCGAGCGTCCATCGCGGGTAATGGCTGTTCAAAAATTCGGCGATGCGGTCGAGCTCCGGCTGCAGGAAAGCGCGCTCCGGTCGAATGCATTTATCGCGCGTGATTCCGCCGCTGGTGACCAAGACAACGAGCACCCGGCCGTCCGGCAGCAACAAGAACCGCACATGCTCGACAAGCGTGCGCGAAAGTGGCGGCGAAACGATGATTCCGAGCCCGCGCGAAACCGCTGCCAGCACGTTACTCGCGCGCTCCATCACGCCCTCGGGCGTTGTGGCGGCATCGAGTTCGCGGCGAATCCATTCGCGATCCTCGACGCGCGGTGTGGCTTGCGCCGCGATTTGCTCGACGTAAAAACGGTACGCGGAGGCCGTGGGTACGCGTCCCGCCGAAGTGTGCGGCTGGTACAGCAGGCCTTCGTCTTCCAGGTCGGCCATAATGTTGCGAATCGTCGCGGAACTGAGCGGCTCGGCGTGCATGCGCACCACGGTGCGAGACGATACTGGCTCGCCCGTCTCGATGTACGCGCGCACCACCTCCGCAAGCACTTGCCGGTGGCGGGTCTGTTGTAATGCTGGAGCTGCGGTCATGACCCTCGAATCTTTTGGCGGCCTGCTGAAAAAGTACCCTTGGTTTTCATTCCCGGTGCCGCGAGAGACTAACAGTTTACAGGAAGCCAAGGAAAATGCAGATTCCTCGTCGCGGCTGCTCCTCCCTTCGCCGAAACCGCTCAGGGCAGGCGGAATGACAACGAAGCTACCTGTATTTTTTAGTGTAACCATCGCGCGCGGCAGCGTCAACTTCACGGCGGGTATGCGTATACACACACGCGAAAAAGGAACCCCCGAGTAAAGGCGGTTCCTGCCGGGGCTCGTTGGGGTTCCGTCGAGATTACAACCAGTGACATCAAACGAAATTTGCTATCATCTTGCAAGCATTCGCTAGACTGCGTTGGCAACTTCACTCCGATGATCTGTGGGGCATGTATGAAAACATTTTCAGTTGCTGTCCTTGTTTGCGTCACAGCGGTTTCTGTGCAGGCCCTTATGCAGAATCATGCAGGGCAGGATGGTTGGCTTGTCTATCGACCCGATATGGATATCAATCTGCCCGAGACCTCCGAAATGAATGGCCCATTCAAGATTTATATAGCGAGATCGTTTGCCGACCCAAGGGAGGATACGCTACTGAGAAAAGCAGAGGCTGTTTATCCCCGAGGAGCTCTTCATCCGCAAGGACCGACGATCCGTGGAGACTCGTCCTCTCCTCTTTGCAGCCAGGACCACACGACCACCTTGCCGAGGTGGGGTGGATGCGGGAACGACGACATTGAAATGACCGACATCGTGACGGCGAGCGCCGTCCGCTATTATTACGACCTGACTCTGCTCGCTCGGAAGAATCCGCATCTTCCCTCGGGATTCACGGCACTTGGAAGCAGCATGAAGTATAACGCCGGAATTAAATTCTTTATCGATTACTCGCACCGCAAAGACACATGGCACGGTGTCTACGTAGCCGACCTTACGCTCAAATGGGGTTTCATGTGCGGTGAGCTATGCGGTGTAGGATTCACCCGCAACAAAATTGTCGTCTTGGATGCCGAAGGGAATGTCCTCGCCATGTACTTGGATGCGCCGGTCAACCGTGAATTCTGGGTTAGCTAAAGGGACCACCCCCGTCGCCGCCGCAGTTTTTGACTCGGCCCGTTGTCGGTGACCCGCGTCGGGCGCGCCCGCCCCTACAGGCAAAAAACAAAGTCGCGGGATTGGCGCGCTCGGGGCCGGATGAGCCGAGCGCGCGCTCGAATACTGCGGACACGTCAGTAAACGGTTCGCTATTGCTTGTCGTAGACCGCAACGCTGTGATTCATCTTGCCGCTTGCATCGGTCGCCGTCGAGGTCACCGTGCGGCTTTTGCCGTCGGCTGACACCACGATGCGCCCCGAAGTTGTAATCTTCCCGCCGCTCCTTTCAGTAAACGCCAGCGTGCGCATGCCGATTTTGCGGTAGGACCGCGTGCTGTCCGCTGAGCCG
>DASYYI010000249.1:0-7134 GCA_035933995.1 Candidatus Acidiferrales bacterium | reverse complement strand
CGGATCGGATTCGTAGGGGTAGACGTGGACCATCCAGTTGAAAATTTCCGGGTACCAGCGGCCGCCGGCGGCGGAGCAGGCTTGTTCGGTGGAAATGGAGCCGCCGAGGCCAAATTCCTTGTGATTGACTTGCGCGGGCGGTGTGCCTGTTGGCGGCATGCAGAAATTCACGTGTTTGTGCCAGCGCGCAACGCTGAGCGGGACGCGTTCGTTAAGCTGATCTTCGGTGAATCTTTTGGGAGCGGTGAACATGGCGCCTTCAAGTTCGTAGCCGCCGGGAACTTTCTTGTAAAGAAGTGAAGTGGGGTGCGCCGGGTTGAAGGCAAATTGCGCCTCAACGGCGTAGCGCCAATTCGTGAAGTGGTAATGCTCCTGCGGGACGTTGGGCAGGAAAATCTTGAAGCCGTCAGCGAGCGCGACGTGGTAGTCCTGGTATTTCTCGATAGCGGGGCGGAGGGTGTCTAGGATTTGGGCGGCGCGGGCCTGATCGGCGACGTTTGCCGGGCGCAACGCGGTCATGAACATGTGCGGGTTCATGTCCATGTGCATGCCGGACATGTCTGACATGTCGTCGTTCGCGGTGCGCGCGGCGACGGGATTCGCGGCACCTTCGTGCTGCATCGAAGGCATGTCCATTTTGGACATACTGCTCGCGTTGGACGAGGCTTGCGACTGCGCCTGGGTCTGAGATTGCGATTGACTCTTGCCGTGCAGGCGCGCGACTAGGAACAGCGCGAAAAATGCCGTGAAGAGGATTATCGCCACTCGGAGAAGCTGCTTCATGGGCTGCGACCTCTGCTACTAAATTTAACGCATGGCGAGGCGAAAAGTTGCGGTGGCGAAGGACAGGGATGCGCAAAGGGGCAAGGTACTAATGGCCTCCAATCCCCACCCTTCGCCGAAAACGCTCACTTCACCGAAGGCGTTCAGTGCAGGCAGGATGGGGCACCAGAAAACGCAGTTCGCGGAACGCGCGCCAGGGGAACGACAAAGAAATGCTTTTGGCGAGTGGCCAGCAGCCTGTCGAAAAAGTGCATCTGATTGTCATTTCTGCCGCCGCGAGGGAAGCGGAGTTCGCACAAATCCAAGGAAACAGCAGATTCCTCCTCGCGGTTGCTCGTCGGAATGACAGCGAGTAGAGTTTTTTCAACAAGCTGCTAGTGGACGGTGAGGACGACGTCGTAGGTCGCGATGCAATTTGTCGTGGTGTCGTCGGTGATGGTTTTCGAGACGGTGCCGCTCTTGATGTGGAATTCGAGAGGCTTCTTGGGGAAGTTGGGAAGTCCGGTGAAGCGGGCCTTGCCATCGCTGTTTGTGCCGACCTGCAAATCGGTTTTGCGCATGTTCATGAAGCCGTAGCGGAGCAGGACTTCGATTTTGGCGTCATAGATGGGTTTGCTTGCGCCGTCCTTGACGGTGAAATCCGCGCGGCAGCTTCCGACTCCGCCGTCGACAGAGGGAATGTCCGCCGGATTTGCCGTGGTGGTTGCGCCGCAGATCGCCAGAAAAGCAACTGCCCAGATTACCTGCAGGGTCCGAATTCTCGTCAGTGTCATTCTCATTATCGTCATCACGTACCGCCTTTCTACACGAAAAACATACGCCGCTTGAGGGCGGGTTGCAATTGTGGTGGATAAGAAACCTTACGAGCGCCAGTGGAGCGTGACGGGGCCCTCCAGGGGATGCGGAGCGGGCGCGCCGGTGCGCTGCGATTCCAGGTGCGCGGCCTTGAGCTGGAAATACCATTTGGCGGGACGGTCCGCGTCGTCAATCAACATCAGATGGGGATTCGATTGCAGGCCGACGGATTGCTTGGTCATCGTGTCGGTATCCTGCGCGATGAAGCGCGGCCCAAGAACTTCGACGATGAATCCGACGACGGGCACATAGCGCAGAACGTTCCACGCCGCGCAGAAATCGAGACGGCAAAGATCGCGGCGAACGGGCGTCACGACGGCGCGGCTCGAAAACCACAAATTTCCCGCGCGCACCTGCTCGAACCGATAGCTCGGCAGCGTGAAATCGATTGTCGTGGTGACGGGCGCGCCGGTAATCATCTTCAGCACTTTGTACGGCAGGCTGTTGGACGACGGCGTGTGCGCGCTCATGCGAAAGCCGTCGGGAATCGGTTCAAATTGTTTGTGCTTTTCGTGGATGCTGCGCCGCTTGCGCCACCACCACGATTGATGCACGAACGGGCCGTGCGCCGGGTCCATCAGGCCAATCACTCCGTGGTCAACGTGCACGGGCATTTCCGCAGAGAGATGCGCGGCGCTGTAACGCTCGCTGAATTTCGGCAGCTCTGGAGCGGGGATGGGCGCGTGTTCGAGACGCGGCGAATTCGGCGCGGTCATGTAAGCCCAAATGTAGCCGTCGCGCTCTTCACAGGGAAAGCTGCCGGCGTAAATGCGATCGACGCGGAGCTTGGAGTCCGCGGTGATTGACGGAATCTCGCGGCACTGGCCGGTGCGCGCGTCGAAGCGCCAGCCGTGATAGCTGCATTCGACGGTTTCGCCGTCGGACTGGCCGCAGGAAAGTGGCATGCCACGGTGCGGACAAACGTCGCGCAACGCAAATGGTTTGCCGTGGGCGTCGCGGCCAATCACCAGCGGCACGTCGAGGAGCATGGCGCGCCGGAGATCGCGTCCGCGCACCTGATGCGAACGCAGCGCGGGATACCAAAAGTCCCACAGCATTCCGGCGTCGGCGGTCGTCAGTGCGGGGCTTGAAGTTTCGGCCATAGGCAGAAGTCATCGTAGTATAGCCGTTGCAATGCAGCAACTTTGGGAATGTGTAGTGACTCAGTTTCCGAGTAGCCGACGATGCGCCAAGAAAACTGTCCCTAGTTTCCTCCAGAACCCCGTTTCTAGTCCGCAACGGCCACTTGTCCGGCGTCAGAAGCAGCTGCGAATAGCCAGCAAATCAGCCCTCACAGACTCCAAGATTTGGCGAGTGCTTCCATAAATCTGCTGGTAAGAGTGGGCAGCCATGTGCGAGTTGTACACATGGACCGACATCACCGAGATGGATAAATCGCTCGGAAGATGCTTGCTCGAACGGTCGACGAGCAGCATGGCCTTCGTTGGCGAAAGAGGGTAGTACAGTTCGAACTTCTCGGGCGGCTTCGTGTCCGTAGGGTTCGAAGCGATATTGATAGCCGGCTGGTCCGCAGTCACGAACGGCACGTCAGTGTGATTTTCGAGAAGAACGATTTTGTATCGTTCGCGGTCCCTGTAGAGACTATAGCCAAGGTTAACGGCGTAGATGTGCACGAGTACGTTCGCGGCCCGCTCAAACACTTCAAACTCACCCGCCGTCCACATTCTTTGTGCTTTCTTCACGAGGTCCGTTCGCAGATACTGAGCGGCAATCCCCCGAAAGAAGTTGGTGGCCTCGAGAGGATCCATGTAGAAGCTCAAATCTCCCGCCAGCATCGAAGCGAGAAAGGGCCTGAAGCTGTCTTCGATCGAGGTGTGAAGGTCTTCGTTCATCTCCGCGATCACGCCGTGTACCGGCGCCAGCTGCTCCGGTGTCGCGTTGCCCGATGCTTCCAACTTCTTCCTGATCTTGTGGGGTAACGAAAAGTAGCGGACCAACGTCTCGTGATACGGCTTCAGTGTCTCGGGCGAATCGGCAATTGCGACCTCACGAATGAACTTCACGTCCGACCCGCTCAGTTCTCGCAGCCGATAGAAATGATTCTCGGCACCCACGTTCCGCAAGTTGTCCCGGCGAATTCTGTCGTTTTGCAAACAGAACACCTGTGCGTCCTCTGTGTTGCGGCCCTCTACGTCCCACGCCTTGAGATAGAAGCGGGCTACTTTGTGGTGTAATTTCTTTCCAACCGCTGGCATTCTTCTATTGTAACGGGGGATGTCGCACTATTTCATGAAAGGATATGAGAGTGCAGAACGGTCTATTGATCTTCGATCACGAACCCGAGCACTGGAATGACCTTCAGACCATGGTCGGCCAACTCTTTCGCGAGACGGGCTGCGAAGTCACCATCGGGAAACAGGTCGAACTGGTTCGAGGGAAAAAAGAAATCGACGTCTGGGTGCGCGACGAGCACACCGCGCCGACGTCCGAATACCTGTGCGAATGCAAGTTCTGGAACCGGGCTATTCCACAAGAGAACGTGCACTCGTTCAGGACAGTCGTCGCTGACTATGGTGCCCACCAAGGATTTATCATCTCAATGGCCGGCTTCCAAAAGGGCGCATACGATGCCGTGGCAAATACAAACGTGAACCTCGTGACCTTCCGTGAATTGCAGGCGATTTTCTTCGACCGCTGGCGCGTAGCCATGGGCGAACGCTTCGTACCCTATGCAGATCGTCTCTTCCCTTACTGGGACTATCCCGGGAAAATGCCTAAGGTGCAATGGAGCAAAAAGGAATCTGAACAACAGGACGAGCTTGTCGCTGCGTACCGGCCACTTCTAAGGCTCGGGCCGCTTGCCAGGATGGAAGGATTTGTCCAAAGATTCCCGATTAACGTGCCGTCCCTCAATCCGGCCGGACAGATTGACGGACAAATTGTCATCGGTTCCTACCGGCAGTTCTACGACTTCATCGACGCAAGTAAGGACATTGCCCTCAGGCACTTTCGAGTTCTCTACGGAGAGATCGACGCTTAACCGGAAATGTGAAGTCTCTCGCTGGCTGTTCAGAAGCTTGCTTGTGGGAAATGACAGCTTCCGACACTCGCGACGGATTCTGGTTGGATGACGGGCAAACCGGAAACTGACCCATTACCTGGGAGAGTCCCGATTTGACAGCCCCGGCGGGGGCGGCTATTCTGTGTACATCGTGACGTTTGCTTCCTTCTATTAGCGCTCGCTTCTGAGGCCCCGCGCCGGGGCGTTGCACTTCTCCGTTCGAACCGATTCACCGCTTTTCATTCACGCTACGATTTCTATTGGAGCTTTTCCATGACGACACTGAGCATGTTTCAAAAACTCGACCAGATTGAGACTCGCTACGACGAGCTGAATGCGGAGTTGTCTTCGCAGGAAGTGCACGAGGATTCGGGGCGCTACCAGAAAGTCGCGAAGATGCACGCGGAGCTTTCACCCATCGTCGAGAAATACCGCGAGTGGAAGGAAATCGAAAAAGGAATCTCCGGCGCGAAGCAAATGATCGAGGAAGCGGAAGACGCGGAGATGAAGCAGATGGCGCATGACGAGCAGCACGCGCTGGAAACGCGCCGCGAAACAGTGGAACGCGATTTGAAAATGCTGCTGCTGCCGAGAGATCCCAATGACGAGAAAAACGTGATCGTTGAAATCCGCGCGGGGACGGGCGGCGACGAGGCTTCGCTTTTCGCTGGCGAGCTTTTTCGGATGTATTCGCGCTACGCGGAGTCGCAGGGCTGGCGCGTGGAAGTGCTGGAGAGTTCCGCGTCATCCATTGGCGGCGTGAAGGAAATCATCGCGGCAATTCAAGGGCAGAAAGTGTATTCGAAGCTGAAATATGAAAGCGGCGTGCATCGCGTTCAACGCGTCCCGGCCACCGAGCAGCAAGGGCGCATCCATACTTCGGCTGCAACGGTCGCCGTGCTGCCCGAAGCCGACGATATCGATATAAAAATCGAGGCGAAGGATTTGCGCGTGGACACGTTTTGTTCTTCGGGCCCCGGCGGGCAATCGGTGAACACGACTTACTCCGCGGTGCGCATCACGCACATTCCGACGGGCCTGGTGGTTTCGCAGCAGGACGAAAAGTCGCAAATCAAGAATCGCGCGAAGGCGATGCGCGTCCTGCGCACACGCCTTTACGAAATGGAGCAGGAAAAGCAGCACCAGCTAATCGCCGCCGAGCGCCGCGGGCAAATCAAGACCGGCGACCGCTCGGAAAAAATTCGCACGTACAATTTCCCGCAGAATCGCGTCAGCGACCATCGCATCGGGCTGACGCTTCATCAGCTGACGGAAGTGATGGACGGCAAGCTCGGCCCGCTGGTGGATGCGCTGATTACGCACTACGAAGCGGAGCGGCTGAATCAAGAGTTGGTGGCGAGCTGAGATGGCGGCGAGATGAGCATGGCCATGCCAAATGAGAATCGCGCGGCGGTTTCCGGCGGAGCGCCCGGCGCAATGCGCGTCGAGAGCTCGGCGGTGAATGTTCGCGCTGCTCTGCGTGAGGCAATGGCGCAGATGCGTTCAGTGGGTGTGCCGTCGCACGCTCTTGCGGCGGAATTATTGCTGATGCACGTTCTCGGATGCGACCGGGCATGGCTTTACGCGCATCCGGAAGCGCCGCTCGATGCGGAGGACGCGCGCAGGTATTTTGAGTTGGTAACGAAACGTGTGGCGGGCACGCCGACGCAATATCTGACAGGCAAGCAGGAATTCTGGGGACTCGAATTCGAGGTGACGCCGGCGGTGCTGATTCCGCGGCCGGAGACCGAGCACGTCATCGAGGTTGCGGTGGAACGTCTGGGCAAAGCGCGCGTGAATGCGTCGCTGCGCATCGCGGATGTTGGCACAGGTTCCGGCTGCATCGCTGTGGCGCTGGCGCATGAATTTCCGCGTGCTGAGATTTTCGCGACTGACATTTCGACTGCCGCGCTGGCGGTCGCGGCGCGAAATGCGGCGCGGCATAACATGGCGGAGCGCGTCCGTTTGATCGAATGCAATTTACTCGACGCGTTTGCGAGTGGGCGCGGGACATTCGATATGATCGTCAGCAATCCGCCGTACGTTGCGCGCGCCGACGAAGCGCAATTGCAACGTGAGGTCCGCGAGCACGAGCCGCACGAGGCGCTTTTCTGGGGTGTCACAGGTTCGGAGATTTACGCGCCACTTGTAAATCAGGCCGCTGGATTGCTCAAACCGGGCGGATTGCTCGTGATTGAGATTGGATACGGCGCGCTCGACCGCGTCCGTTCGCTTTTCGACGCATCCGCGTCGTGGCGAGAAATTCACGTCGCCAATGATCTGGCGGATATTCCTCGCGTCATTTCCGCCAGGCGCGCATAACGGCCCGGCTGCGTGTATGATTTCAACCTGAAGGTTCCCTCGCGATGCCGAAGCTCGCGCAATATCGCGCTAAGCAAAATGCCGCGCCAGCCGTAAGTCCAGCGGCCGCGTCACCGGCCGGACCGGCGAATGTTTCCATACTTCATGTGGAC
>DASYYI010000228.1:0-2467 GCA_035933995.1 Candidatus Acidiferrales bacterium | reverse complement strand
ATGGAGACGGAGATGCGTCCCGTGCTGCGCGCCTACGAGCGCGAAGAGAAATTCCCTGCGGCGGAGCTGCGCGAGTTGGGCGAACTCGGCTGCTGCGGGATGTTGATTCCCGAGGAGTGGGGCGGCGCGGGCATGGACACGGTCAGCTACGTGGTGATGCTCGAAGAAGTAGCGCGCGTGTGCGCGTCGACGGCTGTGACGCTGAGCGTGACGAATTCCGTGGTCGCCGTGCCGCTGTGGAAGCATGGCACCGACGAGCAGAAGAAAAAATATCTGACGCGGCTGGCGCATGGGGAAATCCTCGGATCGTTTTGCTTGACGGAACCGCAGGCGGGCTCGGACGCGGCCGCAATTCAAACGCGCGCGGTGCGCGACGGCGATTTTTACGTGCTGAACGGAACGAAAAGTTGGGTGTCGAGCGGCGCGCACACGGGCGTCTACATTGTTTTTGCAAAGACTGACGCAACCGCAGGCGCGAAAGGCGTGTCCGCGTTTTTGGTCGAGCCGTCATTTCCCGGTTTTCGCATCGCGCGTTATGAAGATAAGATGGGGCTGCGCATTTCGAAATCGGCGGAGCTTGCGCTCACCGATTTGCGCGTGCCAGCCGCGAATCGTCTGGGCGAAGAAGCGCAGGGGCTGAAAATCGCGCTGGAGGCGCTCGACGGCGGCCGCGTGGGAATCGCGGCGCAGTCGGTGGGCATTGCGCAGGGCGCGTTCGAGGCGGCAGTGAAATACGCGAAGCAGCGCCGCGCGTTTGGCAAAACGATCTCCGAGTTTCAGGCGATTCAGTTCATGCTCGCGGACATGCACACGGAAATCGAGGCGGCCCGCGGTTTGATGTACTACGCGGCGTGGATGCGGGATCAAGGTGGATCGCGCCGTGGATCGCAGGCGTCGCGCGCGAAATTGTACGCGAGCGAAATGGCCAATCGCGTGTGCGCGAAGGCGGTGCAGATTCACGGCAGCCAGGGATATTCGCGCGAGAGCGACGTCGAGCGATATTATCGCGACGCGCGCGTCCTGACGATTTACGAAGGCACAAGCGAAATGCAACGCACCGTCATCGCGCGCGAACTGTTAAGACAGTGACGCCTCGGTCAGGGCACAGCTTTAGCCGTGCCGCAAGAGTCGAGAGAATCAGGGGTTTTACCCCCTGAGGTGGACGTGGTTAAAGACGAGCGACGGGTGACGAAAAAAAGCTATCTCCGCCGATGCGACCGGAATCGTGCCGCGGTGATGATGGTTGGCCTTCTCGCGTTCTGGATGAGTGCCAGCTCGGCACGAGCGCAGGAGCCGGTCACGATTACCGAGATTACGTCGAGCGTGCTCGTTTTCGGCACGAGCGCAGGCAACGTGCTCGCCTCGGTCGGGCCGGATGGCGCTTTGCTCGTCGGAACTCCGTCTCCTGCGAGCACGTCGAGCATTCAGCGCATCCTCGCTCAACACACAAAATCTCCTCTGCGATACGTGGTTATTTATCCCGAGAGTCCCGCGCAATCGGACGGTGACGCGGGATGGGAAAAGCTCGGGGCGTTCGTAGTGATGCAGGAAAATGCGCTGCGGCGGCTTGGCGGAGACGCGATGGGCGCGCCAGGGCCGTTGCCAGAGCGCTTGGTTAGGCTTGGCGTAGGCCGTCCGCATATCGCGTTTTCCGAAGTTATCGCGTTCGACCTGAACGGCGAAGCGATTCACATCGTCCGGCAGAAACCCGGCTACAGCGACGCCGACGCGGTGACGCACTTTCATGTTGCGAGCGTGGTATATCTCGGCGAAGCATTTCCCGGAGACGGCTACCCGCGAATCGACGCCGCGCAGGGCGGCACTTTGGAGGGTCTGCTCGATCAACTGGCGTGGACTGATCCCAAGTTTCACATTGTGCCGGCCCGGGGAAGCGTGACCAATGGGTCGAGCATAAAGGCTTTCACCGACATGATCGTGACCGTGCGCGGCCGCGTGCAGAAGATGATTAACGAAGGAAAAACAGAAGATCAAGCAGTCTCCGCGCATCCAACGGCGGAATTCGATGCGCGTTGGGGCCACGGGCGCGTCACGCCGGACGTATTTGTGCGCGAAATTTATGATGCGCTTACGAAAAAGCAGCCGGGAACCAAGAGACAGTGACTCTTCCGTCGTCAGGGCAAGCGAGTGACAAGTGATCGATAGAAAACAAAAACGGGTGCTGAGCGGGATGCGGCCGACGGGACGCCTGCACATCGGGCATTACTTCGGCGCGTTGTCGAATTGGCTGAAGATGCAGAACGCCCGTCTCCCCGCCACGGCGGGCAAGCCCGATGGCTCGCCGGAATACGAGTCATTCCATTTCGTCGCCGACTGGCACGCGTTGACGACGCATTACGCGGATAGCTCACAGGTCGCGACGAACACGCTGGAAGTGGCGACGGACTGGCTGGCGGTGGGCCTCGACCCGCGAACACATGACAACGTAACGCTGTTTATTCAGTCCGCC
>DASYYI010000212.1:0-17205 GCA_035933995.1 Candidatus Acidiferrales bacterium | reverse complement strand
ACGGAAATTGTGCAGCTAGCGCCCGCGCTCAACGTTGCCGACGCCAGCGGACACGTTGTCGTCTCCGCGAAATCGCTCGCATTCGGCCCCGTGATTCCGATGCTGGCAATGGACAGCGCCGCGCTGCCTGTATTCTTGAGCAACACCGGAGGCTGGCTGGTCGAGCCGCCCACGTTAACGGTTCCGAAATTAAGCGACGTGCTTGCCAAACCCACGGCGGGCATGGCCGCGGTCGCTTCGGTTCCGGATAGGGCAATGGCCGCCGTGCCTGACGACTGATTGCTCGTTTGCGCGAAAGATATCACCGCTTGCGCCGTTAGGTTCCGCGGCGGATTTGGTTCGTTGGGAGCGAAGTCCACTGCGATTGTGCAGCTCGCGTCGGGCAAAACTGCCGCGCCCGTGATACAGGTGTTGCTTCCTCCAAAGGCAAAATCCGTGGCGTTGACGCCGGAAATCTTTGCATTGGTGATACTCAGCGTCGCATTTCCGGTGTTAGTCAAAATGGAGGTGCTCGGCGCCGTCGTCGCGCCCTGCGCTACATTGCCAAAACTCAGTGACGTCTGCGACAGCGTAACCTCTCCGGATGCTCCCGTACCGGTCAGCGTCAGCGTCTGCGGCGTCCCTACTCCGTCGTCAGCCATCTGCAATGCCGCCGTTTCTGTTCCAACAACGGCAGGTGCGAACGTGACGGCGAAACCGCAATTCCCTCCCGGCGCGATGGGAGAGTTCGAGAGGCAAGTATTCATCTGCGAAAAATCGGCGCTGTTCGTTCCCGTAATCGTCACCCCGCTGACATTCAGATTCGCGTTGCCTCCATTTGTGAGCAAAATGTTCACCGGCGGCGACGCCGTGCCTGTGGGCAAAGCTCCGAAATTGACGATCGCCGGGTTGAACGCCGCGCAAGCCGCTGGAGCTGTCCCGAGCGCGACCTTCGTCAGCACCGCATCCGCGAACGCAGTCGTTGCGGCACAGCTTGTGCATGTCGGCTGAAGTCCATTGTTCGCATTTGTTGCGAGCGGATAGTCGTGCGACATGGTGTCGCCAAAAATAATTGCGTCACCGACAGCGTCCGCCGCCACGGCGTTTGCTTCGGTGGTCACGCTGCCGCCCAAAAAAGTGCCGTAGACCAGCGACGCCGCTCCACCAATTGTGGGATTCAACTCACTCAGAAATGCGTCCTGAGCGCCGCTGAATCCCTGCAACGAACATAAAATCGGAAAGTCGCCGGAACTCGTACTCCCCGCGACGTAGACTTGCGTTGGAGACAGCACCGCGATTCCCCGGCCTGTGTCCGCGCCTGTTCCGCCGAGATAGGTCTCATATTGAATCGAGGGCACTCCGCCCGTGGTTTGGCTAATGACGGCGAGAAAGGCGTTGCTGCTCCCCTTCAAGGTCGTTTGATAGGGCGCGTTCGTCACTCCTGAGCTGGGAATAAAATCGGGCGATAGGGTGGCCCCCGTAATGTACGCGTCTGGCGGAATGGACGAGTCCACCGCAATCGCCGTCGGCTGGTCCGACTGGCTTCCGCCGAGGAAACTCGCATACACCAAACCTTGCGTGGCAAGCTTTGGATTTATTTGCATCACGAATGCGTCGAACGCGCCGCCGCCATACGTCGCCTGAAACGCGTTGGTCGCGGGAAAATTCACGGGCATCGACGTAAATCCCGCGACATACGCATTGCCGTTCGCGTCGACAGCAATGCTTGAGCCTCCGACCGTCGCGTTGATGCCGAAGTACGTGGAGTACACAAGCGCGCCGGATGCGGATGCAAATTCAGCTAAAAAGCCGTCGGACGTGCCGCCGCCGTAGGCAGTTCGGAATCCATTCAGCGCTGGCGCCATCGGCAAATCGGCCGAAGTTGTGTCCGAGGTAACAAAAATATTTCCGGTGGAATCAGTCGCCACACCTGCGACATTCTGAGTCGCCTCCGCGCCGCTCCCGCCGAAATACTTCGAATAAATCAAGCCGTCGCCCGCAGCATTGAGTTTTGTGACGGTCAAGTCGGACGGCCCATTCAACGCGCTGCCATTGGTCACCGGAAAATCCGCCGATGTGCTCCATCCAAGTACCGCGAGTCGTGGCGGCGCGGTTGATCTATCAAGTGCAATCATGCCTCCCTGATCGTTTTTGCTACCGCCAATAAATGTCAGATAAACAAGCGAAGACGCACCGCTCTGCGTGGTGTCAATCTTCGCAACGAACATGTTCGAAGTGCCGCCGAGCGGGCCTTCGTTTCCGTTCGCGGTTTCAGGGAATGCTGCCAGCGTTGTAGTCCCGCCAACGTAGACGGCTCCGGCGGAATCCACCGCGACGCTGCTGCCTTTTTCCGCTCCGCTGCCACCCAAAAACGTCGTGTAGCTGATCGAAATGGAAGGGTCGATGACGATTGGCAAGTCCGCGCGATGCTTTCCGATTACAAAACCGACTACATTGGAGGCAAGCAGTTTGTAACCGCCTGCGACGTTTATTTTTCTCCCGCGATCGCTCTGATAGATTTTTGGCCTGCGCATCACGACTTGCCGTCTGTTTACCTGAAAAATGAGATTGCCGCCGCGGTCCAGACGCATCGCATCCACGCCTACGGCGCGCAACTGCACATTTCGCGGCGAACTGCCCGGTGACGCGACCAGGTCGTATTCGAGACCGCTTTGCCCACCATAGAATCGCGCGTCAATACCTGGATATATTCCGCTGAATTCAACCGAAGAGTATTGCGGTACGTCCCTCAGCCATTTTCGCGGATCGCGCCCCAGGAGGTAGCTTGTCTTTCCGCGCAGCATCGCTCGTCCATGCGCTTGAACTCCACGGTTTGCCGCGAGGAACTCCAGCTGCAGCCTGTCTTGAGATGTAAACCTGATGCCGGCACCCGGCACATGAGTCGCGCTATTGGCCCGCGCCCAAGACAACTCCAGGCCGTGCTGCGTCAGAAAGACCGTGGCATTGTTTGCGCGCGCGACGAACTTAACTTTCGCGCCCGCCTGGCCAACGTTCGGCTCAAACGCCCATGGCAGATTCGCAAGAGCATTGGCGAGTTGTTGCTTCGGAGGCGCGGAGAAGATCGCTCGCGCGGAGGGCGGCCGCAAAACATTGGCGTGCCGCTGCGAAATCGTTAAGCCGTTAATCCACAAAACAGTCAGCGCGCATGCGCCCAGAGCGCCGCCAAGCCACACGATTCTCCCCGAGCCTTCACAGGCCGACGAAATACGTCGCAGCCGGAAAAACCGCGGTCGTCTCACTGTCGCAGGATTTTAGCTATCGCAGTTCTAACAGCTTGTTGAAAAGTGCTTTTAGCTATCATTCCTGCGACGCGAGAAGGCCATAGTCCACGCAAACGCAAGGAAAATGCAGATTCCCAGCCTGCGGCAGGCAGGCTCGTCGCGTTTGCTCCTCGGAATGACAACGGTAGAGTTTTTCAACAAGCTGCTCGTCCACTGAGAGGTGCAGGGGCACTATGGCGCGGGCGCGTAATCATGTCAACTACGTATTTATTTAGTACAATATCGTACATGCCGAGGACAGCGTGCTATTGCGGAGACCATGCGTAGAAATCCGAGCCAAGCGGCACTTCGATGAATCCCTCGACGGGCAGGACGTCGACGGGCAATCCGTTACGCCAGAGCGAGACGCTGAATCGCAGCGTTCTCTGCCCGGCCAACAAGAATAATTCTCTGGCCACGCTTAATTCGATGATTTTATCGAGGGCAACCACGATTCCCCGGGATGCGTCCTCCAGCGCTATTCCCTTTCGTTCAACCGACAAGTTTGCAACTTTACCATTGTGCACGCGCGCTACGAGCTTGATCTCCGACTGATCCTCGAACGCAAATCGAAACTCGCAATCGCCGAGTTGTTCGAAAGGCTCTCGCAACGAGTCGACGCGGAGATAAAAGGAATCCGCGCCGAATCCGTAGAATATTTCGCCGAGCGAGTACACTTGCCCGTGCATCGTGCCGTCCCGCCGTTCCGCCGCGTAATAGCCTGCTCCGAGCCATTCAAAATACGAAGTCACGCGGCCGTCAACTTCCACCGAGAGCCAGTCCGTGGGCGGCACGGGTCGCGACCGCAACAGAACTCTCTTGATCGGATGCGCCAGCGCTTCAGGCGCTTCCCGCCCCAGCGCTGAATAAACTTGCACCAAATGCTTGCGGTACAATTCGTCGAATTCCTGATCGTTTGCCGAACCATGTTCGGGCCCGTACCACCAGCACCAATCGCTTCCCTCCGCGGCGAGCAACGCCTCATAAGCAACGGGAAGATCCTCAGCGCGCGAGGCGTCGGGTGCGCCTTCCTTGCCGGCTGCTTGAATTCTTGCGTACAGTTCGCGTGCATCCCGGAGCAATCCCCACGCGCGAATGTCCTCCGCGTCTCCAATCCAGATGTTGAAATTCGCATCGATCCACGACCCGGGGAAAATGCCTTCGAGCGCGCCGATTTCGCCGGCTTCCGCAATCGCTTCCGTCGCCGTCAAGGCGCGAATGTCGGGGTCATCAGCAATGCGTCTGTAGAGCTGCCGCAAAAATTCCCTACCGCTGCCGGGATAATATTCCCAGGCGTTTTCACCATCCAGAATCACGGCTACGGTGGCCGGTTTCGTTCCGTGCGTTCGTTCGCCGGCCATTCGTTCGCCAATCTGGCGCAACCGGCGGTGAAAATCATCGGCGGCGGCCGCGGCATCCATACGCGAATAAACGAAGCCGATTAAATCGGATAAATAGTGGTCGCGGAAAAATCCATGGATTTCCCCGCCACGAATCTTGAATTTCCACGGCGAATACAGCTCGTGCGCGTTTTCCGGAAAGCCAACGCCATCGCGCCAGAATCCGATGTTCCGCGTTCGTCCAAGAATGCCTTCGTCGGTGGCAAACCAGCGGAAACCCAATTCGGCGGCGATATCCAGAGTCTCGTCAGACACCGAACCTTCCGAAGGCCATAGCCCCGCCGGCTGCTGTCCGAAAATCTTCTGGTGATACCGGCGCGCGCGAACCAGTTGTTCTTGCGCGTCTTCGCTGAACCGAAATGGAGGCACCAGCGCCGGCGTACGGGGATTGGCGACGCGCGCGATTTGCGAATCACACAGGAGGGGAAGTATCGGATGGTAGAACGGCGTAGTCGAAAGTTCGATTTGCCCGCGTTCAGCGGCGGCGCGGTACTCGGGCAACACACGCGCAATCAACTCTGCCTGTTTTTCGTGCAGCGCCTGCTTGTCCGCCTCCGTGTAATCGGCGCCCTTCTCCGCCAGCGCGGAAACGATTGGATCGCGCGCCAAATATTCTTCGTCCATCCACGCGAGCTGCGACAGCAATTGCAGATCCCGCCAATCCCTCAGACCGAATTGCGCCGCGGCCCGCCGGCCCGATTCTTGTGTCCATCCAAATAGCTCAACAAATCGCGGCCATCGGCTCATCAAATGCTCATGATTCAACTGAAACGCGCGATGCAGAATTTCCTGTTTGTCGGCCGGCGTGAGCTCATCGGCGGCCTTGAACGCCGCGCGGAACCACGGATCGTCAAAATTCCCGCTCGCGTACTCTTCGATTTGCTGCGCCAGCGAAGGCACCACGTTGAACGTGGCATGCACGCGCGGAAACTCGGCGAGCGCCCGCACCATTCCCCAATAATCTTTCAGCGCATGCAAACGCGTCCACGGCAGGATGTATCTCTTTGTCGCGGGATCCCGGTATTGCGGCTGGTGCATGTGCCACAGAAGAACCAAATGCACACGGCTCATGCTCTACGACTCTCCGACGACTTCCGCGCCATCGTGCTAGAATGACACCGCGCTGCCATGCGCATCCTCGACCGATACGTCTGCCGCGAAGTCGCTTCCCACGCATTGCTGGGCCTTGCCGTTTTTACTTTTGTTTTTTTCGTGCCGCAGCTTGTACAGCTGATGGCGTTGATTGTCCAGCATGCCGGGACAGCCGGCGAGACGGCGCTGCTCTTCCTTTCCTCGCTGCCGCCGGTTCTGATCTTTACGTTGCCCATGTCCATGTTGGTGGGAGTGCTCATCGGCCTGGGCCGTCTCTCCGCCGACAGCGAAATCGTGGCCCTGAACGCGAGCGGCGTGAGTCTTCGCCGCTTGCTCGTGCCCATCGGGGCCATCGCTCTGACGGCCACTATTCTTGCTTTCGCCATCACTCTCTGGCTGGGCCCGCGTTCCCTGCGAACGCTGCGGTCCCTTGAGACTCGCCTTCGCGCTTCGCAGGCCTCTTTCGCGGTGCAGCCGCGAGTCTTCGACGAACGATTCCCGCATGTTGTTCTCTATGTGCAGGACGTCGGCGCTTCCGGCACGCGCTGGCGCGGCGTTTTTCTGGCGGACTCGAGTTCCTCCGCGGGCTCGAAGGTGACCTTCGCAAAGGACGCCATTGTAGCCGCCGATCCGCAACAGGACAAGCTCACACTGCACTTCGACGATCTTTCGACTCACGAGTTCAACCCAAAAGACCCAGAGCGCTACAATCTTTCCACCTCCGCTGCTCAGTCCATGGACATCTCGCTTGAGAATGCCGAGGCTGCTTCCCAGAGTCCGCGAAAGCTTTCCGACAAAGAGCGGACAGTCCGCGAATTGCTCAATATCAAAGGACCCGGCTGGCTGGACGCGCGTATCGAATTGCAGGAACGTTTCGCCTTCCCCAGTGCGTGCCTGCTCTTCGCTCTTCTCGGAGTGCCGGTGGGAGTGCGTCCGCGCCGCGGCGGCCGCGCCGCAGGCTTCGTGCTTACGGTGCTGTTAATTTGCGCCTACTATTTGCTATTCGTGACCGGCGTCCATCTCGCCGAGCAAGGCGCTGTTTCGCCGGCTCTCGGCGTCTGGACCGCGAATATAGCAACGTTGCTGGTCGGGCTAATTCTGCTGCGCCGCATCGAGCAGATACGCCCCGAGGCGCGATGGCTCGACCACCTGCGCGACGTGTTCCTCCGCAACATCGGCGGCAAAGGCCGTCCCGCGACAACCGCTGGGGCGCCCGCTCCGTTGCCGAATGGCCGCGCGCCGCTATACGCCGGTGAAACGCGCCCCGCTGCCTATAAAACAAGCGCGTTTCCTTTGATCTTTGATGTCTATCTTCTGCGCACTTTTATTTATTGGCTTGTCCTGATGCTGGTCGGATTCATGATTTTATTCGACGCGTTCACGCTTTTCGATTTACTCGGCGACATTTCCCGAAACCACATTTCGGTTCTGATGGTCGCGAGCTACTTCCTTCATCTTCTGCCCATGATGGTTTATCAGCTTCTTCCGCTGGCGGCCCTGGTAGCCACACTGATCACCCTGGGCATTCTCTCGAAAAATAACGAAGTGACCGCATTCAAAGCCTGTGGCATCAGTCTGTTTCGCCTGGCGCTCCCGCTAATCCTCGCCGGCATAGTGCTCGCGGGCGCCATGTTTTTTCTCGACGACACCTTCCTTCCCTACGCGAATCAGCGCCAGGACGCGATCCACGACCAGATCAAAGGGCGCCCGGCGCAAACTTATTACGAACCTGCTCACCAGTGGATCTTCGGAGAAAGCGGCAAGATCTATAATTACCAACTCTTTGATCCCGATCACAATTTGTTCGGCGGGTTGAACGTTTTCGAACTCGATCCCGCGAATTTTCAAGTTCGGCGGCGCGTCTACGCAAGCCGCGCTTCGTGGGAGCCAAGCCTGAACGCCTGGGTCCTCGAAAACGGCTGGGTCCGGGATTTCAGCGGCTCTTCCGTCACCCATTACGCTCCATTTCGCGTGGCTTCCCTTCAGGATATCTCCGAGCCACCTTCCTATTTCAAGCGCGAGGTATTCCAGTACTACCAAATGAATTGGTGGCAACTGAGGAATTACATTCGCGGCCTGCAGAAGGCCGGCTTTGATACTTCGCGGCTGTCCGTCGAGTGGCACAAGAAATTCGCGTTTCCGCTGATCACCGCGATCATCATGTTCCTCGCCATGCCATTTGCTTTTTTGGTTGGCGCGCGCGGCGCAATGGGAGGATTGGCTCTTGCCGTGGGGATCGGAATCGTTTACTGGGCGACCGCCGCGCTCTTCGAAGCGATGGGTACAGTGGGACAACTGCCGCCATTTCTCGCGGCATGGGCACCCGACGCAATCTTTGCCTTCGCGGGCCTCTACTTCTTCCTGAAAATGCGGACGTGACGGATAATTAAGTACCTGATGAATTTCATGAAGCCGCACTGTGCCCCGCGCATCGCAGCACGCCAAGGTATGCGCTCCACGGACCGACGGCCTCGCGGTATTGGTGGGCCAATATCCTTGAGATTTGGTGCAGATGCGTCAAGTCATGAACCACCCAGGTTGCCAGCAGCCCGGACAGAGTGACCACTCCGAGGGAAGGATGTTTTCCCCGCCGCTGTAAATCCTCTGGCCGCAGATTCAGTGCACGCAGCTTTTCCAGGTTTTCCGCCCGTACCTGTGCAAAAGTGTCCAAAAGGTTTTCGAGCGACTTGCCCTGGATCTCGCGAGCGTGTCCCTCACGATCGAAAGGCTCAAACGTCTTGGCCTCGCCAAATTGCAACACCATCTTGACGCGCGGGATCCAATCCGTTCGTTCACCATGAACAAGATGACCGACGACCTCGAAGACATTCCAGGTATCTTCGCCCTCATTTCGGAGCGACCACGTTTCCGGCAGGTCGCGCAAGAGCGCAGTGAGAGCAGCGGGGGTGCGAGCGAGAAGCGAAATCGTGTCCTGCAGCTTTTGTTCCATCATGCCTGTAGCTTCCTAAGTTGATTTTCGATATTAAAGTAGTTCCTGAAGTTCCGGCCGCAATCTACTTCGAAATCAGCGATCGCACTTTCTGAAGCACTAAATCGATTCCTACTTCGTTGTGCCCACCTTCCGGAATAATAATGTCGGCGTATCTCTTGCTCGGCTCCACGAATTCAAGGTGCATGGGCCTCACCGTTTTCTGATATTGCTCGATCACGGATTCGAGCGTACGCCCACGGTCGCGGATGTCTCGCACGAGCCGCCTGATAAATCTCAGGTCAGCGTCCGTGTCGACGAATATTTTAATGTCCATCAGGTTCCGCAGCGCTTCGTTCTCGAAGATCAGTATTCCCTCCACCAGAATCGCCGGCTGCGATTCCAACCGCACGGTTTCCTGAACCCTCCGATGCTGCGTGAAATCATAAACGGGCCGGTCGATGGAGCTGCCGTCTTTCAATTGCCTCACGTGCTCGATAAACAGCTCTGTATCAAGCGCGTTCGGATGGTCGAAATTACGCTGCGAACGCTCTTCGAGCGGCAAATGCGACAAGTCTTTGTAGTAGTGATCCTGCTGAAGGACAAGGACTCCGCTGTCGGCAAGCTCCCGCGACAGCCGGTTCGTGATCGTTGTTTTTCCCGATCCCGTTCCGCCGCAAATGCCAATTACAAATGCCGAAGAGCTCATCGCGGGCTGCGTTTTCCGTTCTTCTTCGCGGCTTTCTCTTCAATCACTGCTTGCGCCGCAGCCAGTCTGGAAATCGGCACGCGGAACGGTGAAGCGCTCACGTAATTCATCCCTACTTTATGGCAGAATTTCACGCTCGGCGCGTCTCCGCCATGCTCGCCGCAAATTCCGACTTTCAACTTGGGCCGCGTTTCTCTGCCGCGCGCAATCGCCCACTCGATCAACATCCCAACGCCTGATTGATCGAGCGTCTGGAACGGGTCCGCCGCGAAAATGCCCGCCTTCTTTTCGTCCACATACTCTGGCAGGAACCGCCCCGCATCGTCGCGCGAAAGCCCCATCGTCGTCTGCGTCAGATCGTTTGTTCCAAATGAAAAGAACTCCGCGACTTCCGCGATCTGATCCGCGAGCAACGCCGCGCGCGGCAACTCAATCATCGTCCCCACCAAATAGTTAAGTTTTACTTTATGTTTGGCGATTAGCGCATCCGCAACTCGCCGCGTCTCGACTTCCAGAATCTTCAACTCTTTTTTGTCCATAACCAACGGATGCATGATCTCAGGAAACACTTTAATGCCGCGCTTCTGGCATTCGATTGCCGCTTCGATAATCGCGCGCACCTGCATCTCGAGAATTTCCGGATACGTGATGCACAGCCGGCAGCCGCGGTGTCCGAGCATGGGGTTCGACTCATGCAGTTGCTCGACGCGGCGAATCACTGTTTCGACAGGTATGCCTATTTTCTTCGCCAACTCCTCCTGCTTGGCGCGTTCGTGCGGCACGAATTCGTGCAGCGGCGGATCAATCAGTCGAATGGTTACCGGCAGTCCGTTCATGGCTTCAAAAATGCCGATGAAATCCCTGCGCTGGAAAGGCAGCAGCTTATCGAGGGCGCGCTGCCTCGCCTCTGTGTCATCGGCCACGATCATCTCTTGTATGGCCAATTGCCTCTCGATGCTCTTCTCCGGCTGCTCAAAATCCTTAAAAAACATATGCTCCGTGCGGCACAGTCCGATGCCTTCCGCGCCCATTTCTCGCGCGCGCCGCGCATCGACCGGCGTGTCCGCGTTGGTTCGCACGCCCAACCGGCGAATCTTATCCGCCCATCCCAGCACCACGGAATAAGCCTTGGGCGCTTCGGGCCGCGCCAACGGAATCTCTCCCTCGTACACAAAGCCTTCGTTTCCATCGATGGTGAGGAAATCGCCTTGGTGAATCAGCCGCCCGTTCACATGCATTTGCTTCTTGGCATAATCAATGTCCAACGCTTCACAGCCGACGATGCAGCACTTCCCCCATCCGCGCGCGACCACAGCCGCATGGCTCGTCTTGCCTCCCGTGGCCGTCAGGATTCCCTGCGCCGCGTTCATTCCGCCCACGTCCTCTGGACTCGTTTCCCGCCGCACGAGAATCACTTTCTCACCGCGCAGCGCCCATTCCTCCGCCTCGTGCGCTGTGAACACCGCTTTCCCTGCGGCCGCTCCGGGCACAGCATTCACGCCTGTCGCTATTTTGCGCTTGGTCAACTCGTCTCTTGCCGCCGTGGGCGCAATCACCGGATAAAACAGCCGCTCGACGTCTTCCGGCTGAATTCTTTGCAGCGCTTCTTCGCGCGAAATTAATCCTTCATTCGCCATGTCCATGGCCACTTGGAACGTGGCTCCCGGCGAACGTTTGCCGGTACGCGTTTGCAGCATGTACAGCTTGCCGTCTTCAACGGTGAATTCCAGGTCCTGCATATCGCGGTAATGGCGTTCGAGTTTCTGCCGCACACCTTCAAGTTGTTTGTAAACTTTCGGCATGAGCTTCGCCATTTCGCTTAAATGCATGGGCGTGCGAATTCCCGCCACGACGTCCTCGCCCTGCGCGTTAATCAGGAAGTCGCCGAAAAAAATCTTTTCACCCGTGGAAGGATCGCGCGTAAAGCAAACGCCGGTGCCGGAGTTCTCGCCGCGATTTCCGAAGACCATCTGCACCACGTTCACTGCCGTACCTAGGAGGCCCGTGATTTTCTCCACGCGCCTGTACGTCACCGCTTTCTCGCCCATCCACGACTCGAACACCGCGCCAATCGCGCCCCACAGTTGCTCCTGCGGATCTTCGGGAAAATCCTTGCCCGTCTTGCTGCGGAAATATTTTTTGTACTCGCCCACCAGTTCCCGCCAGCCTTCAGCCGGAATTTGTGTGTCGTCTTTCACCTTAAAGCGAGACTTTAAGTCTCTCAGCTTCTCTTCCAGCTCATCCTTCGGCAGTCCAATCACCACAGACGAGTACATCTGAACGAATCGCCGGAACGCATCGTAGGCGAACCGCGCGTTGCCAGTCATTTTCGCCAAGCCCTCCACGGAGCGCGAATTCAGGCCCAGGTTCAGAATCGTCTCCATCATTCCCGGCATGGAACGGGCCGAGCCTGACCGCACGCTGACGAGCAAAGGATCTTTCGCGTCGCCCAATTTCTTGCCAGTCGTTTTCTCCAGGCGCGCGAGATTCGCCTTTACCTGCGCCGCCAGTTCCTTCGGATATTTTCGCCCGTGCTTAAGGTAGTAATCGCAAGTCTCGGTGGAAATCGTAAATCCGGCTGGGACCGGCAAACCGATACGCGTCATCTCCGCAAGACCGGCGCCCTTGCCGCCGAGAATTTCTTTCATCTGCCCGTTGCCTTCTGCTTTCCCTGCTCCAAAGTAATAAACGTATTTCACCGGTCCTCACCTTTTACTCGAAGTTTTGTTTTGTTGAAAATCTCAGAAAAAATGTCGGCGCGTCGACAGAAATTCGGACCGACAAACGGATTTGGGAACTTGAATCTCTACTTTAAATAATTGCTCTTCACTTCTCTTCCGCAACCATTTCCGAGAAATCCGCGATCGTCGAAAATTCCCGCAACAATCCCGCGAGCAACGCCAAGCGATTTTTTCGCACCGCGACATCCTCGTCCATCACCATCACGTCATCAAAAAATCGATCGACGGTTGGCCGCAATTCTGAAATTGACTCCAGTGCCTCCTTATACCTTCCGCCTCGTTTGTGCGCCGCCGCGCGCTCCGCCAGCACCAGCGCCTCGCGGTGAAGTTGCTTCTCGGCCTCTTCGCAAAAGAGCTCCGCCTTCACCGAGCCACCTTCCCCTCCATCGGGGCCGGCTTTCTCGAGTATCTTTCTTATGCGTTTGAACGCGATCGCCAGCGGCGCAAAGTTTTTCGAGTGGCGTATGCTCTTGAGCGCCACGATCCGGTTGCGAACGTCCACCAAATCGTCGGCGCTTGCCGCCATCGCTGCGTTCACTTCGTCATAGGCGAATCCCTGTTTCTCGCGCAGCAAATATTTCGCGCGCTCGCCGACGAATTCCAATACTTTCTTTTCCATCTCGGGCGCTACTTGAATTCCGGGCTTGTGCGCGGCCAGCCCCTTGGAGCTCGCTGAAATCGCCGCCGAAAGTGACAGCGGCAATTTGCGTTCAAGTAAAATCTGAACCACTCCCGATGCCGCGCGACGCAATGCGAAAGCATCACTTGAGCCCGACGGAATGATTCCCACCGCGAAACACGCAACCAACGAGTCAAACTTGTCCGCCAGCGATAATGCGCATCCTGTCAAATTTCGCGGAATGGAATCATCGACACCCACCGGCTTGTATTGATCGTAGACGGCCCACGAAACCTCTTCGTCTTCTCCCTGTGCGCGCGCGTATAGCCCACCCACAATTCCCTGCAGTTCGGTGAATTCTCGCACCATCCCTGTTGCGAGATCGCATTTTGCCAACTCGGCGGCGCGGTCGGCCGCGCTCACATCGGCGCCGTGAATCCCTGAGTCGAACCATTGGCCTGAAATCCACCGTGCCAGATCGCGCGCGCGGTCCGTCTTGTCGCGGTAACTCCCCAATCTCGATTCAAATGTGATGTGCGCGAGCTTTTCCAGATACTCGCCGAGACGCCGCTTCTGATCCGACTCCCAGAAAAATTGCGCATCCGCCAGCCGCGCACGCAACACGCGCTCGTGTCCGGCGCGGACAAGGCCCGAGCGATCCCTGTCCAAATTGATTACCGCAAGGAAATGCGGTTCGAGCTCGCCGTCGCGCCCCTCTACCGCGAAGTACTTCTGATGGTCCCGCATCACAGTTATCAAAATTTCCGCCGGTATGTCCAGGTACGCAGGATCAAAGTCCCCCGCGATCACGGAAGGATATTCATTCAGATAAACGACCTGTTCCGTCAGCGCCGCGTCTTCGTGCGTGCGCCACCTCTTCTTTGTGGTTAACGCGTGAATTTCGCTTTCAATCTTTTTGCGCCGTTCCGCCGGCTCGACGATCACGAAATTGCGTCGCAGCTTCGCTTCATAATCCTTTCTGCCCGTCACCCGGATTTTCGACTTTCCCAAAAAGCGATGCCCCTCCGTGGTATCACCCGCCACGATCCCTTCATATTCCACTTTAATAATCTGTCCGGCCAGCAACGCCACGATCCATCGCACGGGCCGGGTGAATCGCGCGCCCTTCTTGCCGGTCCAGTACATCGAGCGCGGAAACGAAAGCTCGCGCATCGCCTGCGGCAGAATCTCCGCGAGAATGTCTTTCGCATCGCGTCCATAAACAATCTGCTTCGCGGCGAGATATTCACCGCGTGGAGTTTGCACAACGTAAAGTTTTGCTAGAGGCATTCCCTGCTTCTCGGAAAAACTTTCCGCGGCGCGTGTCGGCTGGCCGACATTGTCAAACGCGACCGATTTCGGCGGCCCGAGAATTTCTTTCTCCTGATCCGGTTGACGCAGCAGCACTGCATCGGCACTCGCTCCCAACCTTCGCGGCGTTCCCCACGTTCGCATCGCGCCAATCGAAATTCCATTCGCGATAAAATGCTTCTCAAGTATTTGTTGAAGTTCGATACAGGCTTTCGGAATCAGTCCAGCGGGAATTTCTTCGCATCCAATCTCAAACAAAAATTCGCCGCGCTCCTTCATCGCCGCACCTGCGCCGTCGCCTGCGGCAAACTACCAACGGTCTGCGCCGCTTCATTCCATCCGTTCATGGCGCAGTATTCCGCGGCGACGCGACAACACAGTGCGCGCACCCGCCCGATCAGCGCCGCGCGTTCCGTGGTGGAAATCGCGCCGCGCGAATCCAGCACGTTAAACAGATGCGAGCATTTCAAACAGAAATCATACGCCGCCAGAATCGGAGCCTTTCTCTTGATCCCGGTTTCCGCATGGGTGCCCTTGGTGCCCAATATCGCCTTCGCTTCCCTCTCACACAAATCAAACATTTCGCGTGTTCGCACCGCATCCGCCCATTCAAAACTGTACGCAGAGAACTGCTGCTCCTCCGCCAAGCGTATGTCCCCGTAGCTCACATCGTCGGACCATCGCAATTTAAATACGCTATCCACGTTCTGCAGAAACGCGGCAATCCTTTCGAGCCCGTACGTGAGTTCACACGACACGGGATCAAGATCCAGTCCACCCGCCTGCTGAAAATATGTGAACTGCGTAATCTCCAGCCCATCAAGCAATACTTGCCATCCCACTCCCCATGCTCCCAGAGTCGGCGACTCCCAATTGTCTTCCTCGAAACGAATGTCGTGATGGCGCAAATCGATTCCAATCGCGCGCAAGCTATCCAAGTAAATGTTCTGGACATCCGCTGGAGGAGGCTTAAGTATCACTTGAAGCTGTGTGTGCTTGTAAAGCCGGTTCGGATTCTCGCCGTAACGCCCGTCCGCGGGACGCCGGCTCGGTTGAATGTACACGACGCGATAAGGCAGCGGTCCGAGCACGCGAAAAAAAGTTTCCGGATGCATCGTCCCCGCGCCCACCTCAACATCGTATGGTTGTTGAAGCACACATCCGCGCTTCGACCAGTACGTTTGCAATTGCAAGATCAGTTGTTGAAACGTAGGACCGGCAGGCTTTGTAGTTCGAGCGATACTCGAAGGTTTCCGCTTTGCCACGTTCGACGCCTTCGCCCTCTTCGCCATTAAACCGCCGTCTCCAGCATTTCTCGCGACACTAGTTTGCGTTCGATTTGGTGTTCGATCAAATCCAATGAATACCGCGACAGTTCGCGCAGCGCCGTTTTCGGAATGCTGCTTGCTTCGATTTTGTCCAGGCGATCCGCCAACATTTTAACACCCGCGTTCAACGCATCCGGCGAAATCGCTTTCATCCCAATCCCCCGGCAATTGCCGCAAAAAACTCCCGAAACAGTGCGACTCGCATACGCTGGAATTCCCGCGAGCTGCTTGTTACAACGCGCGCATCGCTCGAAAGATCCCAGCCATCCTCCCAATCGAACAGTCCACAGCGCGAAATACGCGAGCGGCAAATCGATTTCCTTGTGCTGTTTGACCGCCTGCGCCGACAGCAGCAACAACCGGAACGACGGGTCAGCCGCCTCCCTATCCGGCAGCACTGCCTCGGTGATTTCCGCCATCACCGTCAGCGCCACGCCCGCTGCGTAATCCTTGAACACATCGACGAACGACTCGATCAGCTCGCACTGATTGATGCGCACCAGTTCGCGAGTCTCGCGTTCGAAAAACCAGATGCGCACATACGACATGCGTTCGAGCGTTGACCCAAAGCGGCTTTTCGGTCTGCGCGCACCAGCGGCAACACCGCGCACGCGGCCCATCGACCGGCTCAGAAAACTCACCAGCCGATCCGCTTCGCCGAGCGGATAACTCTGCAGCACGATTGCTTCGGTTTCGTGAAGTGGCATCGGCGTCGGCGTGTCGGCGCGCCGACCTCTATGCGCGCCTCAGCACGCTCGCGCCGCGCGCAGCGAAACTAAACTTCTTACCATAGCCGTGCGCGCTCCGCAATCAATCCCGCGAAATTTTTTGCCATGTCAAAACTTTAATTCGCACATTTCTCTTCGCGCGATTTGCATCTTCATTTCCATCTGCATCGCGTTAAAGTAGACCTTTACGTTAGGGCGCGAGTAAAACCATCCGCGACTTGCGTGATGATTCCCGCAGCAGAGCGACTGTCGCCGAACAAACTGCCCCTTGATGTATTTCTTTAACTCTATCGCTCTCGAGCTATTTTCAATGTCGCATGCACAAAACTCCGCGCCGCTCTCAAGACAATATTCATGATGAGGTTGAAGGCCCGAACTTATCACCTTAGCCTCTCCTCGCCGTTTTCGCTTGACGAATTGCTCCACCATAGTTCTAACTAATCCGGTCGCTCCATGATTCCCTTAAAAAATCTTCGCCCGCGCACGCACTTCCCGACCGTCACCCTCGCGCTGATCGCCATCAACTTTATCGTTTTTTTCTATCAACTCACGCTCGATCCTCGCGCCCTGCAATCGTTCATCATGACTTACTCGATGATCCCGGCGCGCGCGCAATTGGCTCTCGCTCATTCGCAATACACCCTCGCACAAGGCTTCCTACCCTTATTTACGTCCATGTTTCTGCATGGGGGCTGGCTGCACATCATCGGCAATATGTGGTTTCTGTGGCTTTTCGGCCCCAATGTGGAAGACCGCCTTGGCCATCTGCCCTACCTCGGCTTTTATCTCGTATGCGGATTGGGCGCTGGCATCGCGCAAACCCTTTTTAGTTTGGGTTCCACAATCCCCGGACTCGGTGCAAGCGGCGCCATCGCCGGAGTGCTCGGCGCATACGTAGTGTTCTTCCCTTCTTCGCGCATTCTTACTCTCGTCACGCTTTTCTTTTGGTGGTTTTTCGCGCGCCTGCCTGCCGTGCTTTTCATCGGGCTCTGGTTCGCGGTGCAGTTCTTGAGCGGCATCGGCTCGCTTGGCAGCGCGCAAGCGGGAGGCGTTGCCTGGTGGGCTCACGTTGGTGGTTTTCTGCTGGG
>DASYYI010000181.1:0-14270 GCA_035933995.1 Candidatus Acidiferrales bacterium | reverse complement strand
TACTGTGTGAGACGAACTGATGACGATGATCCGCAACATTCTGTTCCCGGTGGACTTCTCGGCATCTTGCGTAGCCATGGGCCCGTTTGTAAAAAGGGCCGCCTCCATCACCTCTGCCAAAGTAACTCTCCTTCACGTCCTCGAGGCATCCGCGTCCGGTTTCGAATTCTTAGTGCGGCCTCTGCCCGAGATTGAAAAGAACCGGGAGATCGTTGCTCGAGAGAAACTCAATTCATTTCTTGAGTCTGATTTTCCGACGCGAGGTAGCCCCAGACTTTTACTGATTGGGGATCCGGCGACTCGAATAGTGGAAGTAGCGAGGGAACGCAATTTCGATCTGATCATCATGCCCACTCACGCTGGAGTGTTCCGAAAAACGCTGCTCGGCTCTACAACAGCGAAGGCGTTGAACGATGCGGATTGTCCAGTGTTGACGACGCGGCACGCCGAGAGAATTTCACCACGGCAGCTCGAGCATAGGGAATGGGTCTGCGCGATTGGATTGGATGCGGATTCGGAAAGGGTTCTTCGGTACGCTAGCCAGATTACGGAGGCTGTCCATGCGAATTTGACGCTCGTTCATGTGATTTCGCCAAGCGGGTCTGATCTACCCGTCCAATTGGATTTGCAGGAGCGCCTGCAATCCGCGGAAAGAGAGGCAGCGGTCCGCCGCATCAAGGAGTTGCAAAGCACCGCTGGTTCGCGCGCTGCCGTGAGCGTCGCCGTCGGCCCGATTAAAGATATGTTGATCGGGGCGGCGCGCAGGCTGCAGGCAGACGTGCTTGTGATCGGAAGGAGCCCGCGGCCTGGTTCTCTGGGCCGCTTGAGGGATCTCAGCTACGCGGTAGTTCGTGACGCTCCATGTCCTGTGCTGAGCGTCTAACGATTGGAACATTGGCTATCCCGTACATGCGCTGTGGAAAGAAGATCTTGAACGGTTATCTTCTGCACTCTTTACGGGCCCGTCGGACCACGGGCACGCATGGCTCGAATCGTTCGAACTGCCACGAACATCGAAGAGAAACGGCGCCAATATGGCAGATGACGCTCTAAATCTTTCTAATTCACGACACGGCGATTCTGCTGCGGGCAGGCCCGCGGCACCCGTCCCACCCGTCGAACCCTGGAAGCCAAAGGTAAACCCGTGGTTGATCGCGGTGGTGGTTGCCGTGGCGGCCTTCATGGAGGTCCTCGACACCAGCATCGCCAATGTCGCGTTGCCTTACATGGCGGGTAGCTTGGGCGCGAGTACCGACGAGAGCACTTGGATCCTGACATCGTATCTGGTTTCGAACGCCATTGTGCTCCCGATCAGCGGATGGTTCGCCAGCGCAATCGGTCGCAAGCGATTCTTCATGATATGTCTGACGATCTTCACCGTCAGTTCGCTCTTATGTGGAATTGCACCCAGCCTTGGCGCGATCATCCTGTTTCGTATCCTCCAAGGTGCGGGCGGGGGAGGGTTGCAGCCGATGGCCCAGGCGATCCTGGCCGACACTTTCCCTCCTGAAAAACGAGGCCTCGCGTTCGCGCTCTATGGTGTCACAGTCGTCGTCGCTCCAACAATTGGGCCTACTCTCGGCGGTTGGATCACCGACAGCTACACCTGGCGCTGGATTTTCTTCATCAACCTGCCTGTCGGCATTCTGGCGCTCTTCCTGGTCTATCGCCTGATCGAGGACCCGCCCTGGTTCAAGCGCCTTTCCGGCGCGGGCCTGAAGATCGACTATATCGGCGTGGCTTTACTCACGCTCGGTGTGGGCGCCTTGCAAATCATGCTCGATAAGGGACAGGAAGATGATTGGTTCGCGTCGCATTTCATCCTCACACTCGCCGTCCTCGCCGCAGTCGGCCTGATTTCCCTCGTCATTTGGGAATGGCGTCAGAAGGAACCAATCGTCGATGTTCGCCTGTTCAAGAGCCTCAACTTCCTCGGTGCCAACGCGATGATGTTTATCTTGGGAATTATGCTGTTCTCCAGCCTTGTGATGATGCCTCTGTTCCTGCAAACGCTCGTGGGCTACACTGCCGAGTCGGCTGGTCTGGTGCTTTCCGGTGGCGGCCTCGTGCTATTGTTTCTTATGCCCGTCGCGGGGACACTCGCGTCCAAGGTCCAGGCTCGCTACCTGATCGCCTTCGGCTGGCTGACCCTCTCTCTCGCAATGTACTATTCCACGCAGCATCTCGACCTCGATATCAGCTTCGGGGCTGCTAGCTTGATGCGCGTGGTACAGGTGTTCGGCCTGGGTTTTCTGTTCGTCCCCATAACACTAGCCTCCTACGTCGGAATGCCGGCGCAGAAAAGCAACAGCGTCTCGGGCTTGGTGAATTTCATGCGCAACATCGGGAGCAGCATCGGCACGTCCATGGTGACCACTCTGATTGCGCGCCGGGCGCAATTTCACCAGGTGTACCTGGTTGCACACACTACACTGGGACAACCGACATTCACGGAGGCGGTCAAAGCCTTGGCCGCACGTCTAGGTGCATCGGGCGTGGAAGCTTCGCGAGCAACCAGCCAGGCATACGCCCGCCTGTATCAGTCATTAATCGGACAAGCGACGACTCTGGCTTACATCGATACGTTTTGGGTTCTATGCATCGGAGCGGGAATTATGTTCTTCCTATCCTTTGCCCTGAAAAGCAATAAGCCTGGCGCAGGCGGAGAAGTAGCAGCGGGATAAGGTTCGGGAGCACCGGCTCAAGCGTCTGTGATGTTCGAACCCCATTACGCAGCCGACAGTTTTCGCACCTGAGAACCAAGCGAGGGACTTATGCCGATTCGAATAATCACCCTGGAGCGCGAATACGGGAGCGGAGGAGGCGAGATCGCCGAGCGAGTGGCAACGCGGCTGGGCTGGAAGCTCTGGGACCAGTTGCTGACCGAGGAAATCGCGCGCCGCCTGGATTGTGATTGCCGGGCCGTGGAAGAACATGAGGAGAAAAGAGACCCGGCATACTACCGGCTTCTCAAGGCTTTCATGCGAGGGAGTTTTGAGGGAAGCCTAAACGCTCCGCGGTTGAAGATGGTGGATACGGAGTGCGTTCGCGAGGTGGTGCAAAAACTTTTGCCTGAAATCGCGGATGCCGGCAATTGCGTCATTGTGGGACGTGGGTCGGCTTATTATCTCGGCAAGCGTCCCGATGCTTTTCACGTCTTCATTTATGCTCCCTTTCAGGAGAGGGTCCGGCGCCTTCGATCGACAGGAAAGAGCGAGAAGGAAGCGCTCGAGCTCGTCGAAACTGTAGACCGTGACCGCGCGGACTTCATTAAACGATATTTCGACGTCGACTGGCCTGGAAGGCATCGTTTCCACTTGATGGTTAATTCCGGCATGGGCAATGAAACAGCTGTCGAGATTGTTCTTGATGCCCTTGCAAGGTATGCGAAGCACAGCGGCTGATTCGTAATCTGTGTTTCGGGGAGGAAGGGCAATGTTTGGTAATCAACGGACTCGGCACCTGATATTTTTTCCATTTCTCCTTCTGACCTTGCTCGCGAGCTGTCCAAGGTTAAGCCGGGCGCAGACGCAAAGTCCTTTCCTTGGGAGCGTGCCTACAGGTCAAGCTACTGGAACGACGCTCGAGCTTTCTCTCCGCGAGGCCTTCGAACGCGCCTTGAAATACAACCTCGGCGCGATCGAGAGCCGCGAGGACACTCGCGCGGCTCACGCCGTGCGCCTTCGCAGTTTGAACGCTTTGCTGCCGAACCTCTCGGCACGAGTCAGCGGCTCACTCGAGCAAATCAATCTTAGAGCCCAAGGTTTCAACATTTCTATTCCGGGCGCCAACATCTCGACGATTGTCGGGCCTTTCGGCGTTGCGGATGCTCGTGCTTATCTCTCCCAGGAGATTTTCAATTGGTCCGACATCCAGGGTGTGAAGTCGGCGTCGGAGTCCGAAAGGGCGTCGCAGTATACCTACGAGAACGACCGTGACCTGGTGGTGCTAACGACGGCCGACGCTTATCTCCTCGTGATTTCGGATTTAGCCACTGTGGATTCCATACGCGCTCAGGTCAAAACCGCCGGGACGCTTTACGACCAAGATGTGGATCAAAACAAGCAAGGCATTGTTGCGAGCATCGACGTGCTGCGAGCCCAAGTGGAGCTGCAAACCGAGCAGCAGCGGCTCATTGCCGCCCAGAACCAACTGGCTATCGATAAGCTTACTCTTGCCCGGATAATCGGGCTGCCGAACGGCCAGGAGTTCAACTTGACAGACTCGGTTCCCTACGCACCACTGGATGGCATCACCCTTGATCAGGCGTTGAAACAAGCCTATGCAACTCGCCCCGACTATCTGAGCGCCAAGGCACAAGTCCAAGCAGCCGAACTTTCCGGCGGGGCGGCTGCCGCCGAAAACTATCCCTATTTGTCTGCGGACACAAACTATGGCGACATTGGCAGTCCCAATTTTGGGAGCTCGCACGGCACATTCTCTGTTGCTGTCTCGCTGAATATACCAATCTTTCAGGGAACCCGAGTACGAGCAGACAAACTGCAAGCGGACTCGGCGTTGCAGCAACGCAAGGCGGAACTCGCGGACCTGGGCGGCAAGATCGACGATCAAGTTCGCACGGCGTTCTACAACCTGAAATCCTCGTCGGATCTAGTGGCTGTGGCACGGAGCAACATCGGTCTTGCCACTCAGACGCTGGCGCAGGCGCGAGATCGTTTTGCAGCGGGTGTCGCCGACAATCTCGAAGTTGTTCAGGCGCAAGAATCGGTGGCCTCGGCGAATCAGTCCTATATCGCCAGTCTCTACTCTTTTGATTTATCGAAAGTCTCTCTCGCGCAGGCTGTCGGCGTAGCTCAACAGTCTGCCGTGCATTACCTCTTGGGAGGAAAGTAACCATGGGAAGCACACCAACGCAAACCTCGGAAACAGCTACGCACGACGAATCGAAGTCGTCAACAGGCTCGGGAGTAGGTCCGGGCCGAACCCCGATACGCCACTCGAAGGCACGCAAGCGAATTTTGTTTGCCGCGCTTGGCCTCGTCATCCTTCTCATCGCGGTCCTGCTATATCGACACTTCGCAGCCTGGGAGTCCACGGACGATGCGCAGATCGACGGTTATATTTATCCCGTCAGTTCGCGCGTTTCGGGCTATGTCACTCGCGTCGTGGTGGACGACAACCAATACGTCGAGGCCGGCACAGTGCTCGCGCAGCTCGACCCCAAAGACTACGACGTGGCCGTCGCCAACGCCAAAGCCACTTTGGCGAATGACCAGGGTAGCGCAGTGGCCTTGCAGATCAATGTTCCCATCACTTCCGTGAATACCTCCAGCCAACTTTCCAGCGCTCAGGCGGACATTGACAATGTCAAGGCCGGGCTGCTTGTCGCCGAGAGAGGGTTTGATGCAGCGCAGGCGTCCCTGCAGCAGGCCGAAGCCAATGACCTGAAGGCTCAAGACGATGTCAACAGATACAAGCCGCTTGCAGCTAAGGACGAAATCCCGCAGCAACAGTACACTCAAGCTGTGGATAGCCAGAAAGCCACAGCCGCCGCTGTCGAAGCTGCCCGGGCTTCTGCCGCCGGTGCCGAGCAGGCGGTTACTCAAGCGCGCGCTCGCCTGGCACAAGCTCAGGCCCAATTGCAGTACGCGGAGACTAAACCTCAACAAATATCGGTGCAGCGCTCACGTGCTCAAGCGGCCGAGGCGGAAACCGAAAAGGCAGCTGCGGTCCTGCAGCAGGCACAGCTCAACCTGCAGTACACGACGATTGTGGCGCCGGTTAGCGGGATCGTGGGCCAGAGATCAGTCCAGCCGGGCCAAAACGTCTCGCCGGGCCAACAGCTTATGACCATTGTCCCTCTGGACAGCCGGAATATTTGGGTGACCGCGAATTTCAAGGAAACGCAATTGAAATACATGCGGCCCGGCCAGCCGGTGAAAATCTCCGTGGACACCTACGGTCGCACATACAATGGCCGTGTTCTCAACATTGCCGGAGCCACTGGCGCGCGTTACAGCCTTCTGCCTCCCGAGAACGCCACGGGAAACTACGTGAAGGTTGTCCAGCGAATTCCCGTCAAGATCGTTTTCGAAAAGGGCCAGGATCCCCAGCACTTGCTCAGGCCCGGAATGTCTGTCGAACCAAGCGTCAAGGTGCGGTGAGTTAAAGGACGAGAGGGATTGAAGAGCGTTTAGTTCTTGGGTGTTTTGGAGTGTCGTTGAGTTACCCCGTAGAGCGGAGCGGTTTCCGGTCTCCTTGGCATTGAAGCAAAGGGAAACCAGGCGAATCTGATTGAGCCAGGCGAGACATCGAATAGACCATGCGAATTCTAATTGTAAATGTTTCGGAAGAATCGTTGGGTGCCGTCAACAGGGCCCTATTCGGACAGGGTTACGAGATCACTGCGAAGAGCGGACTAACGGTCGAGGAAGTTCTCGCGCTTTATCCGGACGTCTTGATCACGGAAGCAACCCCTTCCGATTTGAGCTGCTGCGGGCTGATCGCACAGCTCAGATCGCGTACCGAGACGGAGTCGCTGCTCAAGATCTTAATGATCGTGCGCGGAGGCGCGCTCGAAAGGGCTCGGGCGCTGGATCTCGGCGTGAACGACGTTATCTCTTTTCCGTTCGATACGACGGAGTTCGCTGCGAGGATCCGAACACAATTTCGAGAGCGAGAACCAGAAGAGCAACTCCAGACAAAACTGAAATACGCAGTGCAGAAGGAGAGATACGCAGATATCGCGGTGGAGTCCCTGAGTAAAGGGATCGGAGCGCGTCGCGCGTGGCTGATTCCCGCGATTTTCGTCTTCGGCATCGTTGCGGTCCTCGCCACTTTTCTTACGCTGATTTCGTTTCGGCGCAGCAGCAAAGAAACGCTTCAATTGCGCGCAGAGATTGCGCGCCTGAATTACGGCCTGGGACAGCAAGGCGATCTACTGCGGCGCGCGGAGCAAGCTCGCGATTCGCTCAGCGCCCAATCGCCCTCGGCGACCGGAGCGCGGGAATCACTGCAGGCGCAGTCCAGGACTCTCCGCAGGAGAATGGCTTCCGCGGAAGGAACAGACCTCGACTCTTTGCAGAAGCAGCTCAAAGACACAGAACACCGACTGAGCCTGCTTGAGGACCAACGGAAGATTGCGGAAACGATCGTGCGTAACTATGGGCCGAGCGTTTGCTTGCTGCATGTTGTCGTCGAGTTTCTGGATAAGGCATCAGGAAAGCCTATACGAGTTGTGGTGAATTCGCTGGGTAAACCCGAGGTCGACAAGAACGGCATGGTGCAACTTGATACGGCGGGCACCGGGCCTCGCTTGCGAGTAGACATTTTCGGCACCGGGTTCCTGGCATCCCGCGACGGCGTGCTCCTGACCAACCATCATGTTGCGGAACCGTGGTGGAAGAACGACGACATGAGGCAGCTGATCGATCACGGAGCCGCAGCCTACGTGCTGTCGTATCAAGCCTACTTCCCCGGAAGAACGCAAGGAATTCCCGCGAAACTTGATCGAATCGCAACCGACGCTGACGTTGCTACGTTAAAGCTGGAATCTCCGCCTCCCGACATCGCAGTCTTGAGATTGGACCCGAGGAGCGGCGCCAGCGTGACAGGAGACCCAGTGGTTCTTATGGGGTATCCGACGGGCATCGAAGGAATCCTTGCGAGGGCAGGCTCGGCTGTTATGGAAAAAATCGCCGGAGGAAGCCAAGACGTGGATCAAATCATGGCGCAATTGGCCGAACAGAAACTAATACGTCCAACGACGACGCAGGGACACATTGGTGACGTCCTGAACAGCGAGATTGTTTACGATGCGGCGACAACGTCGGGTGGTTCGGGAGGCCCGTTGTTTAACCGCGATGGCAAGGTGATTGGAATCAATTTCGCAATCCTGAACGGGTTCGGAGGGTCGAATCTTGCTGTCCCAGCCCGCTACGCAGGCAGCCTCCTCAACTGAGAAGTTTTCAGACCCGTATCGCGGAAAACACGCGCATGCGACTCCTGGAAGCGGCTCTCAACTGGTTTTGTCCCGGGACCGTGAACTTTCCGCCCACCGCCCTCAGAGTGCCGCTGGCCGGTCCGGCTCAGCGCGCACCCCATCGAATTTGCATGTTGGCACTCCAATCCGAGTGTCACCAATCATTCTGAACGAGAACGCGATGTAAGTCTCAGGACGAGAACGCGCGGGGAATAGGTCAGCAAAGCATTTCTGATCCCATGTGCGCACTTGTCGAACAGCTGGACTTGGTTCGGCGGATGGAGGATTACGATCGCCGAGGACAACTCTTTGAATTGCCGGATAACAACGCCAAACAACAACGTAACGCCTAATGAGGTCTCCGCGTCGCGCTGGAAGATTGTTGATCTCACGCTTTTTTCTTGCCCCAGATCGCCGGTTGGCGCCTGGCTAGTCGAAGGCATTGCATACCAACTGTCAAGAGCGCTTGTTTTTTTGACAATGCACTTCGCGATCAGTTTGGGAGAATACTGCAGCTATTCTAGGCCTTTCTTGGACTCAAGCCGGAGAGAGCGCAAAGCACAGGTGGCGAATTCGCGGCAATTGGACCGCAAATGAGGGTTTCTCCCGAATTTAGGGGGAAAGAGAGAAAACCTAAGACTGATTGGCGGAGGGGGTGGGATTCGAACCCACGAGACCCTTTTGAGGTCTAACGGTTTTCAAGACCGCCGGTTTCAACCACTCACCCACCCCTCCAAGGTCAGCTATTGTATTGTAGCCTGCGGACGCTCTTCGCAACACTCTGGAATACCGTCAAGAGGATTCCGCGTCAAAGATAACCGCGCGCCCATGCGTTGGAGAGGATGCGCTCTGAGCGCAATGCGCCAAGGAGCAATTCAGAAATAGCTAAGAGGGGAAATTGGCGGCAGCAGGCAGAACGTGCGAGGGAGAGCGCTAAAGAAGGTAACCGGCAAGTTCGCAGCCCGGCGGATGGATTTGTCGACGCGAGACGAGATGCGACTGCGCTATTTTTGCGCGACTGTGGCGATTAAGTGGCTATCTGTCTGTTCTTGGTCAGTCAAACCATCGGCGGGAGAAAGATACTCCGGCAGGATTTCGCGAAGCTTCGAGCGCACAGGCTCTGCGCCATCAACGGTCAGAGAAGCGCGCAACTCTTCCAAGCGGCGCGCCAGCAGCGGCCATTCCCGGCGCTTGCCGCGCACTCGCTCAATTTTTGGCCGATCCGTGGAAACGATTTCCTCCGCAGCGGAAGACAGTTCTTCGTACAGCTTCTCGCCGGGCCGCAAACCCGTGAACTGGATGCTCACCTGATTTTCCGTTTTCCCCGACAATTGGATGAGCGTCCTGGCCAACTGGACGATGGAAATCTGCTTTCCCATTTCGAGCACCAGGATGTCTCCGTGCTCGCCGACCGTCGAAGCCTCCAGCACCAGCGCGACCGCCTCGCAAGTGGTCATAAAGTATCGCTTGATTTCAGGATGAGTGATTGTAAGGGGGCGATTCGCTTCCAATTGCTGCTGCAGCAAAGGAACCACGCTCCCATTTGATCCCAGAACATTGCCGAAGCGCACGGAAATACAACGCATCGCGCTCCCGCTCCGGCAGCTCAGAATCAGTTCGCCCACCGGCTTTGTCGCGCCCATGACGCTGGTTGGATTCACTGCTTTATCGGATGAAATCAGGATGAAACTCTCGCATCCGCAGGCTTCCGCAGTTTCGAGCAAATTGATGAGCCCGAACACGTTGTTCTTTACGGCCTCCTGAACATTTTCCTCCATCATGGGAACACTCATCGCCATTCCGTTCCTAACTTTTGAAGTTTCTGACTTGCAGCCCTCGCGACGTCGCGCTCACACCATTGCCAAGCGGCCGTTGAAAAATTATTTATTCAATTATCTATGAGGGTACTCAGATGAACACTCGTTCTTGTTCTGAGCAATTCAGCACAGTTTTCTTCATGCTGTTCTGCTCTACTCACCTGGTGGGAAGGGCCGCATCCAGACATCCCCGGGACTCGATGCAGTACGCATGAGGGTTCACCTTATAAATCCGAGCCATGTTTCTTTTGGCACCGCCGTAATCACGCCGCGGTGGTTGTATGTGCTCGCCGCAGCCACGCCGCTCTCCTTCGGCGATCCAATCATTGTCGATGAAACACTTAATCCCGTGGATCCGCAGCGCATTCTGCCCGGTGACGTTGTCGGCATTGGAATTCACACTGGGAACGCCCTTCGCGGCTACGAAATTGGCAAATTGGCGCGCGAACGCGGAGCCTATGTGGTCTTCGGCGGAATTCACGCCACACTTTACTCGGAAGAAGCGCAGCGTTTGGGCGGCGCGCACGCCGTGGTCATGGGCGATGGGGATGTAATCTGGGCAACGGTTCTAGTGGACTGCATGAAGGGCGCTCCGCAATCCACTTATCTGGGCGGTCGCGTCGAGGCTTCAAGTTTTCTCAAGGCCCGCTGGGATTTGATTCCGCGCGGACAATATATGTGGGCCTCCGTGCAGACCGTTCGCGGATGCCCGAAGCATTGCTCGTTCTGTTCCGTCTGGCGGACGGACGGCCAGCGCCCCCGGCAACGCGCCTCCGATGCGGTGATCGAAGAAATTGTGCAGTTGCGGCGATTGGGTTTCAGATTTATTGCTCTCGCTGACGATAATTTCTATCCCGTCACTCTTACCGACATTCGACTGGCCAAACGTCAGGGCAACGCGCAACGCATCGCTGAACTGGAATCCCTCCGCGCCGAACGATTCGAGCTGATGGAGCGCCTCGCGCTTCTCCCCAAGGACACGGTGTTTTTCACGCAAATCACCATGGAAGCCGCGGAAGATCCCGCCTATCTCGACGCCATGCGCAAAGCGCACATCAAAGGCGCATTGGTCGGCGTCGAATCCGTAACACCGGAAGGCCTGAAAGACGTCTACAAGGATTTCAATTGCGCGGGCGAAAATCTGGTCGAACGTTTGCAGACATTCCGCAGACACGGCGTACATGTGCTCGGCTCATTCATCTTTGGCCTGCCCAGCGACCGGCCAAACACGTTCGAAGCCACGGTCGACGTGGCGCAGCGCGCGGGCGTCACCTTTGCGCAATTCGTCATGCTCACACCTTTTCCCGGAACCATTGATTTTGCAAAGTGGGAAAAGACCATGGAACTCGATCCTCAGAGCGTCGGAGGCATTCCGCTGACTCGCCACTGGCTTATTCCGCAAGCGCTGCGCCCCAAGCTCTATTGTCCGCATCCGGCAATGTCGGCCGACGAGATTCGCCGGCGCACCCAAGCTGTCTGGGACCGTTTCTATACTCTGAAATCCATTTGGAAGCGCTCCAATTTCATGACTTCTTCAAAAGGCCGCCTCGCCTTCGTCTTGATCTCGAAGCTTTACCGCCAGATGTACGCAAACACGGGGATAGCCACCGATAGCGCCCGAGTGGCGCGCTCGGCGCGTCGGGCGCGGTGGCTGGCGATGCCATGTCGTTACCTTTTCTCCGCTCGGCCCATGCCTGATCTTGAAGTGCCGCAATTAGAAGTTGAACCGATAGTTGTTCCTGCGCCCACTGCCTAACAGCTTCTTGAAAAAAACATTCGTTGTCATTCCGCCTGCCCTGAGCTCTTGGCGAAGGGAGGAGCTACGCGACGCGCATTTTGCGTCCCGATGCTTCTGCGGGGCGACGAATCTGCTGTTCCCTTGTTTTTTTCCAAACTGCGCCCTTCTCGCCGAGGAGAATCGCCCGATCAGGACCGCGTGAACGCCGAGCGCCGTGGCCCGCGCAGAATTCTCGCAGGAAGAAAAATAATTGCGCGAATCAAATCGAGCGCGCCTCCCACGGCAATACCCACCAGCCGAAACGGCAGCAAGAGCAGCCAAACGATCGGGTACAGCACCAGCGCCAGAATCGCCAGTGGCCAGCACAACACCAGCAGGATGCACCACAGAACAAATGTCAACATCGCCCGTCTCCCACTCTCAGATACGAATCAACCGCCCATTTCGTTCCCTCTCTCGTTACAATGACACATCCAGCGACAAATCCTGAATCATCTTGTCCAGTTCCTCTTGTGCCTGATCGCGTTTGGTTTGGAAATCTTGCGTTTCCTTCTGCAACGTCTCTAAGCGCGTCTCCTGATCCGCAAGCTGCTGCGTGTATCGCTGCGTGAGTGCGCGCTCCTCGGGACTTCCCTTGAGCGCCTTCAAATTCTCCCGTATGCGCTGCTGATCGTCATAAATTTTCTGTTTTTCGTTGTTGCGGCGGGAAATCTCCGCATCCAGCGCGGCAACGCGATTCTTCTGCTCGACAATCTTTCGCAGCGCCGCCTCCACTTCCGTATTGATGGATTTTTGATTCAGGAAAAGCGTAATCTGATCGTCCGTCACGTTTGAAATTTCATAGCGCGTGTCCAGCGGTTCGCTTTCTCCCACTTCCAGCTTGGAGGTCTCTTTCGGCTTTACGCTGACGCGGAAGCGGTAAACGTTGGACGTGGTTTCTTCCGGCTTCGGCGTTCCTTCTGCCAGCTTCCAACCAACTCGCAGAGGATGCTCGATCAGCACTGTGCGCGGCGTCGTATCATCATCACGCACCGTGTAGGTCGTGCTCTGCTGCATCTCTCGCGTCATGCTCATCACACCGCGCCATATTCGCACTCGCGTCACGCGTTGCGGACGGCTCTCGCTCTTCGCATCCACCCGCACTCCAAGATCCGCCGCGTACGAAATTAAGCGCTTCTCGCCCGGCTTGATCGGATCCGTAAGCCCCTCGCCGGCGAACGCTTCGTCTTCCAGAACGGTAAAGCTGCCTCCATCCAAAGTCAGCGGGCTCGAATTCGTCAGCCACAGCGCGCGCAACGGCCGCTGCGATCCAAGCGCATTGTTCCACAGCGACACTTTCTCCGCCGCGATATGAACCTGCACGATGGGAACAAGTGCCGATTCGTTCTTGTGAATCGTCACGCGGTCTTTCAGTTTGTACTCGAACAGGTCGCCGAGATCTGCGCCTTCCGCCGCCGCCGAGGTCCGCCCGCGCGCTTCAGAAAGCAGTCCATTGCCGGGAACGGGTGCACCGCCTATCATTCCGCCCGCAGTGCCGTATCCCCGGTTACGCTTCACTCCCGGCCCATTTCCAAGTTCGCGCCCCGATCCAACTACGCCCGGCGCCGGCGGCGGAGGCGCCATGGCCTCCGACGTTTCCACACTCGGAGGCGCCGCCGTAACTTCCACAGTCTCGGCCATGCTTCCAACTTGCAGCGTCGCGTTCTGCGTTTGCTCACCATTCCCTCCGAGCGTCACGCCTCGCATTACGCTGGTCTGGAACCCATTCGCCTGAATTTGAAGCCGGTAATTCCCCGCCGCCAAATCATCAAACTCGTATCTGCCTTGATTGTCTGTCGTGGTGCTGTTTGCAACGCCAGTTGCCGTGTTCATAATCTGTACTTGCGCATTTGGTATCACCGCGCCGGTCGCATCCGTCACAACGCCCGACAATCCTCCCAAGCCGCCGAGCATCGCGCTCTCATGCGTCTGCGGAGTCAGCTCCGCGGTTTGCGGCAGCGGCACCACGGGACGCCGCGCGTAGTACGGCTGCGACAGCTGTTGAATAAACGATTGCGGCGCTCCCGCGACCAGCGACAACTCTACATTGTCCCAATCCTCGCCCGTCGTGTTATCCACAATCGCCCAGCCCTGCAGCAGCGGCTTATCGTCGGCCTTCGACGGCAGCACAATCCTGTACGTCGTCTTCCATATCGGCACTTCGCTGATGTAGCTCACGTACAGTTGCCGCGCGCCCGAGCCCGCCGCCGCAATTGTCATGCGCCGCAGATCCTGCTGATGCGTTGACGCCAACAGCGAAAGATACCGTCCCACGTCTCCGTTCACACCCTGATCGGCAATGCGCACACTCACTGCAGGAGTAATTTCGACGGTTCGCACTTCGCCGCTGTCGCTCACCAAAGTGGCCAAGTCCACTTGTTGGCTTGTGCTGCCGGTAAGACGCGATTTCGTCTCGACACTCAATAGCCGGCCCGTGATCGTGCTGTTGCCATTGCGAATCTCCAATCGCGTCCCACGCAGCGCTGCCAAAAACTTTGAAAGATTCGTGTTTGCTCCCAGTGGCAGACCCAGTGTCCCCAGCCGCTGGCTGAATGGCGCCTCGGAGTCATAGTCGATCCCCGTGATGCGCCCGCCATTCAAGTCGAGCACGGTCAGCGATTGCAGCACGTCATTGAGCTGGCTGCTCGTGAAATCGATGCGCATGTTTTGGTCGCCGTGAACTTCGCCCAAATGCTCGAAGTAGCCGACTCCGCCCTTATAAAGGACCACGCGG
>DASYYI010000161.1:0-5635 GCA_035933995.1 Candidatus Acidiferrales bacterium | reverse complement strand
CAAGAGATGATCATGCACATGCAGAAAGAAGAGCAGATTTTGTTCCCGTATATTGACGCACTGGAGAAAGCGAAAATCACACATGGTTTTGTGGAGCCTCCATTCTTCCAGACGGTGAGGAATCCGATTCAGGCCATGATGAGCGAACACGACTTCGCAGGGGACTTGGTAAAACAGATTCGTAAACTGAGCGGAGATTACACGCCTCCGGCGGATGCGTGCACAAGTTACAGAGCCTTGTATCAAGACTTGCGAGAATTCGAAGCCGATCTCCATCAGCATGTGCATCTCGAAAATAACATCCTCTTCCCGCGCGCCATCGAGCTTGAATCCGCGCCGCGCTAGGTCTCCGCAGGGCCGAATGGAGGAGACGATGGACATCTTGGACGCAGTTGCGGTCTCTATTCGCTGCAATGCCTGCTCCGGCGAGTATCAGGTCCCGCTGAAACAAGCGCTGCTTTCACATCAGATGCTGCACGACGGCTGTCCCGTTTCGGACGAACGAGAATGCCCGCCTCTCCATTGGTCGCACCTCGTCGACGAACAACTCGTGCGCGAATTTCAGAATATTTGGAGCCGCCTTGAAGAAGGGGCGCGAAAAGCGGGCGGAGAACTAACAGTTCTTGGTGAGCGAGAGCGCGGGATTAAGGTTGATTCAATAACACAGTCTGCGTAATCGCAAAATGCCGAACGAACAGGACTAAACGAGAATGGAAACAGGACAAACAATCTGGCCCGCGGAATCACAGCCGACAGCCGCCGTGACGCGGGTCGAGACGATGCGGATGGCACAGGCGCGCGAGACTGCTCTTTCGCGGCTGCTCATGGCATACATCTCGACGGGCCTCGTGTTCATGTTGCTCCCTGGGACGTTCCTCGGGGTGTGGAATCTCCTTCAGATCAGCGGGCGCGAGAGCGTGGCGTTGGTTTCGCCAGCATGGCTGCAGGCGCACGGCCACGCTCAAGTATTTGGCTGGATCGGCAGTTTCATCTTGGGCATCGGTTTCTACTCGATTCCCAGGTTCCGTGGAACGACGAAGCCTGCCTTCGGAGCGGCTTGGGTGTGTTGGGCCATGTGGACATTCGGGGTGGCGGCGCGCTGGATGGCAAATATCTATTTGGTGCAGTGGCGTCTGTTGCTTCCCTTTTCCGGCGCACTGGAGCTCGCAGCCTTCTTGATTTTCTTCAGGATGGTGTCGCAGCACCAGCCGGAGACTGCCGCCAAGGGTCAACTGGAGCCGTGGGTGTGGGTCGTGATCAGCGCAAGTGTGGGGCTGATGCTCACACTCATCGCGAATTTGGCAGCTTGCATCTATCTCGCATTACGGAGCGAGAGTCCCGCGTTGCCACATATCCTGGATCAACGGTATCTGACACTAATGACATGGGGCTTCATGGTGCCGTTTGTTTGGGGATTCAGTGCGAGATGGATGTCTGTATTTCTCGGCCTCAAGCCGGGTCGCCCGAGATTGCTCTTTAGTGCGCTAGTGGTGAACTTTGTGGGAGTTGGCTCGACGCTGATGGGTTGGGGTGCTCAAGCAACGATGTTCTTTGTGGTGAGCACAATTTTGATGATTGTCGCACTGCGAATGTTTGAACCCGCGCGGCAGGAGCCAAAAACGCGTGGCGTGCACGCGAGTTTTCCATTCTTTGTTCGCATGGCCTACGGCTGGTTGTTAGTGGCAGCCCTGTTGGGAGTAGGCGCGGCACTGTGGGATTCTTCGGGAGGGATTTGGGGAGCCTCACGGCATGCGCTCACGGTTGGATTCATTGCGGTGATGGTGTTGTGCATCGGGCAGCGAATTCTGCCCGCGTTCGCCGGGATGCGTCTACTATGGAGCATTCGTTTGATGTTTGTAGGACTTTTCCTGCTCAGCCTCGGATGTGCTCTTCGCGTATCCAGTGAGCTTCTCGCATATCAGAATTACGCCAATTGGGCCTGGTCTGTTTTGCCGGTCTCCGCCTTCCTCGAATTGGCGGGGATCACCGCGTTCGCAATGAATATCTTTGGCACGTTCATTCTCGAACCGAGCCATGTGCAGAAGCAGCCGTTGCTCGTCAGGATAAAATGAGCTCCTTATCGGGGCAGTCTTACACAAGGCACTTGAAATTCGAAGCAACAATTTGAATTCCCGGTGCGGGGTACGGCAAATGAGGACACTACCCGAGTTGCACGTTTTTGACGCGCATCTATTGCACTGAGAATCCGCCCTCGAATGAGTATGATTGCCCGTCAGGATTCGTCAGCGTGATAGGCACTTCGCCAGCGGCCAAATTGGGCACCGTGCAGGACAATGTCTCGCTATCCACTTCACTGCATGCCGCACCTTGACCGCCGATCTGGGCCTTGGTGCCGGGAACAAAGCCGCTACCTTTCAGTTGAATAGTTGTTCCCACCGGTCCTTGGGCTGGCGAAACGGTTCCAACTGCTAACGGCACGACGCTCAGTTTGAAATATGAGAGTCCTGATTGCGTGGCCACTAAGATTTGTTGCCCCGTTGGATCTATAGCCAGTGGCCTGTAAGGTCCCGTAGAGGCGGGGAAATTGAGGAGCAGAAGAAGACGACCGTTGTGCGTATCCGAAATGGTGACCGCGTCGCTGTTGCCATTTGATGCGTACAACAGGCTTCCTGTATCGTTCAGACGAGAATCCAAACCGGCCGCCTGCGTGATGGGGACAAGCGGGAGGAGCCGCTGATTCAGGGTTCCTTCACCGAGAGCGATTACGCTTCCGTCGTGGTTTGCGGCTCCGTGTCCGGCCAGCCATGGAGAATCCGCTACGAGAATCGGGCCCTGGAATGCATCCGAAGCATCATCATAGCGCCACATGTACTCAGGACCGGGGGGCTGCAGTTCGTTGTTGGCGGCGAAAATGATGGTACTGCCATCGGCGCTTGAGCCTCCAAGCTGAGGGTAAGGAACATACGTCGGACACGACGTGGCTGCGTCCGGGCGCGTCTGGACACTCATGTCCGTCAGGTTGATTTCCCGCACAGGGTTTGGAATACAGGGAGAAAGGCTCACAAAAACCCGCCCGTTCGTTGCGGTCGCGACTGACATCGGGGCCGAGAGTGTAACCGCTCCATCGGACGGCAAGGTTACCCTAACCGCAGTGCTTGTGCCCGCGACAAGGTCAAAAATTAGAACGAGTTGGTTGCTTGGATCTGCGACCAGTAGCGTATTGCTGTCGGGCGTCAACGCTTCGCTCTCCAGCGTTGCGCCCGCGCTCACGGCCGCTGACTGCAAGGGCGCTAGCATGCTGTGAGTGCTCGGATCGAAGACCGCAACCGAATTGCCGTTCTCCGTCAGATAAAAATGATTGCGAACCGAATCGTATACTGCAAACCCAAATGGCCCGCCCGGTAGACTCGTCTCCGCCGCTAAAAATTGCAATCCCCGGTTTAGAGTATCTGTTCCGTTGTTGGTCGTCAGGACGATACTGGCCCATCCCGGAGTTCCCGATGGGACAGGAAAAGTGATTGTTTGTTCAGGATAGTTGTTCCCGGCATAGGGGTTCAGAACCGCTTTTTTCATGTCCACAGGTGCTCCGCCTACGGTTATTGTTGTTCCCTTTAAGCTGAGATCAAAGCCAAAACCGTAACCTATGATTGTGACCTGACCGCCACCCGATGCCGACACAGCGCTGGGCGTGGCGCGCAGTAGATGAGGGCCATAGGTGTATGCGTCTGGAAGGAAAACAGGATTGTTATTCGCATCCGTCAACAGCACGGATACGGGTCCGCTCGTGGTTGCCGCCGGGGCAATCGCCGTCAGAAAATTTCCACCATTCGATGAAGCCGGGTAGGGCGCTACAACGCCTTGCGTCGCTGGAGCCAATCCGAAATAGGCTTCCATCGAATCAGCAATGCCATCCGCGCTTCCCCCGGAGGCAGCTGGAGCTGGAATGAACTGAACTTGTGTCCCGCCACCCGCTGGGCCTACATTTGGATTCGCCTCTGTGCTTGGTCCGGAAAAATCCGGAATATTCAGCGGGGGAGGCAGCGTGTCAAGCTGAGAGGCATTGACGAGGACAGCCCCGCCCGGCGAGATTCCACAGAACAGATGGTTGTTTTCATCCGCATCGAAAAGAGTAAGCATCGGAAATAGGGAGCCGACAGATATTCCGAGATAGCCGGCGGGCTGGCCAGTTTGCGCGTTAACGGCGTACAGAAGCGTCTGATCAATAACGTACAAATCGTTCCCATCCCTGCTGTAAATCGGAGCACCATATACGGTCGCGGGAATCGTGTACGGATTACCTTGCTGAGTCAGATTTGCGGACCAAAACACAACCTCAGAATTGAAGTTTCCCGCGCTGGCAATTTCGCTGATTGAGGCGAATTGCGAACCATCGGGATTAGCGGCTATGAATGCGCTCTGGCCGGCGAGAGCGCTGGAGGTGGCCACATAATTCTGCACGCTAACAGAATAGAGGAAGAGTGCTTGTGCGGCATTGTTCGAGCCAACGAAAATCAGATACTTCCCGTCGCCCGAACGGGCCGGTGCGGATAGGAGTCCGCTGGCATTCGGATCTTCCAGCGTGAAGGTCTGGCTCGCCGGAACATATCGCAAGAGATGCGTAACAGCGACGGATGCCGAAGATGATGATTCTGGCGTAACGCCCATGCCGATGAAGATGCTTCCATCTGCCATGGCGTACGGCATTACAGGCAGCGTCGTATCTCCTCGGGCATCCGTTCCCAATTGACCGGGAGGGATTGCGATTTCTGCTGTGACGTGCAGCGCGGCTGGGTCAATTAAATAGATATAGGGCGTAATCGTGCCAACAGCTAATTCCTTATAATCCGGCGAAAAGCTTAGACCAGCAGGACCGGGTACGCCGATCTCCGCCACATGGTGCCCATCAACTGTGGAGTAAACTTCGACGGCATTGACGTCGGGATCGCTCACGAACACTTGTTTTGTGGCGAAGTCATAGGCTTCATCCGGAACCGGCGCTCCGGTACCTTGGTTCGGCAGGCGCATGAAAAAATCTCCCGGAAACGGCCGCGGCTGAAATGGAGGCGGCGGGGGCGGTGGAGGAGGCCCTCCGCCTGACGACTGCGAAGGCGAACCCCCGCAGCCCGCAGCACTAAACGCGAGCACCAAGGCTGCCAAAACACGGAACCAATGCACCGCTGTAGAATTCTTACGCGGAATCCAGGCACCCCCTCACACTACTGTGAGCGCTAGTCTAAGCGGAATTCACAAAGAATACATTATCAAGGCTTAGCTGCAACTCTAATGGACCATTTTAAGCTGCTAAGATATATCATGTTTTCAGAAATCTGCAGAATCGGACGTGTAACGGGTTTGTTCCGATTGTTCGAATTGTCTCAGTAGGGCGGCTGCAACACCGTGCATCTGCGGGGCTCACCTAAGTAGCTTATAATTCGATCCCCCTCGCCCCTACCAACTTGTCGTTGTGAACGTCTATCAATTATCAATTCCGGCGCTTCCGTCGTCCGCGTATGGATGACGGGAACAGAACCGAGTGCAAAAAAAGGGCAGCACCGGCATTTTACCCGCGCTTCTCGCCCCCGGGGGACGCAACGAAGACCAGAGATGCCAAGTAAACCACAATCCCCAGCCCGATTAAGGATGCCCCCACGAAGGCGAAGAGCACAAACGAGAG
>DASYYI010000127.1:0-9625 GCA_035933995.1 Candidatus Acidiferrales bacterium | reverse complement strand
GCGCAGACAAAGGAGCGCGCCATCAACAGAGCAAGAGATGGAAAGACGGGCAGGATGTACCCCGGTAGCTTCGACTGGGAAAAGCTGAAAAAGAGGAAAGGGAAAATCGCCCAGCAGGCGATGAAGAATCCTGCCGATGTTCGCCATTCGCCGTTGCGGAAGACGCGGCGGCCATCGAATGCGGCGCCGACAAGAAGAGCGGTCCACGGCAGGAGCCCGAGCAGAATGATAAGTGCGAAAAACCAGAATGGCTGACGGTGCTGAAAAACGGGAGTGAGGTAACGCTCAAAATTATGAAGCACGATAAACGTGTGAAAGAAATCGGGATTGAAATAGGCGCAGAGGATGTACCAGGGCAGCGCGACGACACAGAAAAACAGAATAGCAAGGGGATGAAGCATCCGGAAGGCCGCTTTCCAGTTGCGAGTGGCCAGCGCCCATAAAAGGACGCTGCCGCCGGCGAGGATGACTGCGGCGGGCCCTTTCGCAAGAGTAGCCAAACCCAGCGAGACGCCAAGGAAAACGAGGGCCAATTTATCGTCCTGGACGATGGGCGGATTTCCGGTGGCGAAGTAGCCGCGCTTTTCGACGACGATTGTGGCGCAAAGAAGGGCGATAGCCAAGCTAGCCGTGAAAAGCATGTCGGGAGAAGCGGCGCGGGCGAAAGCGATGACGCCGACACATGTTGGGAAAATCAGCAGAACAGCCCATGCCGTTGCGGCTCCGTAACGCCGCAACGCGAGCCAGGCCATCGCGAGAACGGACACCAGCGCGGCGAAAGAAGAGGGCAAGCGCGCGGCCCATTCCGGCGAATGCAGGAATTTGAAGAAAAATCCGGCTGACCAGTAATAGAGAATTGGTTTCTCGAACCAGGGCAGGCCGTAGAGAAAAGGCGTGATCCAGTGGCCGGAGTGCGCCATGTCGCGGGCGATCCATGCGTAACGCGGCTCGTCAGGGCCGACGAGGCCGATGGCGGAAAGGCCGCTGAAAAGGCAGATTGCCAACACGGCGATGGCCAAAAGAGCAGCGAGAATATTTTTCCGCGACGGTGTGGGTTTATCGCCCATGGCGGGTGAGTGTAGCAGAGCCGGGCGCAGTTCACACCGCGCACACGCGCCCTGGTTCGCGGAAAATTACTGTGACAGAATGGCGCACGATGCGCGAATGGTGCGAGTACGCCGCTGCATGGACGATTGTGAAGTTTCTGGGAATTTTGCCGCGCCCCGTGGCGCGAGGAACCGCGGCAGCGACTGCGCACATATTGCTGCTGTGCCGGCCACCCCTTCGGCACGCGGCGATGGTGAATTTGCGGTTGGCGTTTCCGCAGTGGACGGACGCGCAGCGCCGTCGAACACTACGCCGAATGACGCGGTATCTAGGATGGATGGCGGCGGAGTTTGCGCATTTTCCGGAGTTGTCGGGAGAAAACATCGAACGTCTGGTGGTGCTGGACGGCTTCGAGAATTTCGATGCGGCCCATCGGCGCGGAAAGGGCGTGATTTTTCTCACGGGGCACATGAGCGCCTGGGAACTGGCGCCGTTTGCGCAGGCGTTATATGGGCATCCGCTGTCGTTTCTGGCGCGCGCGGTCGATAACACGCGAGTCGACGCGCTGGTAAACCACTATCGGTGCCTTTCCGGGAATCGGCCGATCGAGAAAAATAATGCGGCGCGAGCAATGCTGCGAGTTCTGCACGATGGCGGCACGGTGGGGATCCTGGCGGATCAAAACACATCGCTCGACGAGGGGATCTTTGTTGATTTTTTTGGAATTCCCGCAGCAACGACGACAGGGCTGGCACGCATCGCGCGGCGGACGGACGCAGCCGTGGTGCCGGGATTTCTTTTTTGGGATGACGCGATGCGGAAATACAGGCTGCGGTTCGAGGCCGCTGTGCAACTTCAGCACACAGAGGATGAGGATGCGGACATTCGCGTGAATACGGCGCGGTTCAACAAAGTGATTGAGGATTACATACGCACTCACCCGGATCAGTGGCTATGGGTGCACAAGCGGTGGAAGAACCGGCCGGCGGGCGAGCCGTCCCTGTATGCATTGTAGCGGGTCGAGAGATTTTTCATTGGCAGCGAAGCAATGGGAGAGCAAGACATGAGACGAATTGCGCAAGAACTTGCGGAGTACTTGCAGGCGGAAGTGAAAGGGAATTTGTCGCGGCCTGTTTCCGGCGTAGCGAGCCCCGAGGACGCGGGCGCCGAGGATTTGATTTACGTCGACGCCGCGAAGCATTTGGAGCGAGCGCAGGCTTCGGCGGCGGAGTGCGTGCTGTTGCGCGAAGGAATGAAACTCGAAGGTAAGACTCTGCTGGTGGTTGCGAACCCGAAACTCGCTTTTGCGAAGGCTGCGGCATGGTTGCTGGAGCCGGAGCCGATTGCGCGAGGAGTCCATTCCACGGCGGTGATCGACGCGTCAGCGAAATTGGCGGCGGATGCGCGTGTGGGGCCGTACGCGATGATTGAGGCTGACGCCGTCGTTGGCGCGCATACCGAAATTGGCGCGTTTTGCTTTATCGGGAAGGGCGCATCCGTTGGGGAATCGTGCCGGTTGCATCCGCGCGTGACACTCTATCCGGGCGCGCGGATTGGCAGTCGCGTCACGCTGCATTCGGGCGCCGTGATTGGCGGAGATGGTTTCGGGTACGTTTATGGAGAGGGGCGGCATTGGAAATTCCCGCAACTCGGAAGCGTGGAGATTGGCGATGACGTGGAAATTGGGAATAACACGACTGTCGCGCGAGGGTCGCTGGGTGTAACCAGAATTGAGAGAGGCGTGAAGCTCGATAATTTGGTTCATGTGGCGCACAACGTCCGGATTGGGGAGCACACGGTGATTGCGGCGCAGACGGGGATTTCGGGAAGCTGCGACCTGGGTCACCATGTGCTGGTTGGCGGGCAAGCGGGCCTCGGAGATCACTGCCGGATTGAGGATGAGGCCGTTCTGGGCGGGCAAACGGGAGTGTTGAATGGCAAGACGATCCGCGCGAAAGAAATCGTCTGGGGGACGCCGGCGCGTCCGCTGGCGCAGTTCAAGAAGCAATATGCGTTGTTTGCGCGTTTGCCGGATTTGGCTGAGCGTGTACGCAAGCTCGAGGAAGTGAAGAGGTGATGGCAGGCATTTCGACACACGCGATGGGCGCGGTGATGCTAAGGCGCAGCTTGCGAGCGAAGATGTTCCGCCAATGGCCGCGGATTATTGTAATCGGCGGGCAGTGCCGAAACGTAGGCAAGACGGCTCTGGCTGTAGACGTGATTCGAGCATTTCCAGAATGCGATTGGATGGCTATAAAAATCACCCAGCATCACGCGTTAAAGGATGATCCTGCCGGGTATCGTTTCCGCGCGGAAACTGACCGTTGCGGGCATTCTGATTCTTCGCGTTTTCTGGCGGCTGGCGCGGAGCGTTCCTTCTTACTGGAAGCACGGCGTGCTCATTTAGAGGAAGCGATGGCGGAGCTGCGGATTCTGATGAACGGGACTGAAAACGTCATTATCGAAAGCAATGTTGTGCTGGATTACGTGTCCGCGGATCTGGCGATCCTGGTTTTGGACCCGCGACGCCCGGATTTTAAAGCTTCGGCGCGGCGGCTGCTGGGAATCGCGGATGGTTTCGTCCTTCGCACGCCTTTATTTGTGCCGAATTGGCCGGGCGTGGACACACGGACAATTCGCGCAAAGGCGTGTTTTCCGCAGCCGATTGGCGGTCCTGTGCCGATGCGGTTGCGCGGGCGCGTGCAGCGGGCGCTTGGGAAGTGAACGGCGGGTGTCACGAGCGCGTTTTTGTGTTGACCCTTGAGCCTAAGACCGCGATAATTTGGTAGTGTGTGTAAGTTGTTGCATTTCTAGTTGATTCTTAGGAAACGTCTTAGGCCAACGGGTGTGCGCATGGTGTTTTTTTGCATCTTAGCTGGGAGGGATGCGCACTTAAAAACGGAAGACGATGGTAGTTCGTGGGAGTTTTTTTGTCGATGAGCGGTAAAGGTGCTTGCCATTCGTGATCTAAAGTGGATTGCCGGTCAAAAGGCCATGCAAATTCCAGACATACAAACACAGTTCGGGGCCGCGGTGCAGAGAGTTCGCATGCCGAAGCAGGTGGCCGATTCAGAGGCTGCGAGCGACGCCGTGGAACGCGGAATGAAGCATTTGCTGTCGCTGCAGGCCGCGGACGGATTTTGGTGGGGCGAACTGGAAGCTGATACGACGCTCGAGTCGGACCACATTTTGCTACATTGCGTTCTGGAAGATCGCGAAAACGAAAAAGTACGGAAGCTCGCGAATTATATCCGGCGAAAGCAAACCGCGGACGGCGGATGGAACATTTATCCGGGGGGCCCCTCCGAGTTAAATACATCCGTAAAGGCATATTTTGCGCTGAAGCTGGCAGGTGAGTCGCCGAGCGCGCCGCATATGGAGCTGGCGCGCAAGAAAATCCGGGAATTGGGCGGCCTGGAGGCGACGAATTCGTACGTCCGATTCTACCTGGCGATGGTGGGGGCAGTCGGTTGGGATATGGTACCCGCGATTCCTCCCGAATTGATGCTGCTGCCGAACTGGTTTTTCGTGAACTTGTACGATATGTCGTCTTGGACGCGCGCGATCGTTGTGCCGCTCACGATTATTTACGCGCGGAAGCCGGGCTGGCGCATTCCGGAAGACGCTCGCGTGGATGAGTTGTTTGCGGATGAAAAGAACAAGACGAAGGCGTTCGCGTGGGAGCGGAAAGTTTTTTCCTGGCGGAATTTGTTTCTCGCGATTGACCGGGTTCTGAAAGTACACGAGGAATTGCCGTGGAAGCCGTTTCGGCAGTGGGCGCTGGCGCAGGCGGAACGCTGGCTCTTCGAGCATATAGAGCGTAGCGAGGGGTCGGCGACGATTTATCCGGCGATGGCCAATTCGGTATACGCGATGCTGGCGATGGGATACGCGGCGCGGGATCCGCTGATCGCGCGGGAACTAGAATGGATTTCGGGATACGAGATCGAGGAAGAAGAGACGCTACGAATGCAGCCGTGCATTTCACCGGTGTGGGACACGGCGATCGCGATGGTATCGCTCGAAGAAGCGGGACTTCAACCTTCGCATCCCGCACTACGAAGCGCGGCGCAATGGCTGCTGGATCATCAGATTCTTGGACCCGGTGACTGGCAAGTGAAGAACAAGGACGCGGCGCCGGGAGGATGGGCGTTTGAGTTTCGCAACGATTTCTATCCGGACGTGGATGACACGGCGTTTGTGCTGATGGCGCTTCAGGATGTGGCGCATGCGGAGCCCGAGCGTTACGCGCAGGCGGCGCGACGGGGACTTGCATGGCTGCTCAGCATGCAGAACCGCGACGGCGGCTGGGGTGCATTCGATCGCGACAACGATCACGTGTTGCTGACGCAGATTCCATTTGCCGATCATAACGCGATGATCGATCCGTCTTCGGCGGATGTGACGGCACGCTCGATTGAATGCCTCGGAAAGTTTGGCTGGACGGCGACGGACCCGGCGATACGACGCGCCGTCTTGTATTTGGAACGCGAGCAAACCGAGGAAGGCGCGTGGTACGGCCGGTGGGGATCGAATTACGTGTACGGGACCAGTGGCGTGCTCAGGGCCGCCGAAACGCTGGGTCTGGCGGAAAGCAGGGAGAGCCGGCGAGGCGCCGAGTGGCTGCGCAGCGTACAAAACGAAGATGGCGGTTTCGGCGAAACGTGCGCTTCTTACGATGACCCGAGTCTCAAGGGAAAGGGAGAAAGCACGCCTTCACAGACAGCGTGGGGACTTATTGGATTGCTGGCAACAGAGAGTCCGGACGATCCCGCCGTGCAACGGGCAGTGACGTGGCTGGTGGAACGCCAGAACGACGATGGTTCATGGGATGAGGATGCGTTTACGGGAACGGGATTTCCGCGCGTGTTCTATTTGAAATATCACTTGTACCGGAATTCGTTTCCGCTTTATGCGCTGGCGCGCTATCGCAATTTGACGAAGACGCATCCAACCAAGAGGCCCGTGTTGCAGTTCAATCCGAGCGAATTTAAACACCGAAATGGACAACGGGGGTAAATGATGAGGTTTCCGCTGAGCTTGACCGCCAATCTGACGAAATATCTGGCCGGGAAGGCGATTAGCCGCGAAGAAAAATTTCCGCTGGTGATGATGCTCGAGCCGCTGCACGCGTGCAACTTGACTTGCACCGGTTGCGGACGCATCCGCGAATACAAATCGACGATCAACGAAATGTTGACCGTGGAGCAGTGCCTGGCGGCGCTGGATGACTGCGGCGCACCGATTGTTTCGATCTGCGGCGGCGAGCCCATGATTTATCCGGAGATTGGGCGGTTGGTGAAGGAAATCCTGGCGCGAAAACGGAATATTTATTTGTGCACAAACGGAATGTTCATTCGCAAGCGCTTGAACGAATTCAAGCCGACGTCGCGATTCTTTTTCAACGTCCACCTGGACGGACTGGAGAAGACGCACGATCTGTGCGTCGAGCGCGATGGCGTGTTCCGCGAAGCGATTGCGGGAATCAAGGCGGCCAAGGCTGCTGGATTCCTGGTGTGCTCGAACACCACGGTTTATAAAGAGACGGACATCGAGGAAATAGCCGAGCTGTTTGCGTACCTTCGAACGTTGGGCGTTGATGGGAACATGCTTTCGCCGGCGTACTCGTATGCTTCGGTGCAGACAAAAGACATTTTCATGTCGCGGCAAGATGTGAACGAGAAATTCCAGCGCGCGAGCAGCCTGCTCGAGCAATTCAACGTGATCACTTCACCGATTTACATGGAATTTCTGCGCGGCGAACGCGATCTGATGTGCACAGCCTGGGGCAATCCCACGTACAACCCGCGCGGATGGAAAGGCCCGTGCTACCTGATGACGGACCAGCATCACGAGACGTTTAGCGATCTGATCAACAACACGCCGTGGGAAAAATACGGCTATGGACGCGATCCGCGCTGCGAGAATTGCATGGTGCAGTCGGGCTACGAAGCTTCCGCCGTGCTCGGCGGCAATCACAAGTTCGGAGACACGTGGAAGATGTTGCAGTGGCAGGTTTCCGGGCGCATGGGCGGACGCAAGGGCGGGAATGCGAAGTCGAACGCCGGATCGAAACTGAATGGAAGCGGAAACGGCCACAAGGCGAATCTGCCTTCGGCGGTGCCCATGGGGAATACGCAGGGCCGAGAGAAGGAAGAAGCCTTCCGAATATTATGACGACGCTAGTCTCCGGCGCGACCGGTTTCGTGGGCTCGCATGTCGCCCGGCGACTGGCCGTTTCCGGCGAATCGGTGAGGGCGCTGGCGCGGCCGGGAAGTCGGCGGCAGGCACTTGAAGGAGTCACCGTCGAATGGGTCGAAGGCGACTTGCGCGACGAGTCTTCGCTTGATCGCGCACTGGCCGGCGTCGATCGCGTTTATCATGTGGCCGCGGATTATCGTCTGTGGTCGCGCCATCCGCAGGAAATCTACGACAGCAACGTGACAGGAACGAAGAATCTGCTCGCGGCGGCACTGCGCGCGCGTGTGCGGCGGTTCGTTTACACAAGCACTGTGGCGACGATTGCCGTCCCTCGCGGAAACGCATTGCCGGACGAAACGAACCGGGCTTCCGTTGATGAAATGATCGGAAATTACAAGCGCTCAAAACTGTTGGCGGAGCAGGAGGCCTTGCGCGCGGCGCACGAAGGTTTGCCGGTGGTGATCGTGAATCCGACTACGCCGGTCGGGCCAGGCGATTGGAAGCCGACGCCGACGGGACGTATCATTCTGGATTTTCTGCGGGGACGCATGCCAGCCTATGTGGACACAGGCTTAAATTTTGAGCCCGTGGAGGATGTGGCGGAAGGGCACTTGCTGGCGGCGGAGCGGGGGAAAATCGGCGAGCGTTATTTGCTTGGCGGCCGCAACATGACGTTGAAGGAACTGTTGGATGCGCTGGCGAAAATCACGGGCCTCGGTGCGCCGACGTGGCGAATCCCTCATTCGGTGGCTCTGATTGCCGCGTACGCTGGCGCCGCATATTCGCGTGTGACGGGGCGCGAGCCGCGGATTCCCATTGAAGGAGTGCGCATAGCGCGGCACAAAATGTTTGTGAACGACGCGAAGGCGCGAAAGGAATTGGGCTACCAGCCGGGTTCGGTGGAAGCGGCGCTGGAGCGCGCGGTGCGCTGGTACGTTGAAAATGGTTACGTAACGCTTCCGAAGCGGGCGGGAGTCGCGCAAGTCTCCGCGGCGTGAAGATTCATATGAAAATTCTGGTGAGCTTCGCTCTGGAAAATGAATTCGCTCCGTGGCGAAGGTTGCGTTCGTTCACGCGTTCGGCGGAGCTGGATTTTGCCGCCTATGACACGAAAGTGGAAGCGGCAGACGTGCGTGTGGTTTTAACGGGCGTTGGGCCGGAGCGAGCAAGATCCGTGATGGCCCGCGCGTTGCAATGGGAACCGAATCTGTGCATCGCTTCGGGCGTCGCGGGGAGCTTGCGCGCGACGTATCGTGTCGGAGAAGTGTTCGTGGCACGCGAGGTGATGGAACTGGAAAGCGGACGGACAATTGCGACGGACCATGAACTCGCGGAGGCAGCGAAGAAGCGCGGTGTTCGGCTGGCAGAGCGGTTGCTATCATCCGCCAACATGGTTGTCACGGCAGAAGATAAAAGACGGTTGGGACGCATGGCGGAAGCGGTGGAGATGGAAAGTTTCGCGGTGCTGACGGAAGCAGCGGCGCGCAAGATTCCGGGCGTGGCGATTCGGGCGATCAGCGACGCGGCGGATCAGGATTTGCCGATGGATTTCAATGGTGTTCTGAATGATGAGGGCAAAGTGAAGGCGTCCAAAGTGGCGCGTTCGCTGGCGCGTGCGCCACACAAGTTGCCGGCTATGTTGCGGCTCGGGCGGAATACGCGGCTCGCCGCAACGAAACTCGCGGAATTTCTGGACGGATACATACTTGATCTGGCGGCGCGAGCGGATCGTTCGGCTGAAATGGCTGGGGCGACCAGAGCATGAGTTCGACAACCACACACATCGAGGTTGCGCCACGCGAACGGCGAGGCGGCAAAATGCTGGCCGGGGTTTATCGCGGCAAGGGAAGCGTCGTCTGCGAAGAAGTGCCTGTTCCGGAGATTAACGACGGCGAGGTGCTATTTCGTGTGGCGGCATGCGGGATTTGCGGAACAGACATCAAGAAAATCGCCAACGGATTTGTCCCTGCGCCGCAGATTTTCGGACACGAGTTGGCGGGGACGGTTGTTGAAGTTGGACGCGGCGTGCGGAAGTTCAAGGCGGGCGATCGCGTCGTAAGCTTTCATCATGTTCCGTGCGGCACATGCTTCTACTGTGAGCGCAAGCTATTCTCACAATGCCCCGAGTACAAGAAAGTGGGACTGACGGCGGGTTTCACTCCGAACGGAGGCGGATTCGCGCAATATGTTCGCGCGATGCCGTGGATCGTCGAGCGCGGTATGCTGGCGATTCCGCCAGACATAACGTTCGAGGAAGCGACGTTCATCGAGCCGGTCAATACCGCAGCCAAGGCAGTGTGGAAGGGGCGCGTCGCGAAAGGCGAATTCGCTGTAGTGCTTGGGCAGGGGCCGATTGGAATGTTGCTGACGGGTTTGG
>DASYYI010000092.1:0-21751 GCA_035933995.1 Candidatus Acidiferrales bacterium | reverse complement strand
GTCGAGAAAGCCCACGACAGAGGCGGCGAAGGCGGCAAGCGCGCAGCTCACGCCGCTGAACATGAAGACCGGCGTTTGGCAATCGACTATGACCGGGAAGTACAGCGGACTTCCGCCACAAATGGCGGCAGCGATAAATCCCACTCCCCATGCGTACAAGAGTTGCGTCAAGCCGGAGCAGTTGTCCAAAGATCAGTGGGCCAAAGGGTTGTCTGGATACAAATGTTCCTCGATGACTGTGCTGAAATCCACCGGCACCGACGTGGACGTGCAAGCCACAGGGTGCGATGCGGGCAATGGCATGACGGCCGGGGGACACGGCAAGTTCCACATGGTGGACTCGGGCCACCTGACAGGATCGATGGATGTAACGTTCAGCGGCAACACTCCTTTTGGTGACAGCGGATCAGTACACATGCATGCGGATTACACCAGCAACTGGATAGGCGCAAGCTGCCCAGCCGACATGAAGTGAGTGGGCGAATTTCCGGACGCAAGGTATGGAAGGAAAAGACGCTCGCCCAGGAAATTCTCGCGAAACTTAGAACTTCTTGGATCGGCGCTTGGGCATGGGAGGGTATATGCGCAAACGATATGGCTATGTGGTTTTATTCGGTGTTCTACTGGCCTGCGCGGTGTTGATCTGGCACCATTTCCATTCCCGCCAGGGCTTGACGTCGCTTGCGCTCGAGGAGTGCGATCCTGCGGGCTACATCCAATGCGCCCAGCAGGAGGCGTTTGCATCCATTCCCATAACCGAAACAGGTGTCTATCTCACGTACTCGAGCCGATGGACGCCCGGGTCTTCGGGGCAGCACGTCTGGGACGCGGACAGGTTGGGGCTCGGCGGGTGGTCGATCAACTTCGTCCAGCGGTACGACAAGGCAAGCCGGCTGTTCGTTAGCGGCGATGGCTCGTGGCGTTTGACGGACAGCGTGGCCGTTCCTTCAGGCGAACTCGCCGTACCGATTTACGACGGAAGCTTGGCTTATATTTTCGATTCTGCTGGACGCCATGTCCGCACCGTAGATGGGCATCTAGGCACCGAATTGCTGAAAATCTCCTACGACGGCGCAGGCCGGCTTGCAAAGGTCGACGGATTCATGAATGGCCAGCCCATCCATGTGTCCGTGCTGCGCGACTCCAACGGGAGAGCCCAATCGCTTGTAGGCCTTGACGGGCGCATTACCGTCTTGGAGCTGGACGCAAATTCCCACCTCGTCGGCGTCACTGACCCGGCCGGTCACACAACTCGCGTCTCTTGGGATGCCCAGGGTCTGGTGGAATCTGTGACGGACCCGGCGGGCGACGTTACGCACTTCGCCTATGATCCGTCGGGGCGGCTCGCGACGCTAACTGATGCAGACGGCGTGGTTCAACGGTTCGATTACAACGCGTCATCCAGCGCCTTCGGGGTTCGCGTCTCAACTCCGCAGGGCCGACATTCGTCCTATCGCGCGGAATCGACCAGCGGCGGCATCCGCCGCACGTTCGTTGCGGAGGATGGCACGACCAGCACGGAAACGATTGATGAGCATGGCGCTCGTGCGCTGAAGCTGGCCGACGGCACAAGTTACAACGTGGACGCTGTCGCGAATCCGGTATGGGGCATGGCTGCGCCGATACTCAGTCCTGTCGTAGAAAGGCGGACGGACGGAGTGACCTCGCGACGCGAGGTCAAGTACGCCCTGGGACCCCAGCGCGGACTTCCTTACAAGTTGGCCGGGACTGTCACCACGACAATCAATGGGCAGGCTTGGGCGCAGAACTTTGACCCGGCCCAGCGAACAATCACGCTTGTAGATCCAGCGGGGCGGCGCACGACCACGGCTTACGACGCGCAAGGCCGCATCCTCAACTATTCGGCTCCGGGTTTGGCGCCGGTTTCCTACACCTATAACAAGGACGGACGAACGGCGAGCGTAACGGTGGGCGATGGCAAGCTGGCGCACACCACGCGCTACACGTACAACGCGAACACCGGCCAAACTGTTGCCACGCGCCCGGACGGTACAGCCGACAAGGTACGATTCGACAGAACAGGTCAACCAGTCAGCATCACTGCTGGGGACGGCTCGACCACGCTGGCCAGCTATGACCTTGCCGGTCGGCTGACTCAGCTGCAACCTCCGGGCGGGCTCAACTACACGCTAGGAACCAGTCCTGCCGAGCGCCCGACTGGTTTCGCGCCTCCGATGGTCGAAGACGACGCGTCTGTAGAGACGACTGCCTACGACAAAGACGGCCAGTTGGCGGCCATATCCGGCCCGGGCCCTCGCGCTGTCAATTACGAATACGATTCGGGTGGCAAAGTCATAAGTTCGACGTTTGATCAAGGCAAAGCCACGGCTTCCTATGCGCATTCCGGTCTGCGGAATCAGGCGATGGATCCAAGCGGAGTCACAACGAGCTATGGGTATGCTGGCAGCACGCTGAACCATCTCGCTTGGTCTGGCCCGGTCAACGGTTCGATTTTGGTGGCGCTGGATGCGAATGGCCGGCCTACTCGTGAAGACATAAGTGGCTCGGAGAGTCTGGAGTTTGCGTACGACGGAGCCGGCAATCTCAGCGCTGTGGGCCCGCTATCGCTGACTCGTGACGCGAGGACTGGTCTTGTCACGCGCGCGACCCTCGGAGCCGTCGAAACAAAACAGGAGTTCAATGGCAATGGCCTGCTGAGTCGTTCCACGACAACGGCAGGCGGCAAAGTTGTGCTCGACGATCGCTATACGCGCGACACTCTCGGCCGGATTAAGACAGTCACCGAAACGGGCAGGGACGGCAAAACTTCAACCACGGAGTATTCCTACGATCGCGCCGACCGCCTCGCATCGGTTCGAGTGAATGGCCGAGTCGTACAAGAAGACGCTTACGATCCGGCAGGCAATCGCATCAGCGTCGTTCGGCCCTCGGGCAAGGTGACGGCGAAATACGACCAGCGCGAGGAGACGCTGAACTGGGGCTCCATTCGGTATTTCTGGGCGCCCGACGGCAACCTGGAGCGCCGAGTCGACGCCAAAGGTGCGACCTCCTTTGACTACGACGACTTTGGGGCGCTTCGCAGAGTCGCACTCCCCGATGGCCGCACGATCAAATATTTGGTCGATGCAGATGGCCGGCGCGTTGGACGCGAAGTAAACGGTAAACTTGTCGCTCAATACTTGTATCGGCCCGACAGCTCCATCGCCGCGGAGCTTGATTCCTCTGGAAAGGTTATCTCGCGATTGGGATACGACAATCTAAACCACTTGGCTGTCGTTGAACGCGGTGGCGTGACCTACCGTGTGATCACCGATTCGATAGGCAGCCCGCGCCTCATTATCGATTCGCTTACAGGCACTGTCGCTGAGGAGATCGCCTATGGCGCCTGGGGCAACGTCACACGCGACACAGCTCCCGGTTTCATCCCCGTCGGCTTTGCTGGTGGATTGCGTGATCCCGACACAGGCTTGGTTCGCTTCGGCGCTCGCGACTACGACCCCGTCGTTGGCCGTTGGACCGCGTCGGATCCCATACGCTTTGCCGGTGGTGACGCCAACCTGTACCATTATGTGGGAAGCGACCCAGTAAACGGCGTTGACCGCACGGGACTGTTCGTGCCTCTTTTTGTTATTGGACCCGTCGGCATTGGTCTTCAGTATTACGCAATTTATAAGGCTGGCGGTGCCTTAGGTGACGTGATAAACCAGCGGAGTTCGCCGAGCAATAGTTCCCCCGGCAATAGCAGTCCGCCACCGACGCCTTTGACGCCGCTGACCCCCGTTTCCACCCCACCGTCGCAGAACGACATCGAGCCACTGCAGCCAGTTACGCCGGGGTACGATTACAATTCCCCCTGGTCGTGCAACTCACCGGACGGCACCTGCACAAACCCAGCGGACCCATCAGTTTCTTGCACAGATGGCTCGTGCAGCAGTGGCCCGAACGGCTGGAGCTGCGTAGCAGAGGTATGCGTGGGCCCGAACGGGTACAGCTGCGCGCTGGGAGCCTGCAGCCTCACTCCCGACGGAGTTTTCCACTGCACAGGCAGTGATTGCATCGGACCTGACAACACGAAGCTATGCGAATCAGCTACGGGAAGTTGTGATCTCAACTTCGGTCAGTCTGGCGGTGGTGGTGGCGGCGGAGGGAGAAACGGAGGCGGTGGCGGCGGGGGAGGCGGGGGTAACGGTGGTGGCAATGGCGGCGGAAACGGAGGCGGTGGCGGAGGCAACGGCGGGGGCTCCGGGGGAGGCGGTGGTAACGGAGGTGGTGGCAATGGTGGAGGTGGGAACGGTGGCGGTGGTGGAGGAGGAGGTGGTAGTAATGGCGGCGGTGGCGGCGGTGGTGGCGGCTCCTATGCTGAGCCACACCTTACCACGCTGGATGGCGTGCACTTTGACTTCCAAGCCGTCGGGGAGTTTGTGGCGGTATCAGCGCCACAGGGCGGAATGCTAATTCAAGCGAGGCAGCAACAATGGAGGAATTCGCCAGTGGCATTCAACACGGCGGTAGCCACCAACGTAAACGGCGATCGAGTCGGCGTTTACACCAGAGAACCAGCATTTCTGATGATCAACAATGTGCCTGCGAACGATTCAGACCTGGAATGGCGTCTTCCGCACGGGGGAATAGTCGAGCGGCACGGCGCATGGGTCAAGATTACCTGGCCTGACCGGAGCTGGTTGAAATTAACGCAAGACGGAGACTGGTTGAACTACGAATTTATGCCAGTGCCGGGTGCCAGATCCGCTCTGCGTGGGTTAATCGGCGGCTCGTCCGCGAGCTCCTCGAACGATCTAATCGGGCGCGATGGAGTTGCGCTAAGCCCGTCAGATCCTGACTTTCAGAACAAACTTTATCGCCGGTTTGCCAACAGTTGGCGAATCAAACAGCCGGAGTCTCTCTTTCACTACTGGCCGGGCGAGAGCGCGGCCAAGTTCACGGATTTGAAAATGCCACCCAAACCCGTAAGCGCTGCGTCGCTTCCTTCGGAGGCGCGCTCTAAGGCAGAGGCCATCTGCCGCGCCTTTGGCGTACGAACTCAACCCTTCCTCGACGATTGCGTGCTGGACGTAGGTCTCACGGGCATGCCGGCGTTCGTGGCGGCTTCCGTCACCGCAGTGAATTGGGGACGCTCCTCTGTTCATGCCGTGTCGCCTGCTCCGGCTGCTGCCACTGCAGCGTCCCTGGCCACCGATCAGTATGCCATCAATATTGGGGATACGGTTTCGCCGGACCACCCGTCGGTTGGCGCAGGCACGATTCGCACGGCCGGACAGAAGCAGTTCTACCTGTTTTCCGCACAGGCTGGTGAGATTGTGTATTTCAAGTTTGGCGCGTGCGACGGTGTTGGTCTGCACTTCGACCTTCATGACCCGACGAACTGGGGCGTTGGCGACACATTCGGCTGCCACGATTTCGGCCCGGTCACGCTGACGAAGTCCGGCACCTATCAGTTCTTGATCTACCCAGATCCCGGCGGCGCCAGCGCTCATTATACGTTCTCGATTCTGCCGACAACCTTCGAGAAATACTCGATCAAGATCGGCGACACCGTCTCGCCGGATCATCTTGCCAAGGGCGCGGGCACCATCGTGCGGCTGGGGGAAAAGCAGTCGTACTCGTTCTCTGGACAGGCGGGCGACATCGTATACGTCAAGTTTGGCCCGTGCGACGGTGCTGGCTTGCATTTTGTCATTAACAACCCAGCCAACTTCGGTATAGCTGGCACATTCGGCTGCCACGACTTCGGTCCAGTCACCCTGCCCACGTCGGGCACCTATCAACTTTTAGCCTTCCCGGATCTCGGCGGCGCCAGCGCTCATTATACATTCTCGATTCTGCCGACAACCTTCGAGAAATACTCGATCAAGATCGGCGCCACCGTCTCGCCGGATCATCCTGCCAAGGGCGCGGGCACCATCGCGCGGCTGGGGGAAAGGCAAGCGTACTCCTTCTCTGGGCAGTATGGCCAGATCGTGTACGTCAAGTTCGGAGCGTGCGACGGTGATGGCCTGCACTTCGACCTTCGTAATACAACCAACTTCGGTATAGCTGGCACATTCGGCTGCCACGATTTCGGTCCAGTCACCTTGCCCACGTCGGGCACCTATCAACTTTTAGCCTTCCCGGATCCCGGCGGCGCCAGCGCTCATTATACGTTCTCGATTCTGCCGACAACCTTCGAGAAATACTCGATCAAGATCGGCGACACCGTCTCGCTGGATCATCCTGCCAAGGGCGCGGGCACCATCGCGCGGCTAGGAGAACAGCAATCGTACTCGTTCTCTGGACAGGCGGGCGACATCGTATACGTCAAGTTCGGCCCGTGCGACGGTGTTGGCCTGCACTTCGACCTTCATGACCCGACGAACTGGGGCATTGGCGGCGTATTCGGCTGCCACGATTTCGGCCCGGTCACGCTGGCCAAGTCCGGCACTTATCAGTTCTTGATCTACCCGGATCCAGGCGGCGACAGCGCCCACTATACGTTTTCTTTGCAGGCTCACAGGTGAAAGGGGGGAACAGCGTGAACGGCAAGATGGTTCGCCTCCTGCGGCCGCTGGCGTTACCGGCGGTCGCCTTGCTCCTCACTTTCGCATGCAATTCCCGTCAGGCTGACCAAGGCCCGGGGAATGTACGGGAAAGGATGCCACAGGCTGCGCTTGCGTCCGCGCGGAGCGTGGGGATCAACCTGCAATGCGATGCGGAGCGCATCCGGAACGCTCGCGCGGCGTTCCATTGGTCGTTTCGGAAGACGGTACCCCCGTTCACGAATGAAGATTGGGAAGCCGACATTACGCCAAATTCCATCGCCGGCACGTTGATTGACAGCTCGGGGACACACGCAATCCACGGCGTTCGGTCCGACGGCACAAGCTGGGACACAGCGGTTTCGCTTTTGATCAGTCCGCTCCCGGAGAGCACGTTTGCTCTGGTGAACAACTCCTCGGCAATGGTGCGCGCAGGCGCGGAAAACGTGAACGGCGAAAATACGGTCAAGTACGCGATTGATACCTCGAAGGCTGTGCCGGGAGAAGCGGGCCTAATCAAAAATGTGCTGGGTGCCAATGGTTTTATCAAAGGTGCGGCCTGGGTGGACGCGCAAGGATGTCCCGCAAAGTTTGTTCTGGATGTCGAGCAGAACAATAACGACGGAAGCGTGCACCGGGAACACTACGAAGCGAACGTGACACGGCCGGAGTTCCTTGCTCTTCACGCTTGAGGAAAAAAAATGGACAATCGTTCGAAGCTGCCGCAACGAGAGGTCGAGCTCCTAAAGAACTACATATTCGGTCAAATCCCTAAGCGTCGCCGAAGAGCGGCGTGGCCGCGAGCAATAAAAATCTCAGGGGGAACGCTAAGGGAACATTAAGCGACAAACACCAGCGAAAACCGGGCACTACGACGCAAGAACAAGCTAGACGAATCAACTACTTAGGGTTTGGTGTGGTGACAGCGGGATTAAATCGCCGCCGGAACCCGCGTACTGGTTAATCAGCATAGCCTTAGGGCCGAAAATTGCTTCCGTGGGCTCGGTCATCACAGCACCATTGGGCGTATACCAATAATTCCAAATCGTGCGCTGCAAATAGTCGATGATGTAATCGGCTGCCTGGCCGCCGCTGCTGAAACGGTCATCGATTATCACGCCTTGTTTGCCGACCTGTGCAAAGAAGTAGCGGTTGAACGATGTAAAGCCTCCGGTGCCTGTATCGGGCAGGTAGACGTAGGCGATACGGCCATCGCTTAACCGATCCACAGTGTGCATGTTGTTCACCAACCAATCGCGGTGCCGCAAGGAAATTGCACGAAAAATCTCAGCGAACCTTCAGAGATTTTTTGGGAGGAGCCAAACAAAGCAGAGTCGGTGAAGCTGCCGGGCGCAGGAATTGCCCCGAAGCCGTGCCCGAGGAACAGCGCGGCAGGAAAGGAAAAATGTGCCGTAGCAATTCGGCAGGTCAGAGCAAGCCGTAAGCAACGCCACAGCGGGGGGAGATTTGAATCGAGAGCGCAGCAGTGCAATTCGAAAGCATTTCAGCCCGCCATTTATTGGAGCGCGGCGTATTCGGCTTCGGCTTGCCGAAGAATCGGCAGGTCAGGGTCGGCGTCTTTCCAGAGTTCGAGGAGTTCCTTGTAGACCGCGGCTGATTTTGCGCGATCCCCGGAAGCGGACAAAGCTCTAGCCAGTTGGAGACGCGCCACTGGTCCGATCGGATCGTTCAACACGAGCCCGGGATGATCGAGAATTTTTTGAAACTCAACCGCGGCCTCGCTGGGTCGGTCTAACCGAGAATAAACCAGACCACGCACGTAGACCGGATAGAGAGTTCCGAAGAAGGAACCGCCGGTAAAGTATGCGGTGCCCGGAACAGCCAGGTCGTACGGCGCAGCGACCTGCGTCATTTCGAGGGCGTTCGCCGGGTCGCCGTGGTTGAGAGCGTCGAGCGCCCGCAACGTAGGCAGGTAACTGAATTGGACAGATGTGTCCTGCGGGTACCGCGCTTCGAGTTCCGCCGCGATCGTATGGGCTTGCGCGGAATCGCCCAGAAGCGCAAGCGCAAAAGCAGGTCCATAGTCGGCATCCCGGCTCCGGAAAAGCGACAACGTCGTTGCCGCGCTTCTTTGCGCCTCCCCGCGAATCCCGAATAGCGCACTCCATACCGCGTGAGCGCCATCAAATGCAGCGGCCCGCCCCACCAACCCTCCCTGGCGAGCCAGGCTTACCGCTCGCGCCGATAGACGGTCTGCTTCTTTGAGGCGCCCTCGATGTGCCAACGTCAACGCTTCCTGGTGCTCGAACCATCCTTGAGCGTGCAACTTTGCCCGTCGCTGAGTTGCCTCGCGTTCCATTCCCGCCTGGTCATTCCTGAGAAAAGCGATGAAATACCGGACCAGCGAGAACTGAACCACCTCGATCCCGCGTTGCGAAGCTTCACGAAGCAGGGCCTCGGCTTCCGCCAAGCGATTCTCGTAAAGATAGGCGAAGGTGACATTTTCGTAGCCGATGGCAAAGTCCGGATCGAGTTCGATCGCCTTCAGCCCCTCTTCCGCGGCTCTCTCGTAATGACCCGTACCCGGCGACGTGAAGCCAGACAAAAAACCGTGTGGCAGAAAGGCCCCGGGGTGTCTTTGAATCCAAGCCTCCAAGGTCTGCCGCGCCAGTTCGAGGTTTCTGGTTACCTCCCTGTGGTATACGAAAGTGATGAGAAAGTTCTCCTGATCGCTGACACGATCTCGTAGCTCGTAGGCCTTGGCCACATTCTCCGCTGCAAGTTCGGTCTCCCCCAGGTCGGAGTGGATCCGGCCCAGGTAAGCATAAGCGATCGCAAATTTCGGGTCGATCTCGGTGGCCCTCGTCAGCAATGAGACGATTTCCGCGGCTTGTGCTTTAGCCTGGAAGGACTGCATTGCCGCGTTGTAATACCTCCACGCCTCTAGCGAGGACGTCGTTGCCTCGGTCGCGAGACTTGGTGCGTTTTCCGCGCGTGGAAGCGATCCGCCGATTCGGGCCCCGAACCGTTTTGCCATTTGGGCCAGCGCGTTCGAGAGCTCCTCCCTCTTCGTTGCTGGCTTCTGCTCTTGATCCAGAATGTCGCCGGTTCGACAGTTTCTTGCGCGCACGCTCAACATGTACTTGCTCCCCAGGCCGGTGATCGAGCCTTCCACAACCGCGGCGCTTTTTGACCGCTCGCAGACTTCGGCCGCCACGTCGGGCGTGAGCTTCGCATTCGCGGGACGGCCCATTAGCCCCAGAGTCTGGTTCACACGCGCGTCCGGAAGCAAAGACAGACTGGCGGAATTCTCCAATTGCGTCGCCAGAATATGGCGCAAGGCGCTATCGAGGTCCGGGTCGCCAGTAGCATTCACGAAATCCGACAGAACGATCGTGCTCTTGTCCGCGAGTTTGGCCGTGCGGTGAGACTGCGAATCATCTGCCAGACGCGAAGCGACTGCGGCAACATGGCGATTCCCGCGGCTTCCGGTGGCGCTGACGCCGGCAAGTTCCCGCTCCAGCTCGGCGGCGGATTGCCACCGGCGGACAGGGTCCTCTTCCAGACAGCGGTTCACGATTTTTTCCAGTTTCCGCGAGGGGATGTGCCTCCGCTGGAAAGCGACTCGCGCGCCAGTCAACATTTCGTAGAGCACGCAACCGAACGAATAGATATCCGAGCGGGCATCGGCCGGCTTGCCTTCCCTTTGCTCGGGTGCCATGTACGCAGGCGTTCCCAGTACCATGTGGCTGGCGGTAACCGTTTCATCCTGGCCCGATTTCGCAAGGCCGAAATCCAAAACCTTAATTCCTGACTTCGCGATCATGATGTTGCTGGGCTTCAGATCACGGTGAACGACGCCTTTTTCGTGCGCTTCCGCCAGCGCGGCCAGAATCTGCGATGCATACAGGAGCGCCGCTTTAACGGGAAGAGGTCCGCTTTTCAGCCGGGCCGCTATAGTTTCGCCTTCGACTAGCTCCATCACTAGGTAGTTCGGTCCAACGTCGTAGAGAGTGCAGATATGAGAGTGGTTCAGTGACGAAATCGCGCGCGCCTCGCGCTCGAAACGGGCGCTGAATTGTTGGTGAGCGATCTTGATAGCGACGGCGCGGCCTAATCGCGTGTCGACCGCCCGAAAAACCTGACCCATGCCTCCCTCGCCGAGTTTGCTTTCGATACGGTATGGCCCTAGGCATGCGCCCACAGCCAATATGGTGAGCGTCGCATCCTCCAGTAGTTGCGGGGCATTCTGGATGGCTGGCCGCTCCAGGAATTCGCCGCCAGCGCGCTGTGCGAGCAGCGACTCCACTTCGCGGCGCACTTCGGGATCGGCTTGGGCCAGCAGCACCGCGCGCTCTTCTGCAGTTCTCTCGCGCGCTGCATGGTAAAGAGCTTCAATCTGCTGGAAACGGTCGGTGGTCATGTGCTGTCGGTGGCCCTGTCCTATGGCTCAACTCCCGCAATAGCCAAGCCTTTGCGAGATCCCAGTCGCGCCTAACGGTGCGCGGTGAGATCTTCAGAACCGCGACGATTTCCTCCTCGGCCAATCCGCCGAAATAACGCAACTCGACGACCTTCGCTTGTCGCGGAGCTACCTGCGAGAACGCTGTCAGGGCATCATCCAGGGCCAGAATCGATCGGTTCGGCGCGCTCGACACGAGGGCTGTTTCATCGAGGTTCACTTTGAGGGCGTTGCCTCCGCGCTTATGTGCACCGCGTGCGCGCGCCGCGTCCACCATGATGCGCCGCATCATCTGAGCCGCCATTGCAAAAAACTGCGCGCGCTCATGCCATTCGACCTTCGTCACATCTACCAGACGGAGGTATACCTCATGCACCAATGCCGTGGCCTGAAGAGTATTGGCTTGGCGTTCATTTCTCATATGCCGGCGCGCCATGAGGCGCAACTCGGGATATACGCGCTCCGCGAGCCGCGCCAAGGCAGCTTGGTCGCCGCTGCTCCAGGCTTTCAACAGACCCGTGATTTCGACAGACGATGCGGCGATGGACACCCCGTTCTCCCCTTGTGACAAAAATATACCAAAACGTGGCCGCTTTCGCCGCCCACTTCCGCTTATATCAGCGGAAGGAGAACAAGTTCTCAGAATGATCTCCTCCAAAACCATAGGAGGAAGGATATGAAACGCACAGTCTTAGTAAGGGCCCTTGTGATCGTTTTCGGCACTGTGGTGACGTTGGTCACCCTATATGGGATGGACGCTCGCGCAGTCGCCCGACAAAGTGAGCCAACCAGTCTCCAAACTGACGAACAAAGAACATGCTCAACCGCCAGTCTACACGGCTCGTTCGGCTTCACTGCGACCGGAACATTTGACGGGACCCCTGTCGCCCGTGTTGGCTGGGAGTCCTTCGATGGAAAAGGCAATGCCAGCGGGACTGCAACCACAAGCGTGGGCGGAACAATCTACGAGAACTCGAGCTTCACGGTTACCTACACCGTGAATCCAAACTGCACAGGAACCTTTACGGAGGTGGACTCCGCCATAGGACCTTCGCACGACGACTTTGTGATCGTGGATGGCGGGCAAGCGATCCAAGCCGTCAACGCAGATCCAGGAGGCGTTATAACTGTTGTCTGGAAGAAGCAGTTCCCCCAAAGTGATCATGATCAATAGGCGAGGGGAGGGGCGGCGCGGATGAAACATCCGCGCCGATGGCGTTGAGAATTGTGGTTGCGGTTCGCTGGACGTATTCGAGGCTCTCGCTGAGGAACTGCGCGTCGCCGCCGTACAAGCCGATGTAGTCCTGAGCGGCTGATCCGGTTTCGAGACCGATTGCACTGCTAACCACAAACGCAACGGCCTCGGCTTCCGTCTCACGGATGCGCTTCGTTGTGCTGCTGCGGCGCTCATCGCGATGCATCAGTTCGTGGGCGACCTCGTGTGCGAGAGTCGCAAATTCCTCAGCCGGAGACTGGCCGGGCAGCAACGTGACCGTGCCACCTGACGAGGTACCACGTGCCGGCGCGATGTCTTCGGAGTATTCGAGCGCGATGCCCTGGTCGGCGACGAATTTCGCAAGCCGCTCGCGATACTCGCGCGGATCGCCGTTGACGCTGCCGATTTCGGGCAACGGCTGGCCGTCCGTTTGGCTGACATCGAAGACATAGGCCGCGCGGAATCCGACTGCGGTTGAGGATTCGAAAATGGAACCAGCAAGGTTACGGCAGACCTCCGCGCGGATGACGGAGACATTACGCGACGCGGAGCCGGATACGCAGTGCATGCCGCCCTGGGATCGACTGTGGCAGAAAGTTTGTTGTTGGGGTGCCAGCCGGTCATTGTGGAGGGCGCGTCCGACCGGCGCTATCTGACTGGAATGAAAACTTTGTTGATCGCTGCTGGTTGTCTCAAGCCAGGTCGGGAGTTGGTGTTTCCACCCACCAATGGCACAAAGGGTGTCAAAGCCGTGGCAAGCATCGTAGGTGGTCGGAATGAGGAGCTTCCGGTCGCACTATTCGATAGCGACACTCAGGGGAAGAACACGGCGCAATCTCTGCGAAATGGTTTGTACGCCGGTGAACCAAATCTGATCTTGGAAATTGAGTCGTTCACAGGCGTGGCGGGTTCGGAAATCGAGGACCTGATACCGGCTGAAGTCATTGCCCGCGAGCTTGATAGGTGGCTGCGGAGCCCTGACGTTCCGTTCGCTGAAGAAATGCAATCCGGCTCCCCAATTGTGCCGCAGATCGAAGCATGGGCAATGCGCCACAAGGTAGAACTCCCAAAACCCGGTTGGAAAGTTGAGCTCGCCAAGAGAGTGAAGCAGCGAATGCTGGCGGAAGGCCCGGAGGTATTATCATCGGAAGTGTTGGCCAAGTGGGAAAAACTCTTTGCGGCTTTTCAGAAGGCTCGTACGGAAGCCGCAGCAAAGGCCACCGCTTAAGAAAGAGTATTTTATGAATGCCATATGTCCGAACTGCGGTGCCATTGAGTTGGCGGTGAGCCAACAGATGGGCGGGCGACTGCTGCTTACAACGGCGGGAGCAACAATTGGAACCCGTGCTTTGAAGAACCCTTGGGTTGCGATTGCCCTTACCATCGCGGGGTACGCACTCGGCATGTGGCTAGACAAAGAAGTTACTCGGCGGTGTCCGCAATGTGGTGCGGTTCTCCGGCTCGTCGGCCTACTTCCTTAGAATGCGTGCATTCAGACGGCTCTACCCAGCTAAGCTGTCGCAAGGACGCGGAGGTGTCCCTGGCGGCGTGATCGCGGCACGGGCTTTACGGTGATCTCGATGTCTCGGCCAAGCAGGGTCAAAAAGTGCATAAGGCGTTCGGTGGAGAAACCGGAAAGCTGACCACGCAAAAGGCGGGAAATTTTCGGCTGATCGATTTTCAGTAGGTGGGCGGCGCGAGCTTGGGTAAGTCGCCGCGCGCGAATTGCATCGCCAATTCGGATCGCAAGATCGGCCTTTGCGAGACGTTCCTCAGGATTGGGCAGACCGATGTCGGCGAAAACGTTCCCACTGCTTTCTTCGACTTGAATCTTCTTGCTCATAACTGCTATTCCTTCCGAGCCGTTAGCCATCTGGAGTGTTCTTCTTCGGCTCGCTTGAGACGCGATTTGATCAACTCAATCTCCGATTTCGGCGTCTTGATCCCGGCCTTTGATTTCTTCTGAAACACATGCAAGACGTATATGCGTCCTGCCAAGCGGACCGTGTAGACGGCGCGATACGTGTCGCCAACGGGTCTTCGACGATCTCCAGGATTCCCGCGCCACCAAATCCCCGCAGCGGCTTGGCATCGCCGTGTTTTCCCCCGCGTTGCTCGCGATGTAGAGTGCATAGCCAATCGTATCCTTTATATCTTCTGGAAAGGAGGAAAGGTCGGACCTACTACTTCCAATCCAAACGACTGGCTTGATGCTCGGCGTCGTCATTTCGATATTATGCCTAAACAAGCATAAAAGGCAAGGACTGGTTTTGAGTCCGGTGACAGCTTGACTTATTTTTCTGTCACAAAGCAGGGGAGTTCGGCACGCGGTCTACTGGACCCGGCCTAACTCTCCACGCATAGGCTTTGGGGAGCGCCTTGCTATTTGTCCCAAAGCAGGTGGTTTGAGCAGGCGACCCCCGCAACTGTGCATGGACTGTGCATGAATGGGTTGTTTTCAGTGCATTCGGGTTAGCTTTGAGCGTAAAGCAGATTCCCCGAGTGATTGGAACGCTGGGACTTAAAAAAGTGCCAGCGCGGTTGAATCCGTCCCTCGTTTATTTTCCTGCTGCGCGCGAACTGTGCAAAATAGGGCCGGTTGGAGCCACTGTGCACGATCATTTTAGAGCTCCAAGTCACCAAAGAACATAGGGAGCGTTTTTGACATTAGGAGAATGGTTCGGGTAAAACACCGTCGCATAAAAGCAGGTACGCTCTTTGCACCAAGAATTTCAAGGATTCCAAACCTGTCCATTCGTTCCGAGCGCGAATTACAGCGCTGCCCGAGCTGCCTGCAGGTATTTATTGTGCAGTGAGCCCGGACCGGGAGCGTTTTTGGATTACGGCCACGATGCTGGATCGAACGGTCGGAGGACACGCGCACTGGCTGGAAGGGCGGGACGGAAATACACGTCCCATGGTCATCAGCGGGTCGGTAGAAGGGCCCAATGCGCAGTCGGTTTTGGGGGAGCTTCAGCGATGAGATCAGTCGTCGACGAGGACGTAACTAAGGTCAGGGTTGCGCTCTTGCTGCCGAATTCCTTGGGACAAACCGACCCTCGGGGAACGATTGAGCGGTCAATATTGTTAGCTCTTCATTTTCATGATATTTCCTTCGACCGGGCTCCAATACCTTTGAGAAGAATCTCGATGCCAGTTTTGTCTGCGGCGGCAGTTGCTGTCATTTCGAATTGCTAACCAATTCCGCAATTTCGTCACGTTTCAAAATTCCTTTTTCAACTAACAGCTGAATCAACACCTAGATTAAAAACGACTTGGAGAGGGTGAGTTGCTGAAAATGGCATTCCTTCGAGCAATCTCGGAATCCGCGCTCATCGGAGGTTCGCTATCAATTCAATTGAAGTGACGGGATGGATTTCCATCCATTGGGCGTGATTGGTGTCCTGCACATAGCTACCGACGATGCGTACGTGTGACCCCACCGACACAAGCTGGATGGGGCTATTGTAGCTTGCGGGGCATGCTGACTTGGCGTCCGCTTGAGTCACGCGAAACTTGCAGACGATTTCGAACACAAGATTTCCTTCCTCATTGCTCATGTTCCCAGCATTCAACAGGCTCTTGAACTGAGGGTCCAGGTCGAGCCAACCGTGCGTGTCGCCGTCTGCTTCGTGTCGAACCCCGTCTGCATGTTGGCCATGGCTCGCATCGGCAATCGTTCCAGTAACGGCGATACACTTTTGTTTCACGATGAGGCGTTGGGGATTGTAGACATGATCCCAAAGGCTATCGTCGCACTGGGCTCCTTCTCCGGCAGCGGGCGTTCCGGGCGATGGCTGCTGTCGCGCGGCCGATGGCGAACCTAGTACGGTGATATTTTTAAACCAAACCCACCCGGCCTGGCCGTCCTCCGCTTTGACATGGTAGAAGCGATTCTTTTTGGCGGAATCGAGCAGAGTCACGCGCGCACCGAGGTTCAGAGTCTCAAGAACCTGGCTCGCAGTCGAAGGATCGCTTCGAAGGTTCACGTTCCGTCTGACTGCCGCTTGTTGGGCAAAAGTTGCGGGAGCAACCAGAAAAAGAAATAGAGCAAGAAGACACGGCGCTATCTTCACGGCGGTCTCCTTTCTGACAGTTCCTATAATGCCATCAAACTAGGTTTAAGGGGCTCCCGCTTGGGATCGGAAGCCCCTAGGCGATCCAAGCCGATTGTTGGGGTCTCTGTCCTGACATACCTCTCAGAGTAGGCAGGATCGGCTCGGTCAGAGATGTATATAACTTACTAGATACGTCAACGTCAAATATAATTTACTTGCCCTCTTGGGCGCGATTCACTGCGCGCGCTGTGTCCGCGCTCGCCGCGACGATCTGCTATCTGTTCTGCTTTACGGTTCTTTCGAGATTCCTCGATCTAATATTTCACGTACGGCGGTGGCGAGAGCCCTTGGCGTGAAGGGTTTGGCAAGGCAAGAGTAGTAGAATTTACGAGTCACCTTCAGCCGCACGAGCCTATCGGGGTGGCCTGAAATGAAAAGAAATCTGGACGCGATGCCCAGTCGGTTGAATTGTTCGGCCAGTGCTGTTCCATTCATCCCGAACATGACCAAGTCAGTCAAGAGAAGATCGATGCGTCCTGAATTAGATTTCGCAATACGAAGTGCTTCGAGGCCATCCCCTGCGCAAAGAATCAAGTAACCCTGATCGGTCAAAGATTCATAAAGCAACCGCTGCACTATACCGTCGTCTTCGACCACCATTATTGTTTCCGTTCCTTGGTATTGGCGACCCGTGATCACCGGCAGGGACGTGCATCCGGCCCGCCGATTTGTGGACGGCAAATACATTCGAAAACAAGAACCTCCTCCCGCTTTGCTTTGAACCCGAATGATGCCGTTGCTTTGCTTGACTGTCTGAGCGACCATGGTGAGGCCAAGTCCGTTTCCTCTATCCGCCCGCTTGGTCGTAAAGAAGGGTTCGAATACATGAGACATTGTCGCTTGATCCATCCCGCACCCGGTGTCGCTGACTTCCAGAACCGACCACAGCCCGGGCATAGCCGCTTCGCCATCACGAAAGAAGTCACGTTTTAACTCTATGTTCGACGTTTTCAGAGTCAAGGTCCCGCCGTGCTGTTCCATTGCATCGCAAGCATTGATCACCAGATTCAACAATGCCTGTTCAATCTGGTAGGGATTGACTCGTACGCTCTGCACTTGTGGGTGGAAGTCACGCACCAATGCTATGTCCTCGCCCATCAAGCGTTGAAACATATTCGCAACAGTTGAAACCAGTTCATTCAGCTCCACGGCGCATGGTTCAACGACATGCTCGTGGCTAAACGCCAGCAAACTCCGGGTCAATTCCCGGGCCTGTAAGGAAACCTCCCGAATGCACTGCGCCATCGGATATATTTGGCCGGACGGATCAAGGCGCTTCATCATCAGCTCGCTATACCCGAGACTAGCGGTGAGAATATTATTGAAGTCGTGCGCGATACCGCCTGCCAATTGGCCAACCGTTGCGATTTTCTGAACTTGGCGAAGGTCGTCTTCTAATCGCTTCCGTTCCCTTATTTCATTTTCCCACTTTGCGTGTGCATTCCCATCCGACTCCAGTAAACGATCGTTGTCAATCGCGAGGGATAAGAATTGCGCCACCAGCTCCAAAACCATCTCATCCTCGGTAGTGAACGGGCCCGCAGGTTTATCCCAGGCGCGGATCCAGCCGATGCTGTTGTCGTTTCGGTCTAAGAGAGGGACGGCAAGCCAAGCGCCCGGCAACAGATGTCTCCCCTGGGATTCCGCTTGCGTTTCTGTCGCATGGAAATTGAGCCTGGACTCGGGCCGAGTCATCTCCTCGATTTCAGAAATCAGTTCGCCAATTGAGCTGCTGTTGGGTCGGAATTGCAAGGCGGGCTGCGTTTCTGCTTGCGCATCCGTGCCGCTGACGAAGATTCTGACCGCAACCCGTTTCGCCCCAAGAATTGCGCGCGTCCCCTCAATGGCAATCACGAATATCGATCGCAGAGATCTTTGAAGGTTGATCTCGTGGAGAAGTGTGACAAGAGCTTGGAACTGACCTGCTTTAAGAGGCCCAGCTATGCCAGGCATCCGCATAGCTGTAATAGGGGACTCATGCGTCATCGTTCCACCGCCGTTTCTCGAGGATGTCCTCCGTTTAGAAGGAGTGGGCAGTCAACAACCTAATACACGCGCGCCTTTGTTAACTGTGTAATATTGCTCATTACAGTAAATATATTGTAATAATTAAATATTCAGTATACTACTGATTACCTACAGCGTTCGTCCAATGAAACAGGTCGCCTTTTCATTTGCTCGGAACTGCTTGCATTCGCCTCACGACGACTCTGTTTTCCCACCTTGACTTCCTGTATCAACCGTTTCAACCCAATTCGACTCCCCGCGCGGTGCAAACGCTATTTTCTAAGGTCACAAAGCGCGCACATCACAGTACGTGACCACCAGTTACTGATTTCGCCCAGTTTGGTCCGACAATTGCCTCACAGAGCAGTAGTCGAAATTCTTCAGGAGGCACCATAATGAAGTCCAGTAAGTGGCTCGTTGCTTTACTCGCCGCGCTAGGGTTCGTCTCTCTTCTACCCTCGATGGTCTGGGCGAACGGCATCAGTGTCCAGGTCGGTTACGCCGACGATCTCCGGTCGAACGCGTTTTTTCCTTCGAACTTCTGCAATGGCGGGACCCCGTTTCAGCGGTTCCAGCGGTGCAACGTGTTCTCAGGTTTTTCTCCGGCGCCATCCGTGTCGTCAACAATACCGGCCAAACCAGGAACGTCACGGACGTTCTGGTTACTATCGGGAGCGCGACATTCGACTTGTGGAATACCGGCGGGGCTTTCACGGTAGGGGCAGGCACGGACGAAGTTCTGGCTCAAACATTTGGACAAAACTTCGACACGAGCGACTTTGGGAATGCGTTTGCGCCCGGCAATTCGATACAGCCGACCAAAAAGCTTACCCTTTCTCTTGGCGCCGGCACGTCACAGTCGATCACCTTCACCGATTCAGGGCAAGTCTTGAATACCGGGGGATTTGATCTTGCCAACGCCAAGCCGTGCCCCGGCGCAAACAATCCCAATGTTTCCGGCCCGTGCAATGAATCGTTGCCGTGGCGCGACGTCGGCACATCCGGCACCAACGATCCGGGCGGCGGTGAGACGCCTGAACCGGCGAGTCTTTTCTCCTTCTCACGGGAACTGGAGGAGTTCTCGCCTTCACGCGTCGGCGCTTGTTCTGTTAACACGAGAGCCGTTCACGTCTTCGCGTGTCTCTCGAACCAGCCGCCGTCATACGCGTAAGAACTTCCAATTGGGTCGCGCCAAAAATCATGGATTCTTCAATGGGAATACGCTCATGAATTGCCATAGTCCGAATCGCAACCGTTCACCGAGCGCGCGTCTCAGTGCCAGCCGCCGCCTTGTGGTTCAGTTGGCTGGCGCTAGTGCCCGCGTCCCGCAGCTGGGCTTTCATCGCGTACAATGCTGCATCTGCCGCACCCACGAGCGTGTCAATTGTTTCGCCATCTCTCGGATAAATCGAAATGCCGACGCTGACCGACAGCTTCGGCTCTCTGCCGTCGTTCGCGAGGCTGTCACGGATTCGCCGCGCCACCAAGCCAGCCGCTTCCAATCCTGTCTCGGGCAGCACAACCGCAAACTCATCCCCGCCGAAACGCGCGGCAGTATCAATGTCACGGCCCGAGTTGCCCAAAACGTCGGCGAACCTGCAGAGCGCCTGACTGCCCACGACGTGCCCGAAACGATCGTTAATCTGCCTCAAGCCATCGAGGTCCAGGAACAAAATGGCGAACTCGCGCCCTGTGCGTTCGGATCGCTTGATTTCACTATCGACAATTTCTATTAGCTGACGATAGTTGGCCAACCCCGTGAGTGGGTCCTTGGCCGCCTGTTGCCGCAGATGGTCTTCCAACTTGCGCTGTTGGGTCACGTCCTCGACGATAATCTCGAAATCTTCGGTTTGGCCCCCTTCGCTGACCTCGCGTCCGCTGAGCCGCACTCTTAGGGGTGTGCCATCGACCCGCTTCCAGTCAACTTCCAAGGGAGGGATGCCGTCCTGTTCATCGATGTGCCCTAGCAACTGTGCCCGCTTGGTAGGATTACACAGGATCTCGCGTACATGGATCGAATCCAGAAGCGCGTCCTTGGTGTGATAGCCTAGCATGGTCACCAACGCTTGATTTACATCCAGAAACTTGCCTTCACTGCTGCAACGGCACATTCCATAGGCCAAGTTCCCGACCAAGGCGCGGTAACGCGCCTCGGAGTGGCGCAGCTTTTTTTCCGACTGGTCGCGTTCCTGGCGCAGATGGTTCTCACTTAGAGCTCGGCGAATGGCGACCGGAAGGTGGCCCACGTGGTCCATTTCCACGCAATCGGCAGCCCCTTCAGTGATCAACTCCGCCGCTGTTTCCTGCGGCATTGCGCTGGTTAGAAAAATCAACGGGATCTCTTTATTCTTCGAGTGCAGAATCTGAAGGGCCTGCGGCCCTTTCCAGTTCGAGGTTGGATATTCGATCAGCAGCACATCATAAGTTTCTGAGGCCAGGCGTTTGGCAAACTGATCCGGAGTGGAAATTAAATCCGCGCTGATTTTGAAGTGCGCCTTCTCGAGCTCTTGGATGCACTGCCTTACGTCCGCGGCGTTAGAATGAACGAACAGGACGCGCAGGAGCCGTCTTCGGCTCGCCGGTCCCTCGACGAGAAAGCCCTTCGGAACAGTGAGGGTCCTGGATTTCTTAACACTAGCTGGCGAGGTTAAATCCATGCTGAACACTCCCAGATTCTCGATGCGTTTGGGAAACCCCAGTGAGCGTTGGCTCACGAGCTAGAAGCCCTGAGGCAATCGTAAGGCCATGGTGCAAGGCGTGTCTGTTCAAAATGCGACAGTTTCCTAAGAGTTATCTATGCGATATATACTAACAATGGTAATCCACCTTGCGCTCCGCAGTTTTGATCACCGAGAAAGAGGGATCCGTGGCGCTCCAACCGATGGACAACGGGAATTCTGCCGTTCCCAATTTGGGGTCCGGTCCTCAATTGGGAATCTCCATACACATATATAACTGCGTCCTTTAGCCATTACTGCGGGAAGACTCCATTCCCAATCCGGGATTTACCTACTAACTGGCGTTCAAGTTTGAACGTCTTAAACGCAGCACGGTGAACCAATTAGGAACTGTGCACATTCGGTTCACCACGTGCTTCAGTCGGAGCACCCGCCCCGGGAGGGAAATTCGCGGCGGGCAGCGAGGCGCAGATGGCAACAGAGCTTGGGATAGCAAAAACAAAGCAAGACGAACATATCGGCGTTGCAACGATTCTGATCGTAGATGATGAAGAATCGACTCTTCGGATTTGCACCGACATTGCAATGGAATTGGGTCTGCGCGTCCGTATCGCCAGCACCACGGAGCAAGCGCTCGAAGAACTCGATCAGTATCCCGTCGATATTGCCATCACGGACCTCAAAGTGCCGCAGCTGGGCGGCCTCGAATTATTGCGCCGTATACGCGAGCACTATCCACACGTCTCGGTTCTCGTTCTCACCCAATACGGCACAATACAAACGGCGGTCGAAGC
>DASYYI010000086.1:0-6751 GCA_035933995.1 Candidatus Acidiferrales bacterium | reverse complement strand
AGGTTGAATGGCGTCGCGCCGGTGAATGGCTGCGTAGCGGTGCAGGATTTCTTGGAGCACCTCGGCGTCGGTGATGAGACGTTCGCGGTCGCTGATGAGTTTTTCAAGCAGTCGCTGCGCGTCGGCCTTGTGTGGATGGGGCTTGCCGACCAAATACATGGGAATGTTCGAATCGATGAAGGTCACGGACGAGGGCCGCTTCCGTATCCGCTTTCGATTTCCGCGAGCATCGTGTCAATGTCACCGGAGGGAAACTGGTTTCGCACGGCTGCGCGAATCGTTTGAAGTTTCTTGCCGCCGTCGCTTGTGGGTTCGTGCCGGCGCGCCAAAGCCAAGGCTTGGCGCACCCACTCGGCAATGGACATATGGCGGGAGCGCGCAACGCGCTGGATTTCGCGGTACTCCGGATCGCGAAGAATCACCTGTAGCCGCTTAGACATACCATGAGTCTATATGACTCATGCACATGAGTCAAGAGGAACCGTGCCGCCAGGCTAGCGGCGATCCGAATCCGATTTGCCTTCCGCGTAGTCTTTCAGGTTTGCATAGTCCATTTCCGTCAAAACCCTGGAGGCGTGTGCGGAAGCGTGTCACGTAAGGCTGGCGCAGTAGACGACAACCTTGGCTCCTTCGACGGGAGGGCCGATCGTACCTGCGCCGAATCTGCACCGATGGACAGTAGTTCTCGAACGGCCCGCTGAACTAACCTAATGACCATGGCCTCAAGCGCTCAGCCTTTAGCGGAAAGCTTTTTCTGCGAACGCTGTGGGGACGAATTCGAGCCCAAACACCGCGTCTGCGCGGGCTGCGGAGCCGTGCCCACGCGCCAGTGGTTCCAGCTGACGAGTCTAATCACTCTGCTGGCGGCGGTGGCATGCAATTCAGCGGTGGGCTGGCTGGTGCTGCCGCGGCTGGCGCACGCGCACCGGGCCGCAGGATTCTTCCGCACGTGGCTGTGGATGGACAACAAAGTCACCATTTACGGATGGATTCCCATCATTGGCGGCCTGTTGGCGTGGGATTACTTCGTTTGGCGCCGCGCGAAGTTGAAGGGAACTCGACCCAGAATCAAGCGCTGGGTCACGAAAAAGCTGTTGACGCTGGTGGCAGCCGCTGCCGTCACGCCGCTGATTCCCGCGTGGGTTCCCGCGGGACAGGTGTCGAGCCAATTCCTCGGCATGATTGGCAGATACAGCGGACTTCCCGCGGCCTTGGCGTGGGCCACGGCCGGTTTCGTGCTGACGCTGCTCTGCGGCCACCGCCAAACGCGGGATTCGCTGCTGGGGCACGGGAAAGCGCTGAGCCTGATCAGCCTGGGCGCGCTGGTAAGCGTTCTCACGCTGACGCTGATCGGCTGGTCGCTCGCTTACTGAACACTCGCTGACCCCTCACTGGACCAACCGGCCACGCATACCGGCCGCACCTAGTCCAAGCCCATCTCGAAAAGATTCGTTGCCTGTTCTTGACAGCCAACATATCCTGCCGTACTGTTTGCTCAAGAACGGTCGGTTGATAGCGAGCCACGTTTCTGATCGAGGGCTTGTGAAATCAGGGCTGGCGATATTCTTTGTGACGCTCCTGCTCGTCGTTGCGCTACCGTCCGCGGGGTCAGCTCAAAGTCGAACTCCGCCCTCTAACCCATCCGAAAACCCGCTTCTTCCGAGCACTCTAGGTCGTGCGAATGGAGGCGGCTCGATCGAGGTGTCTCTTCGTAGCGAAAACGAAACGCCAATCTCTGGAACACCTCAAATCACTCTTACGGCGGACCAGAATGACACCGTCATTCCTCAGTTTCCGCGCCAGTACGGAAACGAGTGGGTCTTCACGGGCCTGCCAACCGGCATCGGCTACGAGCTTGACGTCAAAGTGGATGGTTATCAGCCCACGCACGAAAGCGTCGAACTTCCGGACTCGTACGGGAATGAGGCTTCGAGCGCACACGTCCTGGTTACTCTCAAACCCGTCAATGAACAGCAAACCTTTCACGCTCCGGGCGGACAGTTGATCCTCGCGCCTCGCGCGCAGAAAGAAGTTCAGCAGGGCCTCCGCGACCTTCGCTCCAACAAAATTCCTTCGGCGCAGAAGCACTTCCAGAGAGCAATTCAGCTAGCGCATGGCAATCCTTACGTTAACTACGTTATGGGCATGAGCTACCTTCTCGCAAAGCAGCCGTCGAGCGCCCAGCCTTATTTGGAAGAGTCTGTTTCCCTAGATGCAAATCAGCCAGCTTCGCTGCTCGCTCTCGGAATGCTCCGCTTCAATCAGGCAAACTATCCCGGTGCCATCGACCTTTTGAGCAAGGCCGCGAGGCTCGATCCTTCTTCGTGGAAATCGGAATGGATCCTGGCGAGTGCATATCTCAACCAACGCGATTACGCGCAAGCGCGTGATCACGCAGAAAAAGCTCTGGCTATCGGAAAGCAACAGGCAGATCCTGTCAAACTGATTCTCGTCCAAGCTGCGGCTGGAATTGGCGATCGCGCAGGTGCCATCGCGACGCTGAATGATTTTTTGGCCGCTCATCCCAACGATCCGGGCGCTCTCAGGCTTCGGGCATGGATCGCGAAGCTACCCACGACTACTCCGGCTGATGAAAAAGCATCAGCCAAGGTGGCGACTTTTCATGCCATCACGGTTTCGCAGCCTCAACCCGTTGCTGCTATTCCGCCGGCGGCGGTCGATTTGCCTCCCAAGGAAGACTGGGCTCCGCCGGATGTCGATGCCGCCAAGCCTTTCATCATCGCCGGCGCGTCGTGCTCCTTGCCGAAAGTTCTTGCATCCGCGGCGACGAATGCGACGCAGATGGTGACCGACCTCGAGAGGTTCTCCGCCACGGAAGAATATCAGACCGTCGAGATCAAGCGGACTCAAAGCTTGGAGAAGCCCGTCTCGCGCACGTTCAGCTACCTGGTTTTCATCGAGCATCCTAGCGACCAGGTCATTCACGTAAATGAGTTTCGCAATCAGGGAGTGGCCGCCACGGAAATGCCCGGCGAACTCGCCGACATTGGCGCTCCTGGGCTGGTTCTCGCATTTCATCCGCTTCTTCAAGGCGATTTTAAGTGGAGTTGTGAAGGCTTGGGCGAATGGAAGGACAAACCTGCCTGGGTCGTGCGCTTCGAACAACGTCCCGACCGTCCGGACCGCCTCCTGAGTTTCCAGTCTCCCTCGGGAACGGAACCGCTGCCGTTGAAAGGCCGCGCCTGGCTTTCGGAAGATGGCGGCCAAGTCATGCACATGGAAACCGACTTGGTAAAGGCGATTCCCGGGATCAAGTTACAGCGCGAACATTTCGTCATCGACTACACCACGGTCACTTTCGCGAAGCACAAAGTAACCTTGTGGCTGCCCGAAAACGTCGACGTCTATTTCCAATATCGCGGCCATTACTTGCACCATTATCACCACTTCAGCAATTTCAAGCTCTTCTGGACCGGCGCGACGCAGAAAATCGGCCAACCCAAAGAAGCTCTCAAGGACAAGAACAACTAAAATGTAGTTGAGGCCGCTGAGATTGCGTCAATCGATGCCGTGGATGCGCAGGGAAATCAGCTGGTCGATGGTTAGGTTGTGCATCCCGCGCGACTTCAGTCCCGTAATGTATTCCGGCGTGACGCCATGAATGCGCATGGCGATCAGCTGATCCGGCTCGGGATGACCATAGCCCAAATCATGCAACTTGCCGATGAATTCCGGGCTGACGCCGTGAATGCGAAAAGCGATTAACTTTTCCAGGTCAACGTGGTCGTAGCCCGCCTTTTTTAGTTCCGCGATCCATTCCGGGGTCGCGCCGTGAATGCGCATGGCGATCAACGTATCTTCATCCGGCGTATAGCCTTCCTGTTTCAGCGTGCGAACCATCTCCGGCGAAACGCCGTGGATTCGAAAGGCCACGAGCTTGTCGCTGTCGGTGACGTTCAGCCCAGACGAGCGCAACTGCTCGATGAACTCAGGCGTAACGCGAAAAATCCGAAAGGCGATCAGCTTGTCGGTGTCGAGCCCTTCCAGATGCTCGTTCTTCATGTCCTGCGCGAATTTCAGGCTCACATCCTCAATCGCCATACTGATTTGCTTTTCGTCGTCAATGCCGTCGAAGCCCAGCGCCTTCATTTTCTGAACGTATTGCGCATCGGGAAAAAAATGAAATATGCCCGCGCCCTCGCCATTGTCGAGAAAGCCTTCACACTCAAATCTGCCTGCATCGCGCGCGATGGTGAATTTCACGTCCTGGCGGCCGGGCTTCGAGAAATCCACGCCCGAGAACGCAGACGCCGGCCAATCGGAACTGTAATTCGAGTGGCCGTGAAGGTGCGTTTGCATCAACGAAAATTCAACTTTGCCCGCTTCTTCTGACCGATTCACCGTCCAATTGCCACTTTGCGAGTCCGCGGACCATCCGGCGCCCGCAGTTAGCGCCGCGCGCGCGGCGAGCAACATGAATACCAATGATTTTCGCGCGTTCATCGATGCGTCTCCTCTTTTACTTCTACTTTTACCGTTGCGAATTCCCTGCGTTTCGCAACGGACTTCAAAACTCAAAATACGTCCGCGTCCTTCAGCGCAATCAGTTTTCGCAAGTCCAAATCCTTGAATCCCTGGCTGCGCGCCTTCGCGACGAATTCAGGAGTTATTCCGCGCACCTTCGCGGCGATGTAATCATCCACCGTCAAATTCTGCAGGCCCGCTGACTTCAGCGCCTTCACGTAATCCGCGTCGACACCTTGCACGCGCATGGCGACGATCTGATTTGCCGTGGGATTCAATCCCGTGGCACGCATGTCACGAACGTACTCCGGCGTTACGCCCTGCACTTTCATGCCGATGAATTGATTTACGGAGCCGTCGATGCCCGTCGCGCGCATGTCGCGAACGTACTCAGGGCTGACTCCCTGCACTTTCATTCCCACCAACTGGTCGCCGCTGAATTTCAGGCCCAGTGATTGCATCTCCTTCACGTATTCCGGCGTCACTCCTTGCACTTTCATGCCAATCAAGTGGTCCACATTCCCGTCAAAACCGGCGGCGCGCATTTCGGAGACGTATTCAGGAGTCACTCCCTGCACCTTCATCCCCACCAATTCATCGGGCGTGAACTTCAGGCCGAGTGACTCCATTTTCTTTACATACTCCGGCGTGATGCCTTGCACCTTCATGCCGATGAAACGGTCCACGCTTCCATCCATGCCCGCGGCGCGCATGTCGCGAATGTATTCGCCGTCCACGCCCTGCACTTTCATTCCCACCAATTCTTCTGGAGTGAACTTCAGACCCAGCCCTTGCATATTCTTCACATACTCGGGCGTGATGCCTTGCACTTTCATGCCGATCAGTTCGTTTGTTTTCACGTTGATGCCCGCCGCGCGCATCTCGCGGATATATTGCGGCGTCAGGCCCTGAACGCGCATGCCGATTAGTTGCTCAACGCTCGGATGCAAACCAAGTCCGTGAATTTCGTGAATGTATTCCGGAGTCACGCCCTGAATCTTCATGGCAATGACTTCGTCGGCGCTCAGATTGTCGAAGCCCTCCGCCTTTAAGCCAGCGAGATAGCCTCCGCTGTTTTTGTTCTGCTCAGCGTCGCCACTTTGCTTTGCGCCTCGGGTGACGGGCTGCGCAGAAGCTTGCGGATCGCTCTGGCTATTGGCGCTGGCTTGATGTGCTGGAATGGGTTGTGCGTTCGGCGCAGAGCGACGCCCGCGCACCTCAGCGGGAGTTGCATTCGTGGCGGGAGCGTTGGCCGAAACACCACCAACGACATTCGCTTCCTTGTTTTCATGCACGGGAAGGGCAGTGGACGCGAAAGAGACGTGCGCTGCGCCCAGCAATGCGCTGCCGGCAAGAAGCGCACCGGCCAGGAACACAAAACTAGCCGCAAATCCCGCCACGCGAAGGCCGCTTCCGATTGTGCCGAGGCCCAGCAAACGCGCGACGCGCGCTGCCAGCGGTCCGCGATTCGCAGCCATCGCCAGCGCAGGAGCGGAGCGCGACTCCTCCATCAGCGTCAACGCGCGTGCGTACTCCACTGCGTCGCCGCAAACGGAAATAGCGACGTCGTCGCAACAGTTCTCGCGTTCGCTGCGAATGCGCTTGTTTACCCACCAAATCGCCGGATGGTAGAAGAGCAGCGTCTCCGCCGCCACTTGGAACAGATTCACGAAGCAATCCAGGCGTCGAATGTGCGCCAGTTCGTGCGCAATCACGGCTTTGAGCTGCTCCTCGGAAAGCCCCGTCAACGCGGTCAAGGGGAGCATCACCACAGGACGGAACCAGCCAATCACTGCTGGCGCTTCCAACCGGCGGCACTCGCAATAACGAATGGCACGGTCCAGATGTAGACGGCGCTGCAAGGACACGCACAGCTCGTTGAGTTTCGCGCTGACGGGCCGCGCTTCTTTGCGCCGCATGCGTTCAATCAGGATGAACCCTCCCACAGTGCGCAAACTCAAGAACAGCACGCCCAAAAACCACGCTTCGACGAACCAGAGAAGGGCATCGGGCCGCGGCGACGCCGGGATTTGCGCGCTCGCGGCACGCGACATCGCCAATGTGCGCACTCGATGCGAAAGCGAGACGGCCGACGCGGAAGCCGCCCCAATCCACGAAGCAGATGCGCCCGATCCGTTGTGCAACGACGCGTCATGCCAAAGGACAAAGAACGTCACCACGGGCGCGGCCACCATCAGCAGCAGCGTCACCAGCGCCGCGACGTAGCGCGACGAAGCCTTGCGGCAAAGCGTCATCGCCACGGACA
>DASYYI010000032.1:0-1650 GCA_035933995.1 Candidatus Acidiferrales bacterium | reverse complement strand
CGTGCGGCTGCTCGAAGCGGCGCGCGAACTGGGCGAGATACTCGTGCTCGCTCTGAACAGCGATCGCAGCGTGCGCGAAAACAAAGGCGTGAATCGGCCAATCATTCCTGAAAATGAACGCGCGGAAATTGCGGCAGCGCTCGCGGCAGTCGATTACGTGGTGTTGTTCGACGAACCCACGCCGCGTGAGATCGTAGCGCGCGTGTTGCCTGACGTGCTGGTGAAGGGAAGCGACTGGGGAGCAGATGAAATTGTTGGGCGTGAAGAAGTCGAGGCGGCGGGTGGACGCGTGGTGTCGGTGCCGCTCGAGCCGGGTTATTCTACGTCCTCGATTATCGAGAAGATTTTGAAAATTCCATCATGATCCTGCCTCTGGTCGGTGAGCTGCTTTCCCGCGTGGGACGCCAGCAAGCCGTTGAAGAATGTTTTGATCGTCTGCGACGCGGCAGCCGGGAGGTGGTGCTGACCGGCTTGACCGATCCCGCGAAGGCGCTGCTTGTTGCGCTCGCGGTCCAGGCGCTTTCCAAACAGACGATTTTCCTCGTTGAATCGAATCAGAAGGCCGACGACTTCGAGGCGTTGACGCTTTATTTTCTTCGCGCTCTGGGGCGAGCGAACGCGCAAGTGACAGTGCTGCCTTCGCACGAAGTTTTGCCTTACGATCACCAATCGCCGCATCCGGAAATTTCCGAGGCGCGCGCGGCGGCGTTGTGGCGGTTGACAAGCGGCGAAGCAGATTTGGTAATCGCCCCTGTGACGGCAGCAGTCCTGCGTTTGCGCGAGCCGCAATATTACCAGAGTCTCGCCCTGGCGCTTGCGCGCGGAGAAGACGTGCCGCGCGAAGAATTGCTGGCGCATCTTTCGAGCGTCGGTTACGAGCCGGTGGAAACCGTCGAGATGCCCGGACAGTTCGCCGTGCGCGGAGGAATCCTCGACGTGTTTCCGCCCGAGGCAGAACGTCCGGTGCGCCTCGAACTTCTGGGCGATACTGTGGAATCGTTGCGTGAATTCGATACGGAGACGCAACGCTCGACAAGCCCCGTGGAGCGAATCACGCTGCTGCCGCTAACGGACAGCCCGCGCAGCGCGGAACAGCTCGAACGCCTCCGCGCGCCTGTGATTGCAGGGTACGAAGATTCAGAGCGGCGAGAGCTCGACGTCCCGGCAGGGTTTTTCCCGGGTTGGGAATTTCGAGCATTTCTCGCGGAGCGCCGCGAATCGAATCTGCTTCGCCTGCGCGACAATGTTCTGGTCATTGAAGATGAACCCGCCGCGCTCGATGTGGCACTCGAGAAATACCGCGCGCGATTCGCGGAAGCGGCAGCGGAGGAGCCGGACGCCGCGCCTCCGGAGAGTTATATCCTCAACGATGACGAGTGGCAACGCGCAAAGCAGACCGTCACGCGCTTTGGCCTTGAGCAACTCGCCCTGGAAAAAACTGCCGAGTCGCAGTTCACTGTGCCAACGCGGCCGACCACGCGATACCACGGGAATGTTCCGGCGTTCATAGCCGAACTGAAAGGGCGGTTGAACGCCGCTGAACAAATTTTCCTGAGCGCCGCGAGTACGGGCGAACTCGAACGTCTTGCGGACCTGTGCCACGAATTCGAGTTGCCCTTTCGTCTGGGAGAATTGGGCCAGGGCGCGACT
>DASYYI010000029.1:0-2520 GCA_035933995.1 Candidatus Acidiferrales bacterium | reverse complement strand
ATTCGCGATGGCCGTTGCCCGTTTGCTTGGTGCCGCCGAAGGGCAGATGCGTCTCCGCGCCAATCGTCGGCGCATTCACGTAGACGATGCCCGTATCCAAATCGCGCTGCGCGCGAAACGCGTCATTCACGTTGCGCGTGTAAATCGAAGACGACAATCCGTACTTCACGCCATTCGCGATCTCAATCGCTTCGTCGAGGCTGCTCATCGGCATCACGGAAACCACGGGGCCGAAAATTTCTTCCTGGCAGATTCGCATCTTCGGATCGCAGTCGATGAAGACAGTCGGCTCGTGGAACCATCCCTTCGCGTGCGCGCCTTTGTTCAATCGATTTCCGCCGGTGGCGAGCTTTGCGCCTTCCTGCTTGCCGATCTCGACGTACTTCATCACCGTCTGCAATTGCGTTTCGTTAATGGCCGGGCCCATGTCGATATCCGGCTGCAAGCCATCGCCGACGCGCAATTGTTTCGCGCGCGCCGCGAATTTATCCACGAACTCCTTGTAGACTTTTTTGTGCACAGCGACGCGGCTCGCCGCCGTACACCGCTGGCCGGTGGTGCCGAATCCGCCCCAAATCGCGCCATCAACGGCAAGGTCGATATTCGCGTCGTCCATCACCAAAATAATATTTTTGCCGCCCATTTCCAGATGGCAATGCTTGAACGTGCCCGCGCACGCCAAGCTCACGATGCGCCCCACTCCCGTCGAGCCGGTAAAACTCACCAGTTTCACATCCGGATGATTCATCAGCGGCGCGCCCACGTCCGGGCCCGTGCCGCTGACGATATTCGCGACGCCTTCCGGCAGCCCGGCCTCCGCCAAAATTTGCACCAGGTGATATGTCGAGAGCGGCGTATCCTGCGCCGGCTTAATGACCACCGTATTCCCGCAGACAAGCGCGGGCATCATTTTCCACGACGGAATTGCAATGGGAAAATTCCACGGCGTAATCAGTCCGCAGACGCCAATCGGCGCGCGCACGCTCATCGCGAATTTGTTCGGCAGCTCCGAAGGCGTCGTCTGGCCAAACAGGCGCCGCCCCTCGCCAGCCATCAAGTACGTCATGTCGATGGCTTCCTGCACGTCGCCGCGCGTCTCGGCCAGCACTTTGCCCATTTCGCGCGTCATATCGACGGCCAAATCTTCCTTGCGCTGGATCATGATCTCCGCCGCGCGAAATAAAATCTCCGCGCGCTTGGGCGCGGGCGTCAGCCGCCATTTATCGAATGCGTTCTTCGCCGATTCCACGGCGCGGTTCACATCCTCCGCGCTCGACGCCGGAAAAATTCCGACCAAATCGTCCGTGTTCGCCGGATTGCGGTTCTCGATTCCTTTTTTGGTGGACGTCTCCACCCATTCGCCATTGATGTAATTCTTATGAGCGTTCGGAAAAACTGCCGTAGCCATGAACTGCCTCCTCGAAATCTCTTGTTATCTTATGAAGCTAACAGACCCGCGCGACCATCGTCAACAAACGCCAAGGAACGCTTCTGCCCGCTTCCGCTCGCATCGAGCGAAGCATCAGCCACCATTTGGACGCATTGCCCCGCTGAATCGCGGATATCCTTGTGGCCACAGAATGCATCTCGGAAACGAGAGATTACATCTGGTTCAGATTGATGATGATGTTAATTTGATTACCGATATTCTAAGCGATATACTGCATCATCGATAAAATCAGGAATGCCGCAGATCGGTACGCTGGCATGAAAGACTCGTTCCACAAACGCGTCGCGAAATGGCTCGCCGTCCAGCGAGCAGAAAAAAAACGTCCCAACGCAATTCGCCCTCCCGCCAGTTCCGCAAGTTCACGAGCACCGGGCAAGAACGCCCGCATAATCGCGACATCTAGCGCGCTTTGCGCCCTAATCCTGGTAGCGTATTTCTCCGGAAACGTTCGGCGCACACGCGCGTCAAACCCTGAAGAGTCCGGCTCTGAAGAGGCAGGCACTGCTACCGTGACGAAAAAGGATTTTGTCCACGTGCTTCGTTTGGCCGGCACAACGGAAGCCGTCAGGTCGCGCCCGGTGCTTGCCCCCAGGCTGGAAGGCGCGCAGCTCAATTCCATGGTAGTGACGCGACTTGCCTCCGCGGGTTCGCGCGTGAAACAGGGCGACGTGCTGGTGGAATTCGATCGCCAGGCGCAAATCAAAGACGCTCTCGATAAAAAGGCGACCTACCAGGACCTTGTGGACCAGGTCGAAGAGAAACGCGCCGCCGAGGATGCCGCCCGCGCCAAGGATGAAACAGAATTAAAGCAAGCCGAGGACGATCTCACCAAGGCGCAGCTCGAAGTGACCAAGAAAGATATCGTTTCCCGCATTGACGCCGAGAAAAATCAGGAAACGCTTCAGGAGGCGGTTCAGACTCTCCAGCAACTCCGCCAGACTTTTCAATTGAAGCGCGAAGCAGCGGCCGCCGACATTCGCGTCTTGGAAATCCAACGCGATCGCGCTCGCGGCACCATGCTTTATGCTCAGGGAAACGCGGAGAAGATGACCATCCACTCGCCCATGGAT
>DASYYI010000027.1:0-5193 GCA_035933995.1 Candidatus Acidiferrales bacterium | reverse complement strand
GAAGTGGACCGTAAGGCGCAGGCGCAGATCGCCGTCGTCACCGTGCGTTCGTTGGCAGGCGAATCCATCGAGAATTACTCCATCAATCTAGCCACGCGTTGGGGAATTGGCCCCAAGCAAAAAGACCGTGGAGTGATGATTTTGCTCGCTCCCAACGAACACGAATACCGCATCGAAGTGGGTTATGGTCTGGAACCCATCCTGCCCGATGGACTCGTGGGAAGTTTTGGCCGGGAAGCGCAGCCCCAGCTTAGAATCCGGAACTACAGCGGCGCGGTTCTGTTGCTCACCGAACGCATAGCCGCCGTGATTGCAAAAGACCGTGGCGTAAAGCTCGACGCATTGGCGCAAGAATCGCAGAACAATCCGATGGGCGCCGAAACTCCCCCGCCGCCATTCACAGCCAGGAACATCGCAGTGCCGTTGCTCTCCATTATGATGTTATTGTTCTTCCCGCTCCTCGGCCTGCTCATGCGCATGCGCGCGGTGCGCAAGTACGGCCGTCGTGGCCATGGGGTGTGGTGGGCGGGCACTCCGTGGTATCTCGGAGGCGGGAACTGGGGCGGAGGTTCCTGGGGAGGCGGAGGATTTGGAGGAGGCGGCGGATTCGGCGGCTTTGGCGGCGGCTCGTTCGGCGGCGGCGGTGCCAGCGGCAGTTGGTGACTTTCCGGCAGTAATCGTCGTGCGCATCTTGCAATAGCAACGTACTGGATTTCTAACGGGCATTCAGCATTCGAGGCAGAAAGCGGCGGTGCGATGGAAGAATTGCTGCAACAGTTGAAAGAGAAGCTGCAACACGCGGCGGGCGCGAACTTGGAAGCCATCGTTCTCTATGGCTCCGCCGTCACGGGCGAATACCGCAAGCAGCACTCGGATATCAACATCCTCTGCATTCTCGAACGCACCGGCACGCCGGAGCTCGAAGCGCTTCACGAGACGGTCGCCTGGTGGAAACGAAAAGGGTTTGACGCGCCGCAGGTATTCACGCAAGAGGAGCTTCGCGCCTCCGCCGATATTTTTGCCATCGAATTGCTCGACATGAAGACGAACCACAGAATGATTTATGGCGACGACTTTTTCTCCACGCTCAACGTTCCGACCAATTTGCACAAATTGCAGGTGGAGCGCGAGCTACGCACCAATATGGTGCGCCTGCGTCACGGTATTTTGTCCGTGCCGCCCAAGGATCGCCTGGTAGTGAGCCTGATGGACGCATCGGTATCGGCATTCGTCACCTTGTTTCGCCATGCGCTGCTGGCCTTCGGCGAGCCTGCACCTGCTTCCAAGCGCGAAGTTGTCGACCGCGCCGCGGCGCTCGTTGGCAGCAAATCGGACGCTTTTCGCGCGATTCTCGATGTGCGCGAAGGCAAGCAAAAGCCTTCCGACGTGGATGCACAGGAGACTTTGCGCGGGTTCGTCGAACTGGTCGAGCGCATGACCAACCTGGTCGACCGGCGTTTCGAGGGCACGTTCTAAAACTCACGGGCGCGGAAGATTTGGCGCTGTGTGCGATTTTCGCGGAGGAGCAAAATGAAAAAGGGATGGGCGGTGCTGGGCGTCATCGTCCTGCTTATCGTTATCGTGGGGGGAATGTACGTCAGCGCACGAAATCAGATGGTGCGCAAGAACGAAACGGTCAAATCCGATTGGGCGCAGGTGGACGTCGTGCTCGAACGCCGCGCCGACCTGATCCCCAACCTTGTTGCCACCGTGAGAGGCATCGCTGCCCAGGAAGTCACGGTCTTCACCGCCGTCGCCAACGCGCGTGCCAACTTGATGAACGCCCAAACTCCGAAGGACAAAATCGCCGCCAACGGCCAGCTCGATGGCGCGCTCGTCAAAGTGCTCGCGCTCACCGAGAATTATCCTCAGCTCAAGTCGAACCAGAGTTTTTTGCAGCTTCAGGACGAACTGGCCGGCTCTGAAAATCGCATCGCCGTCGAGCGCAGGCGTTACGACGACGCCATTCAGGACTACAACACATTCATCGGCACGTTCCCAAACAGCGTGTTCGCGCGTTGGGCAGGCTTCCAGCGCAACGACGCGTACTTCGCGGCATCTCCCGCGGAGCGCGCTGTGCCGAAAGTGGCCTTTCCCAGCCCGACGCAGTAAATCTGTGCGAAAGGCCGATGCTGCGACGCGCTATCCTTCTGATAGCAAGCAGTATAAGTGGCGGCGCCTTGACCGCGGCGTCCTACTCCTGTACCGTATCCTAACGGCGCAATTGGGAGTGCGCCGCGACGCTGTGCCAGCAGTCACCTACCTAGATGAGACAAACCGTCAGGATGTCAGGGGATGTCGCGAATCTATTCGGCACCTACGACGAAAACCTCAAGCTCCTTGAATCGACTCTCCACGTAACCACGCAATTGCGCGACAGCGACCTTGAAATCGAAGGCGCGCCTGCACAGGTGGGCCGCGCCGCTAAGTTCTTGAACGATTACAATCAATTGATTCGCGAAGGGCGTAAAATCGAGAGCGCGCAGGTGAAAGCGATGTTGCGTATGGCCCACGAAGAGCCGGAATTCTCGATGCGCGGTGCAGTAGAGCACGTGCGTCCGCGCGCCTTCGGCAAAAAACCCATCACCGCGAAAAGTTCCAACCAGCGCCGTTATATGGAGGCGCTTGAGCAGTACGACATGGTGTTCGCTATCGGCCCCGGCGGAACAGGGAAGACATATCTGGCTGTCGCCATGGCCGCCTCCGCGCTCCTGACGAAGCAGGTCAACCGCATCATCCTCGTGCGTCCCGCTGTCGAAGCCGGCGAGCGTCTCGGTTTTTTGCCAGGCACGTTGCAGGAGAAGATTGATCCCTATATGCGTCCGCTCTACGATGCCCTCCACGACATGCTCGAAGCCGACAAACTCGAGCGCTTTCTCGAGAAGGACATCATCGAAGTCGCGCCGCTCGCCTTCATGCGCGGCCGCACGCTGAACGATTCCTTCGTGATTCTGGACGAAGCGCAAAACACCACCAGCGAGCAGATGAAAATGTTCCTCACGCGCCTGGGCTTCAATTCCAAGGCCGTAATCACTGGTGACGTTACGCAGATCGATTTGCCCGTCGAGCGCCGCTCCGGCCTCGTCGAGGCTCTCGATGTGGTGGGCAAGATCGAGGGTATCGCAGTGGTTCATTTCGATGAACGCGACGTCGTGCGCCACAATCTGGTTCAGCGCATCATCAAGGCCTACGAAGAATATGACGGCGGCCAGCACGGCAATCGCGCCGCTGCCAACAACCAGTCGCGCGAGTCCGGACGTCGCGGCAAAGCGGATTAATTCCACTCCCATGGTCATCAACCGCCAGAGACGTGTATCTGTCGCTTCTCCTTCGCTGGAGCAATTCTTCGCTCGCATCTCCAGGCTTTTGCATATTCCCCCCGGTGCGGCCACCGTATGCCTGGTCACGAACGCGCACATCGCGCGCTGGAATCGCCTCTATCGCGGCAAAGCGAAGCCCACGGACGTGCTATCGTTCCCAGCGGAAGCGGGCGCAAGAAAAAAGCGCGTCACGCGAAGGGTTTCTAAATCGTCGCGCAGCCCGCATTCTTTGGCGAATGGCAACAGTTCTTATTTGGGCGACATTGCCATCGCGCCTGCCGTCGCACGGCGCAATGCGCGCGAATCCGGCCGCGCGTTCGATGACGAAATGCACATTCTGATGCTTCACGGCCTTCTTCATTTATTGGGATACGATCACGAAACCGACACCGGCCAAATGGAGCGGCTTGAGCTGCGTTTGCGCCGCCAATTGAGGATTCGATAAGCGATGGGCTTGCTTTACTACACCATCGGAATTCTGGTGCTTGCCGCGGGCCTCACGGTCTTCGCGTATCTCGACCGCATTTACCGCCAACTTGGCCGCGTGGTCGCCGGGCCGGCGCACGCAAATCTGGACGCTTACGTAGCCGAAATCGAGCCGCGTTTGAGAATCGCCCGTTTCCGAGCGGGCGGGACGTTTAACCTTCTGGCGCGTCTCTGGCTCGTGGTCGTCTCCGTACTCACGGCGCGCGCCGTCATACTCTTCGCCGGCGAAACCTGGCAAATCGTCGCCGAGATGATTTTCTTCCTCGGCCTCGAAGTCATCGTGGGAATGCAATTTTTTCCTGCGCTGCTGCTCGCGCGAACCCGGGGCAAGTGGCTGATTCCGATTTTGCCCGTCATCCGCCTCTTCGCCTGGCTGGTTTGGCCGATTCAAGCCATCCTCGAATTTGCCGTATCCCTGCTGCATATTTCCGACGAGCCCGATAGCGACGCAGTCCCCGATGATCAGCACGCCATCGAGGCCATTGTCGACGCCGCCACGGAACAGGGCATCCTCGAACAAGATGAAGCGCGACTGATCGAGCAGGTTGTCGAATTCAGCGACAAACGCGTCAGGGAAGTGATGACGCCGCGCCCCGACGTCGTTGCCATTCCCGCGAGCGCCAGCATCGAGCAATTGCGCCGCGTGCTGGTCGAAGCCAAACTTTCACGCTTGCCCGTCTACGAAAATAATCTCGACGAAATCATTGGCATCGTCATCGCCCGCGACGTTTTGCAAGTCCCCGAAAGCGAATCCGCCCAGCGCACGGTGCGTGAGCTCGTGCGTCCCGCGCTGTTCGTCCCCGAAGCGAAAATGGGCTCCAGCCTGCTCAAGGAAATGCAGCGCAAGAGCCAGCAAATGGCCATTGTGATCGACGAGTACGGCTCCATGGCCGGCATCGTCACCGCGGAGGATCTGGTCGAGGAAATTGTCGGGGAAATTGGCGAAGAGGATCGTCAGCCCGTGCCCGACGTCATCCGCGAAAGTTCAGGCAGCATGGTTCTTCGCGGCAGTCTCGCGGTGGAAAAACTCGAGGAGTTGTTTGGCATCCACTTGAATGACCGCGACGTCGAATCGACGGCCGCGACCGTCGCCGGCCTGCTGAATCACATCGCTGGACACGTCCCCGAGGCTGGCGAAAGACTCGATTACGACGGCTTGCAGTTCGAAGTCCTCGAAGCCAACCAGCGCAAAGTCCTGCGCCTCCGCGCCCGCCGACAACCCGAAGCCCGCGCAGCGCTGCCTTAGACCGCAAGCCGAACCTCACGCCTTGATATTTTCCAGTCTCGGGAGTAACTTTCAATTCCCATTTAGAAGCCGAGTCAAACACCGGGAAGTACCTCGCGGAGGCGCGCCATGGCCATTGACGTCCGGATTAGCGTAAACGGC
>DASYYI010000016.1:0-3243 GCA_035933995.1 Candidatus Acidiferrales bacterium | reverse complement strand
GGGGGTTCGGGATAATCCCAGGCTTTCCAGGAAGGCGAGCAGGCTGTCGGGGGGGTGGTAGCGGCCGGGCTTGACCGATGGGGGTGTTGTCCGGGCGAGGGCTCGTTCCTTGATGGTCATGTCGGCGTGCAGGTAGGGCTCGGTCGAGCGGGGGTCGGCGTGGCCGAGCCACAAGGCGATCACTGTGGTGTCGACGCCTGCGTGCAGCAAGGACATGGCCGCTGTGTGCCTGAGGGTGTGCGGTGTCACGTTCTTGCCGGTCAGGGACGGGCAGCGTTGTCCGGCGTTGCGGGCGTGGAGGGCGACGCGGTGTTCGACTGCGTCGTCGCTGAGGCGCCGCCCGGGGCGGGCGGGGAACAGCGGCTCGCCGGGGTGGTTGCCTCGTTCCCGGAGCCAGGCGCGCAGGGCGGTGGCGGTGGCGGGGGTGAGCGGCACGCATCGCTGCTTGCGTCCTTTGCCGGTGCAGCGCACGTGGGCGGCTGCGTTGAGCTGGACGTCGTTGCAGTTGAGCCCGGTCAGTTCCGCGAGCCGCAGCCCTGTTTGCGCGGCCAGGAGGAGCAGGGCGCGGTCGCGGCGGCCTTCCCAGCGGCCCGGGTCGGGGGCTGCCAGCAGTGCTTGTGTTTCGGCGGGGGTCAGGAACGGCACCGGCGCGCGGTCGAAGCGCTTTTGCGGGATGGCCAGCACCTGCTGGATGAGGTGGGCGTGCTCGGGATGGCGCAATGCCGCGTAGCGGAACAGCGAGCGCAGCGCGGCCAGCCGGGCGTTGCGGCTGCGGGCGCTGTTGCCGCGGCTGTCTTCGAGGTAGTCCAGGAACGCGGAGATCGCGTCAGCGTTGAGATCGTCCCGGTCCAGGCTGGAAGGGGCCTTGCCGGTGCGCTGCTGGATGAAGCACAGCAGCAGCCGGAAGGCGGTCCGGTAGGAGGTCACGGTGCCCGGGCTGGCTTGGCGCTGCCGGGCCAGCCGCTCGCTGAAGAACAGCTGCATTGTGGGGGCGAGCGCGGTCACGGCAGGGCCTGCTGAGCTTGCTGGAGGCGGGCGGCTGCCAGTGCCAGCAGCTCTGGCGCGGCCGACAGGTACCAGTAGGTGGAGGCGGGATCGCAGTGGCCCAGGTAGGTTGCCAGCCGGGGTAGCAGGGCGCTGACGTCCTGGTTTGCCTGGTACCAGCCGGCCAGGGTGTGCACCGCGAACGAATGGCGAAGATCGTGGATACGCGGGTGGACCGGGGAGCCGGCTCCGACGCCGCTGGCCTGGACAAACCCGCGGAACGCCTCCCCGAAACGCTGGTAACGCACCGGCGTCCCGGTCGTGGACACGAAGAAAGCCCCGGTCTTGGGCCGTGGCAGGTGCTTATCCCGGGTCCGGGCGTAGGCGGCGAGCGCCTGCCTGGTGCTCGCCGCCAGGGGCACCTCCCGGGACTTGCCGAACTTCGATGCGTGCACGGTCAGCATGCCCTCGGCCCAGTCCAGGTGGCCGCGTTCCAGGCGGAGCGCCTCCCCGACCCGCATCCCGGTAGCGGCCAGCAGGCCGGTCAGCGTCTGATAGGTGACGATCCGCAGCGGCGAGCGCACCACCCGGGGCACGGCGGCGATCAGGGCCTGCACATCGGCGTCGGAGTAGATGAACGGCGGCCGCCACCGCTGGCGGCAGGGCACCAGCCCGGTCGCCGGTATCTGCGTGCGGGGGTCGACGCCGGCCATGTGGCGCGCGAACCCGCGGACGACGGCCATCCGCCGGGCCGGCATCACGCTGCCCGGCCCGGCCGGCGGCTGCTGCGCCCACGCCAGGGCGGCCTCCACGGTGATCACCTCGGCGCCGATCTCGTCGAGGTAGGCCACGAAACGGGGAAGCAGCCGGGCCGCCTCGGCCAGCTCATGCCCCAGCACCCGGCGCAGGCACAGGTAATCCTCCACCTGCCCGGCCCAGGCGGTCATCGTCCCGCTCCCGGCCACGGCCGGGCCACGGCCCGCAGCGCGGCCCGGTCAACCTTGGCATATACCGAGGTGGTGCCCAGGTTCCGGTGCCGGAGCACCTGGCTGATCCCGACCAGGTCGCTGCCCTGGCGCAGCATCTCGCTGGCCAGCGCGTGCCGCAGGCGGTGCCCGCCCGCCGGGGCCAGCCCGGCCCGCCGGCAGGCACGGTAGACCACCGCGCTGACCGCACCCGGGCCGAGCCCGCGGTAAGGCGCGTAGCAGGTCAAGATCACGCTCGGGCACTGCGAGCGGGGCCGGCCATCCCTCAGGTAGCCGGCCAGCGCCTCGCCTGCCTCTACGGTCAGCGGCAGCCGGTCCTGGCGGCAGCCCTTGCCGCGCACCACCATCTCACCCGCACGCCAGTCGATATCGCCCAGCCGCACCGCGGCGACCTCTCCCGCCCGCAGCCCCAGACGCCCCAGCAAGGTCAAGATGGCCAGGTCACGCAGCCCGGACGGACACGAACGATCACACGAACCAAGCAACGCCGCGACGTCAGCAGCGCTCATCACCGCCGGCAGCCGCGTGTCACGCCAGCTGGCCACCGGCGGCACCGCAGCCCCCAGGTCAGCAGCCGTGATACCCCTCAAATACAAGAAACGCAGCAGCGACCGCAGGTCCGCTGCCTCCCGCTTGGCCGATCCGGTCGTAGTGAGGCGGGAACAGCACCCCACCACATACGCAGTGACCTCGGAGCTGCTCAGACCCTCCGCGCCGCTTTGAGTGCCAGGCTGCGACACGCGTCCGGCCAGGAACCGCCGCGCCATCTGCTCATAGCGCCGCGCGGTCGAAGGTGCCACGCCCCGATCCTGGATCAGATAACTGTGATAACCGGCAAGCAGCTCCTCCGCAGGCGTCACCGCCGCCGGCTCCTCCGGCGGAACGACCTGCTCGCCGCGCAGGTAGCTGAACAACAGCGCCAGCGTCTGCATCGTCGGCACCCGCCGCCGCCCGCCAGCCCGCAAGGCTGCGAAGAATTCCCCCGCCCGGGCCGGAGCCGACTCCAGCGGCACGCCACCTGCCAGCAGCCAGCGATTCAGCTGCCCCGCCACCTGCAGATGACGCTGCACCGTCCACGGCGAGAACCCGCGCCGCTCCAGCTCACGCCGGTACCCGCCCGCATACGCCACCAGCGGGCCCGCACCCGAAACCCACGAAACCGTGCCCATCTTGCCTCCTTCACGAAGCAACCTGCTCCAGCAAGGCAAGACTCACAGCCAACGCCACCAGGCAACCGGGATTATCCCGAACCCCCGCCCCCGCCCGGACCCCC
>DASYYI010000001.1:0-4022 GCA_035933995.1 Candidatus Acidiferrales bacterium | reverse complement strand
GGGATGAAGATGGCGGCACGCCCCGCGGCGGCGATTTCAGCCACCGTGATGGCGCCTGACCGGCAAACGATCAGGTCGGCCTGCGCGAACCTGTCCGCCATGTTCCCGATAAAAGGACTGACCTCCGCGTTGAAGTGGAAGCGCGCATACGCGTCTCGCACGGCATTATAGTCGCGTTCGCCGGTCTGATGCACGACGAAAAGCTGATTTTTTTCCGCAGCGAGCAGGTCGAGCGCGCCAATCATGGCGTGATTGATGGGCTGCGCGCCGCGGCTGCCTCCGGTGATTAGCAAATTGAATGGAGGATTATGGTCGCGACGCGGCGCGTTGAAAAATTCCGCGCGCACCGGATTGCCTGTGACTTTCGCTTTGGCGCCAAAGCGCCGCGCCGTTTCCTCGAATCCCGTGGCGATGCGTTTTGCCATTCGCGCGAGGACGCGATTCGTGAATCCTGGTGCGAGGTTCGGCTCGAACAGCACCGTGGGAACGCCGCTCAATGCCGCGAGGAACATCATGGGGCCAGAGGCGTATCCTCCAACGCCAAACGCCGCCGCGAAATGGTGGCGGCGCAAAAATGCTGCGGAGTCCCAGAAGCCGGCTCCGAGGAGGGCGGCATTGCGCACAAATTTGATTCCGCGCATGCCCTTGAGGCCCGCGACGCGAATCGTTTCCAGCGGCAAACCCGCTTCGGGAACCAATTTGGCTTCCATTCCTTTTTCCGTGCCTACGATCACGACTTCCCTCTTTGCAAATTTCCCCGGCGCCATCTCCGCGCGCCGCAGCCATTCACGCGCGACGGCAATCGCGGGAAAAACGTGCCCGCCCGTTCCGCCGCCGGCGATCAGCAGCTTGGCCGAGGGCGATTTGCGTTCGCTCACAGCGCTTCGGCATGCTGGCTGATATTCAGGAGCACGCCAGTGGCCAGCAGCATAATCAGCAAGCTCGAACCGCCGTAACTAATAAACGGCAGCGGAATTCCCTTCGTCGGCATCAGCCCGAGCACCACGCTCAAATTCACAAGCGCCTGGCCGACGACGAGCGTGGTGATTCCGAGGGCCAGCAAACGGCCAAACGCGTCTGGCGCGCGAAAGGCGGCGCGGAATCCACGCCACGCGTAAATTCCAAACAAAATTACAACCGCGATTCCTCCGATGTAGCCGAGCTCCTCGCACAAAACAGCGTAGATGAAATCCGTGTGCGCTTCGGGGAGATAAAAAAGTTTTTGCTTGCTCTCCATCAGGCCGACGCCCGTCAGACCGCCGGAGCCAACCGCGATCAACGATTGCATCAGCTGAAAGCCGCGGCCTTGGGGGTCTGTACCCGGAGAAAAAAAAGCGAGCATGCGCTCGTAACGGTAGTGCGCGTGAACAATCAGCAGATAAACAGCGGGCAGCGCTCCCAAAGCCGCGCCTGCAACGTATTTCATGGACATGCCCGCCTGGTACAACATCACCAGGGCAATCAGGAAAATCATGCACGACGTGCCCATGTCCGGCTCGCGAAGAATCAACGCGAGAATAAAAATCACGGGCCCGAGCGCGGGCAGCAAAGTGTGGCTCCAATTGTTCACGCCGAAGCCGCCGGGGCGCAGGCGCAATTCCAAGAACCATGCGAGGTAAAGAATCACAACGAGCTTCGCGAATTCCGAGGGCTGCAGGCTGAGCGGACCCAAATGAATCCAGCGATGCGTGGCATGCGAGCGATCCAAAAACAGAACGCCGATGAGCATCAGCAGAATCACCGCAACGCTGGAGTAAATGACGCGAGGCTCGCGGAGTTTGCGATAATCGAAATTCATCAGGCGGATCATTCCGAACAGCCCCACGGCAAGCCAGATAATCTGGCGCTCGAGAAACACGTAGCCATTGCCGTACAACTCCTTGGCGGTGACGGCCGAGGCGCTGAAAACCATCACCACGCCGATGAAGCAGAGCGCCAGCGTGACGACGAACAATTTCCTGTCTGGCTGCAGACTTCGCGGCATGTGTTATGCCTTCCTCGTTGAATTTTGCGCTTTGTGTTGCGTAGCGAGGCGCGCGACGATTTCCTTGAAAGTGCGGCCGCGCTGCTCAAAATTTTCGAACTGATCAAAACTGGCGCACGCGGGCGCGAGAAGCACCGTGTCGCCAGGCTGCGCTTGTTCGAACGCCAAAGCCACGGCGCGGTCCAACGTGCCAGCGTGTTCCATCGCCACTGAACCATCGAGCTCTTCGCGAATTTTGTCCGCCGCGGCCCCGATGAGAAGCACGCGTTTCGCCTTTTCGCGCAACGGCTCTCGTAGCGGTGCGTACGGGCTGCCCTTGTCTTTGCCTCCCAGAATTACGAAGAGCGAACCGGGAAAAGCTTCTATCGCCTTCAGCGTCGCGTCCACATTTGTGGCTTTCGAATCGTTGTAAAACGCGACGCCATTTATCTCCGCGACGTATTCGAGGCGGTGTTCGACTCCGGGGAATGTGTGAACAGCCGCGGCAATCGCGCCGACGGGCGCTCCGGCAAGGATCGCAGCCGTGGAAGCGGCGAGAACATTCTCAAGATTGTGCTCGCCGCGAAGAGGAATGTCGGCGCGGCGCATCAGCACCTCTTCGCTGCCCTCACGACGGAAAAGAATTTGATCGCCGCGCACGAACGTCCCTGCGGCAAGACGTTTCTGGCGGCTGAACCAGAAAACCTGCCCATGCGCGGGGCCGCGCCGCGCAACTTCAGGATCGTCCGCATTCAACACGGCTGCATCGCGGTCCAGCATGTTTTCAAACAGGCGCTGCTTGGCGCGCGCGTACTCCTCGAAGGAACCGTGACGATCAATATGATCGGGCGTCAGATTCAAGAGCACGCCGACGTCTGGACGAAATGCCTCAATCGTTTCCAGCTGAAAGCTGCTGACTTCGGCCACCGTGACGGTGGAATCGCTCGACGCTTCCACTCTGGCCAGCAACGGCGTTCCAATATTTCCCCCGATGAGCACGGGGATTTTCGCCGATTGCAAAATGTGGCCGACCAGCGCCGTGGTGGTTGTTTTTCCATTCGAGCCGGTGATGGCAACGAGTTTGCCGCGCAGCAGGCGCCACGCCAGTTCGATTTCGCTCCACACGGGAATGCCGCGATTGCGCGCGAGCTGCAGCGGCGGCATTTTCGCGGGAACGCCCGGGCTCACGATGATCAAATCTTGGTTCACGAACGTTTCCGGATTGTGCGCGCCGAGTTCGAGTGTGACGCCCGCGGCGCGCAACTTCGCGGCGACTTCGGGCAGCGCGGCTTCGGGTTTTTCGTCCGTGGCCGTCACGCGCGCCCCGTACGCTGCGCACAGCAGAGAAACAACAATGCCCGTGCGCGCCAGTCCCACGACCAGCAGCCGCTTGCCTTCGAGATCCACGCCCATTCGCACGCCGTTACCTCAGTTTCAAAGTCGTCAACGAAAATAATGCGAACACCAGCGCTGCAATCCAAAAGCGCACGATGATTTTCGATTCGCTCCAGCCGATCAATTCGAAATGATGGTGCAGCGGAGCCATCCGAAAGACACGCTTGCCGCGCAGCCTGAACGAAACGACTTGAATGATCACGGACGCCGCTTCGATCACAAATATTCCGCCGACGAATAGCAGAAGAATTTCCTGCTTGATGATCACCGCCGTCACGCCAATCACTCCGCCCAGCGCGAGCGAACCAACATCACCCATGAACAGTTCCGCCGGATGGGCGTTGTACCAAAGAAAGCCGAGCGACGCGCCGACAACCGAGCCGCAGAAAATCGTGAGTTCGCCCACTTGCGGGATTCTCTGAATATCGAGATATTCCGCGAAACGCGCGTGGCTGGAAACGTAGGTGAGGACGGTAAGAGCTCCCGCGGCGACAACAACGCAACCAATGGCGAGGCCGTCCAAGCCGTCCGTGAGATTCACGGCGTTCGATGAGCCGACAATCACGAAGATCAAGAAAACGACAAACGGTACAAACGCCAAGGGCCACAAATACGGCTTCAACAGGAGCGATTGCGAAACAAGATTCGGGTGCAGCTCCTTTAT
>DASYYI010000473.1:0-4353 GCA_035933995.1 Candidatus Acidiferrales bacterium | reverse complement strand
CTCATCCTCGCCGTTCTGGTGGGGATTTTCGTCTCCCTGCGCAAACATTCGCCTTCGGCGCGAACAGGGTTATGGATTTTTGCGTGGGCGCTGGTTTTTATGCATTTCTTCGTCCAGATTTTCGAAACACATACAGGCGTGCTCGAAAATATCTTTGAGTCCATCGATCTGGGTGCGCTAGAGCTTGCCGGCGTTTTGTTCCTCGTTTCGCTGGCACGCTCGGCCGAAGACAATGCCCGCAGGAATATTCTCCTGGCAATTCTCGCTCCGACAGCGGCATTTCACGCAACCGCGATCACGTTCGGATGGTCGAATCACTGGGCGCTTTGCGGAGCGCTGATTATTTTCTTTTTTGGCATGGCGGGATTCGCGCTGTTCGCGCATCGCACAATATCTCGATTCAATCTCATTTTGGCGGTGTCGCTGATGGCAGTCGGCCTGTGGGTAGTGCGAGCACAGTGGCACGGCAATCCAGTGCCAGCCGTGAACGCCATATTGAGTTTGACGTTCGCGATTTCCGGCTTTTTGTTTTGGAAACGATTTCCCAGATTTTCGCCTGGGGTCATCACCGTTACAGTCGGGTTCGTGTGCTGGGGCGCAGTGTTTCCGACGGGCTGGCTGACGGATCATTTTCTGCCTCACCTCCAAATAAACCCGGAATTATGGAACGTCCCGAAATTCTTCGTCGCTTTCGGAATGATTCTTTCCGCCCTCGAAGAGAAATCCCTCATTGTTGAGGAAAACGGCGCACGCGAACACGGCGAGAACGCATTGTTGCTGCGCTTTTCGAAGATTACGTCCCGGCTGCTGAGCGGCTCGGACCCAGCGTCGTTGTGCGGCGAGATTGCCGAAGCCATCACCGAAACAGTTTGTTTCCGCCGCGCCGCGGTGATGCTCGCGCAGGAAGACGGTTCGCTCCTGCTGGCAGGTTCCAGCGGATTCTTGGACGGTGAGCGTCACGATCTGGAGGAAATGGCTAGCGGGTGGAACCTGGGTCGAGTCGGCGAACTCTGCGGGATGGGTGAACTGGTCGGCAATAATTCTTTTCGTTTACCGGCAGAGCGTATTCCGGCATTGAACGGGCACGCCCATCCAGAAGCCATTGTTCCCTTGGTGTCTTCGCGCGGCACGTGCCTGGGATGGATTGCGTTGTCGTCACTGCGAAACGCGGCCGAACCGAGCGCTTCCGAAATCTTGAAAGTCGAAATGCTGGCCGCCGACCTGGCCGTGACGATTGAAAATGCGCGCCTGCATCTTCAGCTGGTGCGCTCGGAGAAGCTCGCCGCTCTGGGCCAACTGGTCGCGGGTGTGGCGCACGAATTGAATAATCCGCTCACAGGAATAATCGGCTACACCGAATTGCTCACTGACGAAGTCACGGGCGAGAGCGCGACGAAAAAAGTGGTTAAGCTGGGCAACGAGGCGCGGCGCATGCAACGCATCGTCGGCGGACTCTTGCGCTTCGCCCGCCAAAGCAATTCCACCGAGCGGGCCGCCGATTTCGAGGCTTCGCTGCGCGACGCGTTGCAGCTTCGCGAATTCCATTTGCGAAAGTTGAATATCGATGTGCGCACGGAAATCGAACCGTCTCTGCCGCCGCTCGCCATCGGGGAAGACGAATTGAAACAGATTCTGCTGAACCTGCTGAATAATTCGTGCGACGCGCTTGAGGAAAGCCGCCAGCGCTCCATTCGCATCCATGCCAGCAAACGCAACGGACGAATTGTTATTGGCTTCGAAGATTCCGGCCCGGGATTCCTGGAGTTGAATCGCGCGTTCGATCCTTTTTACACCACGAAGGCCGTCGGCAAGGGAACGGGACTCGGTCTAAGCATCTGCTACGGCATCATTCGCGAGTGTGGCGGCGACATTCATCTCGCCAATCGTCAACCCTATGGCGCCAGCGTCACCCTCGAAGTTCCTGTCGCCATCATTGCTCGGCTGGTAGTGGCTCCCGCCGTGTAGCCCGTCGAGTGACTTTCTAGATTTTCCCGCCGTACCGATTCACGTGGCCATGGATATTTATACGATATGTTCTAATCGTATTTTTCGAAGCGGATTTGTTTGCGGTCCAGACCGAATTCCTCCTTCAAGATAAATCGCACTTCGTCGACCATCGCTTTTAACCCGCAGATATAAGCCTTGAAATCGCTGCGTCCCGCGAACAATTTTCGCAAATGCTCCTGCACGTAACCCGTCTCGCCGCGCCAATCCGCGGGAGGGCGGCTGAGCGTGGGAACGAAATGAAATTGCTGATGCGCCGCGGCCCAGGCCTCAAATTCCTCGCGGTACAGAATCGTTTCCGGATGTCGCACTCCGAATAATAACCACACATCGCGCGAAAGTGATTTGCCCGGCGCGAAAATCTCCTCCAGCATTCCGCGAATCGGCGCGATTCCGGTGCCCGTCGCGATGAACACCAAATCCTGCTCCACGGGCTGCGAAACGACAAACGAACCGTGCGGGCCCTTCATATTCACAATCGCGTTTGCTTCCAGGTCGCACAAATAATTCGACACGTAGCCACCCTCGACGCGATTCAGGCACAAATCAAAACGCGAATCGCCGCGCGGCGCGGAGGCAATCGAATAAGGCCGCGCTTCTGGTTCGCCGTTGCGCGGCACCTCCAGCGACACGAATTGTCCGGCATAAAATTCGAACCTGCCGCCCTCTATCGTCTCCCACTCAAAATGTTTCGTCGAAGGCGTCAGTGAAACTACGCGGCGGAGCACGGCGCGGAAATCACGCGGCGGAATGAATGGGCGAGTCGGCATGCGGCCTGAAGATTGTCCCTTTCATTTTCCATGATATCGCAATCCACTATCGAGCGCTCTGAAGTGGCAAATCGCTGGCCAGCAAGAGTTCACGCGTGGCGCCGAAGGCGCCATTGGCGCAAGAACCGCCTTTCGCGTATTATGGTTGTTTGTCCGCGGACCTAGCGACGCGGCTGGGCGGTGTATTCGCCCGGCAAACACGCGCAGACCGGTCAGGCGGAGGGGAGCCAGCAAATGAAAGAAGGAATACATCCGGATTACCACGCCGTAAAAGTGCATTGCGCCTGCGGGAGCACGTTCGAAACGCGGTCGACGCACAAAGGCGAACTGATTCGTGTTGAAATCTGTTCGAGCTGCCACCCGTTTTTCACTGGCAAGCAGAAGCTGATCGACACCGCGGGGCGCGTCGAACGCTTCCAGCGCAAGTACGCCGACGCCGCGGCGAAGAAGAAACAGTAACCTTTCGCGATTAGCGATGAGTTATTGAGCAATGAGATGCCGGCCTAAGCGGCGCGGCCAGCTCGATCATAATCGGGGCCTCAAGAACGATTTCCCCTCTCATGTGTTGACACTGTGGGAATCGAGCCATTAGCATCGAGAAGCTCCCCGTGTGCCGGTGTAGCTCAGTGGTAGAGCGAGGGTCTCATAATCCCTAGGTCGGGGGTTCGATTCCCCCCGCCGGCACCAAACTCCCCTAGCAATCACGAACCGTCGTGGCAAATCGCAACTACCTGTCCGCAGCAGTGGGTCAGTTTGAATTTTGACTTTTTGTGTCACGATCAAGAAAATTCAAACTGACCCATTACCCGTCCGCGGATTGCGTTGACGAGTACACGCACGACCCGTATAATCATGGATTCGCACATGCCTCAGGAGGCTGTATGTACGCCGTAATTCGCAGTGGAGGTAAGCAGTACCGTGTCACGCTGGGCGAGACCATCCGCGTCGAGAAGCTGGACGGCAAGGTCGGCGGCAAAATCACTTTCGACGAAGTGTTAGCCGTTCACAACGACGACAAAAAGCTCGTCCACGGTACGCATACCTCAAAAGCCAAAGTGACCGGAAAGATCGTCGAACAGGGCCGCGGTGCAAAGCACTTGGTGATGAAGTACAAGACGGGCGGCCAGTACAAGATTACGCGCGGACACCGGCAGGCATACACCGCCGTCGAAGTCAGCGACATCAAGATGGAATAGGGGTTTCCAGCATGGCGCACAAAAAAGGCGGCGGTTCATCGGTTAACGGACGCGATTCCCACGGCCAGCGGCTGGGCATCAAGCGTTTCGGGGGACAACTCGTCACGGGCGGCAGTATTCTGGTGCGCCAGCGCGGCACCCCGTTTAAGGCCGGCAGAAACGTCAGTCGCGGCAAAGACGACACTCTTTTCGCGCGTATCACCGGTATCGTCCTGTTCGAGGATAAGGGCGGAAAGGGGCGCTTCATCAGCGTCCTCCCGGCCGAAGAAGTCGAAGCCTCCTCCGAAAAAGTTCCCGCCGAGGCGTAGATTTTGTGGGTTGTATTCTGCCTACCGCGGGGCGGGCTTCAACCGCGACGTCAGGATTTAGCTTCCTCAGGGCTT
>DASYYI010000470.1:0-2833 GCA_035933995.1 Candidatus Acidiferrales bacterium | reverse complement strand
CGCGGAGTATAACACGACTTAATACAAGCCGAGTGATTAGGTCAGGGAACTCAGCAATAGTTGATTTTTCAAGGAATTAACAGGTCACAAAATCGTCGTAGGTTCGTCCTTTGACGCCGCAGTAATCTTCCGCTATTTCATGTTTTCGCGGGCACGAATTCTGAAAGCGATTTTGGGAGGGTCGATCCATGAAACAGACAATGGGAAACCATATTTCAAAGTTTCTCCAACAGGCCACGTTGCTGGTCACCGGCAGTGCTCTTGCAGTGAGCGCGGCTTACGGGCAAGGCGGCGGACCGGGCGGAAACAGCGGGCAGTGCTCGGTGACGCAAATTCGGATGAGGATCGGGACGGGCGGAGATGATTTGCGCGGCGGGGACGACAATCTAAATGTAACCATTCATTTCAGGGACGGGAGTTTCCAAGGGGCGTCGAACGTTAACCAGAACGCAAACTGGCCGAACAACAGCGTGCATGTTGTGGTCATTCCCCTGAACCACACTGTCGCCCCGAAAGAGATCAGGAGCTTCACACTGGACCATTTGGCAAAGGGTGGTCTTACGGTTTCGGGAGCGACGATTTTCTCGCCTGTGGGGATACTCGCAGGACTAAAAACAGCCGATAACTGGGATATGTCTTATCTGCGCGCTTCGGCGATTGGCAACGGGGTTGGCGCGCGAATTGCAACCTACGGCTTTTATCGTTTCACGGGTAGCAATCCGGTTCTTAACATTCGGGCGAGCGTACCGCGAAATGTGTGCGGCACAGGAAGGCCGACGGGAAATTCTGGCGGCACGGGCTCTGGCGTCCTGAACCCGGGAATTAACCCTGGTGGCTCTGGCCTGCACTCAGTCACAGGTGGCAGTGGTTCTGGAGGTCCCGGGTCAACCAGCGCAGGCACGAATCGCAAGTTTCAGCCCCTTCTACCGCGCGGCCAGTCAAACTCAGGTTCTGGCGGCGCACTTTCTAGCTTCCAACCCCTCATCCAACGAGGCAGCGCGAACACAGGTCCTGGATCTGGAACAGGAGCGCAGCAGCTGCGAAAACTGAACCCGCCTGCTCGGATGGTGATGCGGCCACTCACCGCAAAAATGAGGGCCAAACTTGGGCCACCGAAAAAAGGACAGCCAATCCAGAACCCACGCGCGCTTCAGACGAGCGCCGCGATTACCCTCGTCCTGCAACGGCAGCGGCAAGGGGCGGATGCAGAGGCGTCACGCATGATGAAGCTCGGAATTCGGCCTCAAGGCCAAGCAGGGATGCTGGGGCAACAATCGCAGCTAATGTCTGCAAATGGAAACCGCGCGGCCCTGCCAGCGGCCCAGACACAACCGAAAGCAATCAATGGCGGGACCACAACGGGCTCAGGAACGCAGCCGCAGGCGAACCGGGCAATGCTCACGGCACCTGCAACCGTTCAAATGGCTCCAAGAACGGGAAGCGTTGGGAACATCGGGCCGAGTCATACTGAAAATGCAAATGGCAATGCTGGTGGGTCGCCTACCCTACGGCCAGGCTCGAACGTAAGTCAAGGGGCCAGCGGCAACGCTTTGAATGGGACTTCGAGCGGGGCGAAGGGATTCTCCTCGAGTATGGTTGGGGTTGGGCTTGGGCCCGGCGAAAGCCTCGTTTTGTTCTGCGCTCAGAGTCCGGGGATGAGAATTGTGAGCGTTAGTGGTTCCTCTTCGTTTGCGGCTACGTTCACCCCGGCCGCGCAATACAACTTCTACACCATCACAGGGTGCTCGTTCGGAAATATTGGGCCGAATGCCAAGGTGTACATCTACAAAGGCGCGACGCTCCACGAGGAATTTCAGATTCAAGAGTGGAATGACAATTGGATCAAGCTCAATCTTGATCCGAACCTGACCGGTGTGCTGGACCAGGACAATCTCACGCTGGTGGTGCAGCGCGCGGATGGCCAGCAAACCACCGAGGGCGGATTCAAGTTCTATGCGGCGCGAGAAAAAAAGCTCCTCAGTCAAATCCCGAGCAGCTACTTCGGTCTCTATGGCCTCACTCTCGCCGACACGTCTAAGTGGTCGCAAAGTTACGAGTCACCGATACCGACGACGGACGACTGGGGCTATGGCTTCGGGGGAATGACTGCGGAAGTAGCGATATCCGAAGGTTTGCCCTTCATTTACGACAACGATTTTGAAACGCCGCAGACCACCCCCTCCCCGGGCACGGACATCTTCGATCTGAGTCATCTGCAACCGGGTTTCTCGCCAACCGAAGCAGATTTCAGCTGGCAGGACATGGACTGCAGTCCCGGAGGCGGGACATTGGTCACATCAGGCAATTTCAGCGGGGAATTCAACGGAGCGCAATTGTGGATCAACTTCCCGGGAGAAAATTGCTCACACATGAGCAAACCTGGATTCCTTACAACGGACTATTTCGGCGGCCATGGGCTTGTTTACGGCCTCGATGTTTTTGTCGAAGGCCCGCGAGGCGTGGATCCGTGGACCGGTTTGCCGACGAACCACTAGTGCGCAAGGGTTGGGGGTTGTTGCAGGCACACCATATTTGAGCAGGAAGCTCAGGAGGCGCGAGCAATGAAAAAATCAATGAGCCATACCATCGCGGAATTTTTGCGACGGGCTATGTTGATGATTGCTTGGGGCGGTTTTCTGGCGAGCATAGCTTACGGGCAAAACGCGGGCCAATATGCGAGGGTGCCGCAGCAGTGCCCATGTGCGGCGCAGGGTTCAACATCGCGGAGGTTAATTAAATGATTAGGACGAAGGTGAGAAGTGTGCTCGCGGTTGTTGCGGTGACCGCAATTTACGGGGTTGCGCTCGCGCAGCAGGCACAGAAGCCGCCGATG
>DASYYI010000348.1:0-1571 GCA_035933995.1 Candidatus Acidiferrales bacterium | reverse complement strand
CCGCCGAATTGCACGATTACGCCCTCGGGCTTTTCGCGCTCGATCACGGAGAGTACGTCTTCGAGCGTCAGCGGTTCGAAATATAGGCGATCCGAGGTGTCGTAATCCGTCGAAACCGTTTCCGGATTACAATTCACCATCACGGTTTCGAAGCCGTCTTCCTTGAGCGCGAACGCCGCGTGGCAGCAGCAATAATCGAATTCAATTCCCTGCCCGATGCGATTCGGCCCGCTGCCGAGAATCACGATTTTGCGGCGATTGGTTGTGTCTGCTTCGTCTTCTTCTTCGTATGTCGAATACATATAAGGCGTAAAGGATTCGAACTCGGCCGCGCAGGTATCTACACGTTTGAAGACGGGGCGGATATTGTGCTGCGCGCGCGCCGCGCGGACCTGAGCCGTATTCGCGTTCCAGATTTGCGCGAGTTGCTCGTCGCTGATGCCGGAGCGCTTCGCCTCTTTGAGCATTTCGCTGGAAACATTTGCGAGCGTGGTGGCGCCGATTTCTTTTTCGATTGCGACCGCTTGCTGCATTTGGCGCAAGAACCATGGGTCGATTTTCGTCAGCGAGAAAATCTCATCGACCTTCATTCCATTGCGCAACGCAGTGAAGAGCCAGTGAATGCGGTCGGGGCCCGGTACGTGAAGTTTTTCGCGCAGCACTGCGTCGACAATTTCCGCAGGGGGCTGCCACGGAGCGTGCGGCTCGAGCGAGCGAATGCCCTTCCCCAGCGCTTCGGCGAACGTGCGGCCGATGGCCATGACTTCGCCGACGGATTTCATCTGCGTGGTGAGGGTGGTATCCGCGCCGGGGAATTTCTCGAACTGCCATTTGGGAATTTTCACGACCACGTAGTCAATCGTGGGCTCAAACGAGCAGGGCGTTTTTTTCGTGATGTCGTTGGGGATTTCGTCCAGCGTCATCCCGACGGCCAACTTTGCGGCGATTTTCGCAATGGGAAAACCGGTGGCCTTGCTGGCAAGCGCGGAACTGCGCGAGACGCGCGGGTTCATCTCGATGACAACCATGCGGCCAGTTTCCGGGTCGATGCCAAATTGAATGTTGGAACCGCCCGTTTCGACGCCGACTTCACGGATTACCGCGGCGGCGGCGGCGCGCATACGCTGATACTCTTTGTCGGTGAGCGTCTGCGCCGGGGCGACCGTGATCGAATCGCCCGTGTGAATGCCCATGGGATCGAAATTCTCGATGGAACAAATCACCACGAAGTTGTCGCGATGATCGCGCATCACTTCGAGCTCGAACTCTTTCCATCCGAGCACGGATTCCTCGACCAGCGCTTCATGCACGGGACTTGCGTCGAGTGCACGCGCAATCGCCTCCGTGAATTCCTCGCGATTGTACGCAATCGACCCGCCCGTGCCTCCGAGCGTGAACGAGGGGCGGATGACGACCGGATATCCAAGTTGGTCCGCCAGCTTCACACCCTCGGCGACTTCTTTCACGACCGCCGAGGCAGGGACTTCGAGGCCGACGCGCTGGCACGCGTCCTTGAAGAGCAGGCGGTCTTCGGCGATTTGAATTGCGCGCAGCGATGCGCCGATTAATTT
>DASYYI010000453.1:0-1546 GCA_035933995.1 Candidatus Acidiferrales bacterium | reverse complement strand
CCAAACTTTTCCGGTATTATAGGAACGCGGCAACGCCGCAGCAAGGAAACCATTGCCACTTCCGCTTCGATGGCGTTTGAAACTAGATCGGTTGCGTGAAAACTTCTCCGCGATGTTTCACTCAAAGGAAACGCAGCGGCGTCCGGGTCTCTGTCCGGCGTGCGGAACGCTCGTAGGCACGTCGGCCACGCGCTGCCATCAGTGCGGTGCCAGCCTCACATTTTCGCTCGCCGCCATGAGCCGCTCGCTTAGCAAGATTATGCCTGTGACGGCGCCCGTGACGTATTTCATCTTGAGTGTGTGTTGCCTGCTCTACGGCATCAGTTTGCTCCTCACCATGCGCGCCGGCTTTCCGACCGCGCCCCAGGGCGGTGGCATGCTCAGCATGCTTTTTGGCATTGGCTCCATTGCTTCTCCCGTTCTCGAGCGTCTGGGAGCTTCGCTGCCATTATTCCAGCCGGCACACTTCCCCTCGGATTCCTCGCAGCCCTGGCGCCTAGTTACCGCATGTTTTCTACATGCAAACCTGATGCACATTGTCTTTAACATGTGGGTACTGGTCGACCTGGCACCCGCGATTGAAGAACTCTACGGAGCGCCGCGCTTCTTTTTTTTGTACACCTCTTGCGGAATCGGTGGCTATCTTCTCAGTGGATTTCTGGGCCACTTCAGTATCGGCGCTTCTGGCGCAATCGTCGGCCTAATCGGCGTGTTATTGGCCGTGACGTATCGACGCGGAGGGGCGGGAATGCAACAGCTTCGCTCGCAGGTCTACCGCTGGATTATCTATCTCGTCCTTTGGGGATTTTTCTTTCCTGGCGTAGACAATATGGCGCACCTCGGCGGCGGTATCACGGGGTTTATTTTGGCGAAATTCATGCTGGATCGCGCGCCAGCAACCGCTTCCGAGCGCAAGCGCGCTTACGCACTCGGCTGGGCTGCGGCTGTCGTGGTGCTCGCGAGTTTCGTGGTCATGATTTTCAGCGGACGCGGCCAATTTTTTCTTCACCGATAAGCGCCACCCTGCATCCGAGGGCCGTCTTCGCGGCACGCATGTTTCCCGCTGATCCCTCGCTTTACAATTTTCGCGCCACGGTGATGCTGTAGTGAAATCCGGAAATGATCGTGAACGCGGCGACGAGGTAAATCAACAGCACGCGTGCGATTCGCAGCGCCGGGTTTTCCACGAGCGCCGCCAGAATCACAACAAGCACAAGAAGAATTTGGAACGTGGTATTTAACTTCCCGAAAATGCTTGGCGGGAACGTCATGTGGCCAACCACCAGCAAAATCACGGCACACGCGGTTAGAATTAGCACGTCACGCCCCAGCACCAGAATCGTCAGCCACCACGCGATTTTCCCCTTCAGCGCCAGCATGAAATAGGATGACGACAGCAACAATTTGTCCGCAATCGGATCGAGAAACGATCCGAGTCGCGTTTTTTGGTTCATTTGCCGCGCCAGCAGACCATCCAGCGCGTCACTCAATCCCGCTGCAATTAACAACCCTAATGCCCAATCGTACCGGCTATAGCGGATGGCTA
>DASYYI010000345.1:0-24042 GCA_035933995.1 Candidatus Acidiferrales bacterium | reverse complement strand
AAGAGCGAACGCAAATTCGTGAACAGTCTCGGCATGAGTTATATTCCCATGGGCTGGGAGTGTTCATTTCCAAAAGATAAAACCTTCGCGGAATTCCTCACCTTGATTGTCGACAATCCTGGCACGAAAATCTTTGTCCACTGCCGCGTTGGCGATGACCGCACGGGAATGATGATCGCGGCCTACCGCATGGCGGAGCAGGGGTGGTCCGCCGGGAGAGCCGAGAAGGAAATGGAAGGATTTGGATTTAACTTTGTTCATCGCCGATTGATCTGCCCGCGGTTGTCCTCGTATGAAGAACATTTCCCCGAACGTTTCAGGACTGAGCCTGCCTTCCGCGAACTGCGCGAACGCCAGAACGAGGGGAAGACGAATTAGTTTCGCCTTTTTCTCGCTCGGGTGGCTCTCCCTATGGCCAATTGCGTGCGAACCACCATATTTTTCGAGATGGCATCCAACAGTAAATTTGACGGCTACCTGAATCTGATTCCTCTTCGTCCCTTTCAAGTTAGTTGAGCATACGCGTTGTTCATGATAGGTTGTTGGCACTGGGGACCTTTCAAGAGTTTTGTGAAAGGTGATTGCGGTCAGTTATTTGTGAGGGCTTTCTTAACTCGCCAGTTTCTGGGGTGAACGCTTTTGTGTGGAATTGTCGGTTTTACCCATAGGATGGGTGTAGTCAGCCCACAGCGCATCGATAGTGCGGTCGCTTCGCTAATCCATCGTGGCCCTGATCAGCAAGGGGTCTATCGCTCGAATTTTATTTCGCTGGGAGCAACGCGGCTAAAGATCATCGATCTTGAGTCGGGAAACCAGCCGATGGTATCGAACGATGGCGACGTGGTTCTGATTTTCAATGGTGAGATCTATAATCACGTTGAGCTTCGACGTGAGCTCGAAGGGCTGGGGCATAAATTCCATTCCCACAGCGACACGGAAGTAATTCTTCACGCTTTCCTCCAATGGGATATGAAGTGCTTCGCGCGGCTTCGCGGAATGTTTGCCATCGCACTGTGGAGCGAGTCAAAAAAACGGCTGGTATTGGCGCGCGATCGGATGGGCATAAAGCCGCTTTACATCTGCTGTCTGAATGACGACATTCTCTTCGGTTCCGAGCTGAAATCAATTCTGATCCATCCTGAAGTGAGCCGGCAGCTCAGCATGGCCGGACTCAATTGCTTTCTGTCCATGAATTTTGTCCCGTGTCCCTGGACTCTGGTGGACGGAATCGAGAAGCTTCCTCCGGGACACCTTCTCGAATGGCGCGACGGGAAAATCCGCAAGGAAATATTTTGGAGTCTGGCGCTGCATGAAGATCCGCGTTGGACTCTGGATTCCTCCAAAGAGCGACTGGATTTCCTGCTGCGGGACTCGATTCGCGAACATCTTGTTTCCGACGTGCCGCTCGGGATCTGGCTTAGCGGAGGCCTCGATTCATCCACAATCCTCCACTATGTGGCGGCACAAGCTCCTTCACGATTGAAGACATTTTCGATTTCGTTCCGAGGCAGAAGTTTCGATGAAACGGATTATATCCATCGAATGGCGGCGCAGTACGGAACCGAGCACCACGAACTCGATGTGAGTCCGGACGCGGACCTCACCAGCGCAATCGAAGAATTCGCTTATTACTCGGATGAGCCCAACGCCGATTCCGGCGCACTCCCCGTGTGGTTTCTGTCCCAGATGACCCGCGACCACGTGACGGTGGCGTTGAGCGGCGAAGGTGCGGACGAGATTTTCGGAGGCTACCTCACCTACCGCGCGGACGGTCTGGCGCGCGCAGCGCAGCGGATTCCCGCCGGCGTACGGCGGTGCGCTCTGAAGCTCTTGAAACATTTGCCCGTTTCGGACGACAAGATCGCGCCGGAATACAAATTGAAGCGCTTTCTCGAAGGTTCGCTGTTGTCTGCCGAGGAAGCTCATCTGTATTGGAACGGAACGTTTTCGGAGGCTCAAAAGAAGCGCTTCTTCGTGGGCGCTGATAGTCAATATATTTCCAAGCTATTGCGCGAGCTCCGCTTGCCATCGAACGGCTTGGGAAATTTGAATCGCTTCCTGTCGCTCGATCAAAAATGTTATTTACCGGACGACATTCTGTATAAGAGCGACCGCATGAGCATGGCCCATTCCGTGGAATTGAGGCCTCCATTCCTGGATCATCGCCTTGTCGAATTCGCTGCTTCACTTCCCGAGAAGTTCAAAATCAACGGATCCAGTCAAAAATACGTGTTGAGGGAGTTGATGAAGCGCAAGCTGCCCGGGTTTATTTTGCAGCGAAAAAAGATCGGCTTGGATATTCCCACGCACGATTGGTTGCGTGGCGTGCTGCGCCCGATGCTGCTCGACACGTTGACGCTTGACGCAATCAAACAAACGAAGTTGTTCCGCGCCGACGTGATACAAAGCTTCATTCAAGACCATATGGAACGGCGCGCGAACATGGGCTTTCATCTTTGGGGTTTGATGATTCTTTTTCTCTGGATGAAGAAATGGAAGATTCAGGCGACGCCGTTCGCCGAAGTGAAACGGGAACCTCTCGAAAAGGTTCTTACCTTCACGTAGCTGTCATTCTGTTTGCCGCGATCATTTATCTGGGTTGCGTTTTTTCGCCGCCGTCTTTGATGGATGACGTGGACGCGGTGCAGGCGCAGATCGCGCACAACATGCTGCAGTCGGGCGACTGGACAACCGCGCGGCTCGACGGTGTCGCCTACCTCGAAAAATCCCCGCTTGTCTATTGGACCATCGCTGTCTCGTACGCGATTTTCGGCGTTCACGATTGGGCAGCGCGTATACCAATTGCTCTCTCGGTCATTGCTCTTTGCTGGCTGACCGCGTGCTTTGGCGCCTGGGCATTTGGGCGCAGGGCCGGCTCTTACGCGGGGTTATGTCTGGCAACGTGCGCGGGGCTGTTTCTCTTTACGCGCATTCTGATTCCCGACGTCATGTTGACGATCACAGTGGCGCTTGCCATGTGGTCGTTTCTGCGGGTACTGGAGGAAGAAGAGCGTCGTCCGCGTTTCTGGGCGTTGGTGCTGGCGGCGAGTATGGGAATTGGACTGCTTCTCAAGAGCCTAATTGCCGTGGTCTTTCCGTGCGGCGCTGCGATCGTCTATTTACTGCTGACGCGACAATTATTTCTGCGGCGCACATGGAAGCGCCTTCACGTTATTGGCGGGCTGATGGTGATAATCATTATCGCGGCGCCGTGGCACGTGCTCGCCACGTTGCGAAATCCCCCTTATTTCGCCTTTACCATGCACAGCGGGCCGGGCGAGTATCATGGATTTCTTTGGTTCTATTTCGTCAACGAGCAACTTCTGCGCTTTTTGAATCTGCGCTATCCCCGGGATTACAACACGGTTCCGCGTCTTTATTTCTGGCTGCTGAATCTCGCGTGGCTTTTCCCGTGGAGCGCCTATTTTCCGGCAACGCTGCGGCTGCCGTACAAGCCGATCGATCGCGCCGGGCGAACGCGTTTGCTGGCGCTATGCTGGGCCGGCTTCCTCCTGGTTTTCTTCACGTTCTCGACGACCCAGGAATACTATTCCATGCCGTGCTATCCCGCTCTGGCGCTGCTGATAGGTTCGGCGATGGACCGCGAGGGAAAATGGGTGCGGCGTGGAACAAAATTTCTGCTGGTGACCTCCGCCGTGGCCGCTGCAATCATTGCCGCAATACTATTGCGTGTGCGAGGCATCCCGACGCCGGGTGATATTTCCTCTGCTTTGACGCAGCATCCTTCGGCATACACGCTTTCATTAGGCCACCTTGAGGACCTGACGCTGGATTCTTTCGCGTACTTGCGCGCTCCTCTGATTCTGGCGGGGATCGCTTTTCTCGTCGGCGTGTTTGGCACCTGGCGATACAGCGGCAAGCGCGCGTTCCTTGCCGTTGCGGTGATGATGGTGATTTTCCTGCATGCGGCGCGGCTGGCGATGGTGACCTTCGATCCGTATATGTCTTCGCGTCCGTTGGCCAATGCGCTTTTGCGCAGCCCCGCGGGAAAATTGATCGTCGACGACCAGTACTACGCCTTCTCGTCCATTTTTTTCTACACGAATCGCCGCGCGTTGCTCTTGAATGGCCGAGTGACGAACCTGGAGTATGGTTCTTACGCGCCGGATGCTCCGCGCGTTTTCATTGACGACGCCGATTTCAAAAAGCTCTGGCTTACTCACGAGCGCTACTACGTTGTCGCGGATCATTCGGCGGTGCCGCGGTTTGAGAAATTAGTCGGTCGCCGAGACGTCTACACCGTTGCCGCTAGCGGAGGCAAACTGGTACTTACAAATCAGCCCTTGTGAATTGCCGTGCAGAGATCTTCAAGAAAAGGCAACGGGCACGCCGGTATCCTGACCCGCCCATTCCAACCGTGATAAAGACTGTTCAGTTTCCCGGAGGCAAGCCACGAGAATGCCCGGGGGTCGGTTTGGTGCCGTTTGGATTGCTGGAGCTGCCACCGCGATTCTTGACGATTGCGATGGGGGTAGCGATTGCTACGGCAGCGATCACCGTGAACCAGATGGGGTGTGCCGAAGCGAATCCGACCACGTCGCCGCTCCCCGTGCCGCTGATTTTCGTATTGTTGCCCGCGTCGAGCACATCCTGATTTGGCGCGATGATCGGTGGATCCGGTAGGGCGTCCCGGTCACGGATCGAAGACATCTGGCCTGCGCCGACCATCACGCACTGCCCCGCCAGATTGCAGAATTTCACCGTGCCCTTAAAAACGACGAGGCGCGTGATGGAGTCGGTGTAGGCAAGGTAGAAATCGGTGCCGACAACGCCGGCGACTCCCGTTGGGGTGCGAACTTGGAAACTGGCGCCGGGCTTAGCGAGATGAACCACTTTCGAGCGCACTTCGCCGAACGTGACGTCAATCTGAGTCTGCTGCTGTGAGGCGTCGTGCTTCACGACGGTCAGCGACGAGTCCGAGCCGACGTTTAATACCGAGCCATCATCGAGCTTGATTCGCGCGCGCGCCATGTGTCCCGTGTTAACCACATCTCCCCAGTAAACGGGCGTCGGTGGCTGAACGGGCGTGGTCTGCGCGCCGCGCACCAACTCTACTTTGGGAAGAACAAGCGATATGCTGCCCGCGTGCTGCGCCGCAGCCGCCGCAGCGTATGCAACGTCTGGCGGCATAGCTAAGGTCGTTACAGCGAAGGCGACACAGGCCCACAAAACTGCGCGATTTCGAATCATTGACGTCCTCTCATGCGTTCGAAAACCTACTGTTTTATCAGAGGCTACCAACGCGAGGACGCAATCGCCACAGAATTGCGGAGCTTGTTGCTGATTCTGTTATCGTCCCTTTTCTTCCGTCCTTGGCGAGCTACGCAGAGGCGGGTTTCGCCGGCGCGCTTTTCGCCCACGCTTGGGCAAGCATCTGCCGCGTTGCGGCATTCGAGCCAGGAGCGCGTTTCTCGCGCCACGCCTCATAGCGTGTGCAATGCTCCTCGAGTTTTGACCACGCGTGAGGATTCTTGAACAGCGCGCGCCAACCAGCCGCGATCGGGCGGATGCATTCCCACACGACCCATTGTTCGCCGGTGCTCTCAAAGAAAAATTCTTCGTCAATCAGGCCGCGGCTGACGATATTCGCAACCATTTCCCAGTAGCTGGAAACCTGGCGGAGATAGCTGTTTTCCTTGCTGCCCGGTGGACAAATCTTCATCACGTCCTCGGGAGTTTGCGGGTGAAAATTGGCGATGAACCATGCGCGCGCCTCGCGCATCACAGGCTCGCGGCGCAATTCGTATAGATGCAACATCAGATTCACCTGCTCATGCGTAACTTGTCCCATGGCTATCCTCCTTGAGTGTTTCCGCTTGGTCGCGGAGATTGCATTGGATTCGGCTCGGAATTCAAAAGCGTCACGCGATGCGCGCCCACCAGTTGCACGCCTGCGAGATTCATTTCCGCAAGGATGCGGCGGCGAAGCTCGCGGGCTACATCATCGTTGCGCGTCGGTTCACTGCGAAACTGCATGCGAAGCGTGGTGCCAGTGAGCGCCAGAGACTCAACGCCCAGCACGTTCGGGCCATCGACAAGAAGCGGAGACCACGCGGGATCTTCGCGAATCTCCGAGGCGCATTTTTGCAGAACGGCCAGAGCCTGCGCTACAGCCGCTTCGCCGGGAATGGTCACGTCGAGGAAATACTGCGACCAATCGCGGCTGAGATTGGATACTTGTCCAACCTGACTGTTTGGAATCGTCACTACGGCGCCCTGAGGGTTGCGAATCACCGTTCGCCGCAGCGTGATGTGTTCCACGCGTCCCGATTCGTTGTTGAGCTTGATGATGTCGCCGACGCCGTACTGATCCTCAAAAATAATGAAGAAGCCGTTGATAATGTCCCGAACCAAATATTGCCCTCCAAAACCTAGCGCCAGGCTCGCCAGTCCGGCCGCTGCCGCGACCGGCGTCACATCGAATCCAAATTCCGGCAGGATCATCAAGATCGCGACGATCAGGATGACGGCCGAAACAACACTGTAAAGCACGCCTGCCATCGTACGCGTTTGATATTCGCGCGCTTCCGCAACGCGAGTCGGCGTCTTTGCGCGGACGATGATGTGTGACGTAAATGCGTGGGACATTCGGTTTAGGACAAACGCAATCACGATCACCACGAGGACGCGCGGCCCGCGCGCTTTTATTACGTCGAGCCAAGGTTGAAAATAGGGAGTCATATATAATGGGAAAGAGCGGGATTATATCATCCTGTGTCACAGGGCCATTCGCGGATTAGTGCGTCCAGAGGAGGCGGCGTCATGGAAGGACAAAGGCGCTTTTTCTTGAAGATGTTGATTCCCGGCGCGATCTTTAGCGGCGCCGCAATCCTGGGAGCGCAGGATCGCCCGAAGCCTCCCCATGACCCGTCGCAGTTTCCGCAAGACGTGCCACCCCAATCTGCGCTTCCGCCAGTGCCAAAGCCTCCGTCGAAAATTCAATTGAAGGCAAATCAAAGGGAAATCAAGAAGGAGGTCGACCGTCTTTTCTCACTCGCGCAGGACTTGAAGGAGGAAGCAGGGAGGACCGACACGGTGGTGGTGCTCTCCGTTGCATTCGTCGAGAAGACCGAAGAAATCGAGAAGCTCGCCAAGAAAATTCGCGACCTGGCGCGCGACTGATCTGCGAGTCGCAACGGGCTGATGTGCGACCGGCGCTGTTCTTTTACTTTGGCTGCTTGTATTCCGCGCGGTAGAATCAGATCGGCTCAGACGAATTTCCGTCTGCCCATGCGCGCCCGTAGCTCAGATGGATAGAGCACTAGCCTCCGGAGCTAGGGGTCGGGGGTTCGAATCCCTCCGGGCGCGCCATTCCTCATTTTTGGCATGTTGAAAGATCAGGTCGAAGGGTTTTCTGTATGTGGGATAGAGACTTGCGGCATCCACAGCGCAGTTCAAAAGCACCAATTTGAGCAATTTCGCTTTTTCAGTGGGTTCTCGCCCGCCTGCTCGGCAAAAACATTGTGGAAGTCTTCCTCATACGCAGAAGGGGAGTAAAGCGCCCCTCTTCTTGAGGTTTTCGAGCTAACGCAGATCGATGTTCAGCAAGACGACTCTCGAAATCTACACGCATGCCAGTGTGAGCGCACAGAGAGACGCCCATGATGCTGCTTGAGGATCAATTATTCCCAAATGTTCCCAAGTTCGAAGGTACAACACGGAAAGAAGCGCAACTGCTTCAGTAAGTTAGTGGTCGGGGCGTCGAGATTTGAACTCGAGACCTCCTGCGCCCAAGGCAGGCGCGCTACCAGGCTGCGCTACGCCCCGACAGAGTGAGCTTTGATTCTAGCGTATATTGCGAGTCGAGTTCTATCCCCGATGAGTGGGCTGTGCCAGAGCTGGGCCAAAATTAGTTCGGCGTCGGACCATTTCTTACAGTCCGGTCGCGCTTCTCGTCCCTCAAGGGGAGAATTTCAGTGAAACGTTTATACGGTCTTATCCTTCGAATAGCAGATTTGTTCCAAATTGCATTCGATGCAGCGAGGTTTTCGCGCCTGGCAAACGCGCCGTCCATGCCAGATAATTTGATGCGAGAACAGAATCCAGCGCTCCTGCGGAATCAGTTTCATGAGATCCTGCTCGATTTTCTTCGGGTCGGTATTCTTCGTCAGGTCGAGGCGCGCTGACACGCGTTGCACGTGCGTATCGACCACCAAACCCGACGCGATGCCGTAGGCCGTACCCAGCACAACGTTTGCCGTCTTGCGCGCCACGCCGGGAAGCGTCAACAATTCATCCATCGTTCGCGGCACGCTGCCGCCGAATTCCTCCATGATGCGTTTGCTCGCGCCCATGATTGACTTCGTCTTGTTCCGGAAAAACCCCGTGGGCTGGATGTCCTGCTCCAGTTCCTGTGGATTTGCGTAGGCGAAATCCTTCGGCGTCGGATATTTCGGGAAAAGCGATTGCGTGACGATGTTGACGCGCTCGTCGGTGCATTGAGCCGAGAGAATCGTGGAGATAAGCAGTTGAAACGGATTCTCGTGCCGCAGCGCGCAAGTCGCGGCCGGATATGCTTCATCAAGTTTTGAGAGTATCGCGCGAACGCGCTTTGGGTCTGTTCCCCGCAGCGCGCCTGTGCGGGCCGGTTTCCTCTTCGCGCGTTTGTGTTCTCTACTTTTTTTCGACTTTTGCATTATCGGAGTCGCGGCGAGGAAATATACCACAGCCGTCGATTTTTACCCGGTTTCTCCCCGGTACGTCTCGCGGCTAAACCTCTGAATCGAACATTCAATCTTTCGGCGCCTGCATCCGTGGCCAGACCGAAATCCAGAACTTTGACCCGGCCTTCATTCGTCACCATTACATTCGTGGGTTTTAGGTCGCGGTGTACAATGCCTTTCTGGTGAGCTGCGGCGAGCGCTTCCGCAATCGCGCATTTCGATGATTTGCTCCACCGGGAAGCCATTCGCAGGAAACAATCGATCAAGCGGCTCCCCTTCGATCAATTCCATGGTGACGAAGCGGACGTTATCGGATTCCTCGACCGACTAGACCGTCACGACGTTGGGATAATTGAGTGCGGCGACAGCGCGCGAGAGGCTACACGCTATGCGCCAAAAACAGAGCGAAATGAAGTCGGTTAGTGATTCGGAATCACTAGCAGCGTAAAGCTTCCGGGGATCATTGGTCCGCGGCGGAAGCGTCTTTCGCGTTCCGTGGCATTGGGAGGCAGCGGAGGCGGCGGACCGAATTTGGCCGTCACCGAGTAGAGCGTGTGCGTTGACGTGTCGCACTCCATTGTGCGCGCGCCCATGTCGGTCTTGACGTTGCCCAGCACGGTGAACTTGTCAGGCGAATCCTCGTGCACAATAGTGATGTCGCCTTCGCCCGCGGACGCAAACGCTAGTTTAGGTCCCGGATCAAAACGCACAGCGTCGTTGCCTCTGCCGCCGATGGGCAGCGTGGCGACAACCTTTCCGGCGTCCGGATTGAATACAACCATCACCCCGCCATTATTTTCACCGCCGCCATGACAACCAATGAAAATGCGCCGCGTCTCCGTATCCATGGCAACTCCCGAAGGGCCTTCGCACGGCGCCAAGGGCCACTGATTGACGACTTTGAGCGCGTGGGTATCTATGTCTACTAGGACGCTGAGGTCTTCCATGACGTTATACAGATGCCCTTTGCCGTCCGCGGCAGCGGATTCCGCCGCGCCGGGGATGTCGACAACGCCCGCGACCTTGCCCGTAGCGGCGTCTACGGCCACATCCTTCTTACCGTGTGTTAAGCCAAAGACGCGATCCGAAGCAGGATCGTAGACGATGCCGTCGGAGCCGCCTATGGGCAAAATGATCTGCTTGATGATCGCCAGCGTTTTCGGGTCGAACTCCGTGAAGCTACTTACACCCTGCTGTCCGCTGCTATTGCCGGAATTGCTGGTGAAACCGTGATTGTCCTTGCGAGAAATGACGACGCCGTGGCTGCGCGGAGTCGGCGCAAGCTTGCCGACGACCTGATTTGTATCGGTAGAGATCACCAGAATCTCATCGCTGTGGGAAACAAATAGATGATGGTTCGCTTCGTCAATCCCGAGGTAGTCCCAGAAACCTTCATCGGGCAACGGAATGGAAGCGGAAAGATGATAGCCAGACACGTTATCGGACATCGCTGGTGGAGGCGCTGGCGCCTGTTGGGCGGCTAAGCAAGCGACTGCAGCAACAATGACGGCGATGCTGAGAATCCCATTGCGCATGTGCGTCCCCCTAATTGCCATCAACTCTTCAGCGCTAGTTCCCGGCCAGCCCACGCGAAAGCTTTCGATACGTGTTTCCCCACTCGAGCCAGCCGGTCTTACGTTCTGCCATCCGCTCCGCGTTCAATTCCGGCGGACCTTGGCGCGGAGCATAGCACCCTGGCTTGCAGACTTGCAATGTGATCTTGCGCGATTTCAGTTGCGGCAAAGCTGTGGCCTTAGTCGCCGCAATTCACCGCGAGCACGGCGTGAGCCGGAAATCGCTGAGGCATTGACGGCACATTACGTAAAATCGATCGATGCAGCCGCGGTTAGGGCGCTGGACAAAGTGAGCGCGCTGTTCGATAATGCGGACGGTCGACCGAACTAGCCAATGTCGAGATCAAAAAACTCGAATCCGAAAGCTGGAGTCGACGCTTTTGCATGTCCAGTATGCAAAGAGCATGCAAAATAAAATCGCTAAGTCCTTTAGCGCCCGTAGCTCAGCTGGATAGAGCGTCTGGCTACGAACCAGAAGGTCGGGAGTTCGAATCTCTCCGGGCGCACCACTTAAATAGCTGACACTCCAACGAGTTCCGAATCTCGCGTTTCTGGTTCCTTCTCCGGTTTAGGGACATTTGGGAACAGAACCACGGTTTCGAGTCTTTTCATGACATCCCTCTGCTTACGTCGAGAATGTTTCCGGGACCTGGGTCGCCCGCTGGATGGAGACGTTGTGGGCATCACCAATAAGCGGGATTCGACTCGAACACAGAGCTTCACCTACGACCAGTTGAACCGCATCGTGACGGCGAAGACCAGCGCGACGACTGGCTCGAACTGCTGGGGCGAGACATACACGATTGACCAGTGGGGGAATCTGACGGTGATCGGCGCACTCAGCGGTTATTCCGGCTGCACGCAGGAGAATCTGAGCGTGTCGGCGACGACGAACAATCAGCTTTCCTCGACGGGCTTTTCCTACGATACTTCGGGGAACATGCTGAACGACGGCGCGCACGCGTATGCTTACAACGCGGAGAGCGAGATCAAGTCGGCGGCGGGGGTGAATTACACGTACGACGGCGACGGCAACCGCATCGAGAAGTCGAGCGGGAAGATTTACTGGTACGGAGCAGGAACGGAAATCCTCGATGAATCAGACCTAAGCGGGAACATCACCAACGAGTATGTTTTCTTTGGTGGGAAGCGCATCGCCATGCGCAACGTGTCGAGCGGGACGATTTACTATTACGAAGACGACATGCTGGGAAGCGCGCGGACCATGGTGCAAGCGGGGCAAACTTCGCCATGCTATGACGGGGATTTTTACCCGTTTGGCGGCGAGCGGATCATCACCAACACCTGCACGCAGAACTACAAATTCGAGGGCAAAGAACGGGACACGGAAACGGGCAATGACGACTTTGGCGCGCGATACTACACTTCGCGACTGGGGCGATGGCTCTCGGCGGACTGGAGTGCGGTGCCCGCGCCGGTGCCGTACGCGAATCTGACGAATCCGCAAACGCTGAATCTATACGCGATGGTCAGCGACAACCCGGAAACCTTCTCCGACTTGGACGGGCACACCTGCGGGAGCGTGGACGGGTCAGACACAGTTGGCTGTACAACGGGCTCGGCCTCCGCCGCTCTTCCAGGCGAAGGTTTCCCGCCGCCGCCGCAAAAAACCGGCACAAACACGCCGAACTCGACCACCCAGCAGGCACAGCAACAAGCCGACCAACAAAACCAGGCGCAGCAGAACGACCCAACGCTAAACCTCGGCGGGATCAATGTTAATGTCACATCTTCAGCCTATACTGATAGTAACGGGATGAAAGGAGTGTCAACCGAGGCGTACCCTGAGGGCTGCGACAATTGCCGCTGGGCACAAACCGTGACTAGAACCGGAGATCCCACGGAACCGACACATACGGACCGCGAAGGCCCGTCCGGAGCTCAACCTCTGTACCCGCCCTCAGATCGTGTAAACGGTTTCTCGGATACGCCCGGTTCGCACGACGCCGGAACTTTTAGAGCCGTAACGACACTCGGCGTTCCAAATGGGAAGAACTTTAAGGTCTTGGGATCAATGACCTGGGGCTACCGCATCAACAAAAATGGATCGGTCACTGCGTTTCGTCCACGAGTCGCTACGCGGGCGGAACAAGCCCATTCGATCACTGTGTTAAAGCGCGACAGTCCCACGTGGACCATAGGTCCGTGAGCCCTTCGCGAAAGGAGACATTCTCGATGCCGCCGAAAAGTTCCAGCTTTCGCGTCCTGGCACTTATCTTGGTCATAGCTGGAGGCGCAGGGGCGATACGATCTCACCAGAACTCTGGGAGCAAATCTCTGCTCAACTATCCAGTCGACGAGCATACAGCAGTTCGCTTTTTCTATAACCTAGGTGCAGATAAGTCGCGAGACTACTTCCATGGCCCATTAACCTTCCGGGCTGTCACAGAAACAGACTCACGGATCAACACCCGATCCTTGGTGCTTCACCAAGGTCGAACGGTTTATATTTCCTTAGGAGAGATGCGAAACCTGGTCGACGGGCTGGCTCGTTTCGATGTTCCCTGGGAATCGTCGCGGGAACTTGAATCTTTGGATTGGTCTATCAAACCCCTACCTGACACAGGTAAGATGGATATTCTGGCTGTTTTTTCCAAGGGAACAGCAAGGGCAAAGCTTGATCCACAGAAAATCTGCACGGCACTCAATCGGCTGGACTCCGCGCTCAAGACGCCCCGTGCCCTTTGGGAATTTCAACGGTTTCGTCTAAATTATGGCTGTCAAGTTCCAGGATTCGACACTGGCGCCTACCCAGACCATTAGTTAGCGGAAGTTTTCTGCGCGAACGGCGGGTGGCACACGTAACCGCTTCGATTTGACATCGAAGACCCGTAGTCGTATCACACACGGCGCTTATGATGGCTGGACTGAAACGCGAGGGTGGCGGGTGGCACATTTAACCGTTTCTGGCTTGGCGTCGAAGAGCTCACACGCGCGTTCACACACGGCGTTTATGATGGCTGGACTGAAACGCGAGGGTGCCGCACCCTTTGACGTTTAAGGGTGCGGTTTTTGACGTGTCTTTCGTTTGGCGAGACTTACGCGCAAAGTGGCAGCACCGGAGTGACGGACATTTCCTTTGCGGGAACTCGGGGACAGACGGAACGTTTCCTGATACTGTATGCGTATGCCGCGTCTGGCCCGTATCGCAGTGGTAAATGTGGCGCACCACGTAACCCAGCGCGGGAATGCCCGGCAATTTATCCTAGCGAATGACGACGAGCGTAAGGTCTACCTGAGTCTGCTGCGCAAGTACGTGGAGCTTTGCGAGCTATCCCTGTTGGGCTACTGCTTGATGTCGAACCATGTGCATCTTCTGGTGGTGCCGCGTAAGGATGACTCGCTGGCACGCGCATTAAAGCAGACGCACGGCAGGTATGCGTGGTATTGGAACGCGACGCATCGGTCGAGCGGCCACGTTTGGCAGGGAAGATTTTATTCGTGTCCGCTGGACGAGAGTCATTTGTGGACAGCACTGCGTTACGTGGAATTGAATCCTGTGCGAGCGGCGATGGTGAGCCAGCCTGAGTTGTGGCCGTGGTCCAGCGCCGCTGTGCATTGCGTCCCTCCGGAAGAGCCTATGGGACTGGAACTGAGCGCGTGGAATCGGCGCTGGTCGAGAGAGTCCTGGAAGGAGTATCTGGCGACTGGCGAAGCGCAGTGGGAAATCGCGGCGATCCGTCAATGCACGCACAGCGGCAGGCCGTTAGGTGCAGAATCATTCATACGCTCCCTGGAGGAGGCCACCCAGCGTCATTTGCGGCCCCAGACAGGTGGGCGTCCAAAAACTGTCGCAGAAGATCGCCGTCAGGCGACGCTTGACTTCTAGCATGGATAGAAATGAGGAAACGTTCCGTCTGTCCCCGAATTCTTGTCCCCGAATTCTATCCGCTTAATCTTGTCGATCCCTTGGGTCTTGACCCGGTTCTGTCCTGCTCCTCGTCTCAAGAAGGAAAGACGGACACGAACCACAACACCTGCCAGTGTGACGGTTCAGGACTATGTTTTTGGGTGCCGCCAAACAACTCCAGCGTGACTGTTAATGCGGGACCTCCGCCTCTCATCCCCCCGATAAGTGGCCCTCTGTGGCCAGTTGCGAGTCCTATCGGCAACGTCCCCGGCACCAGCCTAGGCAGCGGCCCGGGTGGCGCGCCGCAAGCATCGACGTGCGGCCCCAAAACGGGACCCTCCATTCTAGGCGCAAACGCGACCACAAGTGCACCGACAGTCGCAGCTGGCGCGGCCATTGGCGGTCTGCTCGGCGGCGAGCCGGGGGCGGCCATAGGGGGCTTGATAGGCAGCTTTTTTGGTGTCGGCCTTAGCGGATCTTATGTACGTTCCACTAAGAGCCTATACGTGGGTCCAACGGTTGTGTTTACGCCTGTCCCGGGCGGCGGCACTGGTGTCAGCTTCAACGCACTATATGTACCCTCGTCTCAGAACCCGAATTCAATCGCAAGCGGCCTGAGCTTTTCTGCGACCTTACAACCTCTCGCACTTTTTGGAGCGACCGTTGTGAAAACTCCTGGAGCCGGTCCGGCCGTTGTGGGGCCATCAATAGGGACTCGTGTTCCGGTGTCGTTTGGGGCAAGCTACAGTTTTGCGGTTAGAAAGGGATGCTCATGATGCGCTTTGTCGGGCTGTGCTTCGCTGTGTTGCTTGGGCTGGTGCTGACGATTAATGCTGGTTTCATGCTTGTCTCGCCTCATCTCTGGTTTCGTTTGCCGCACTGGCTGGGGGGGCACGGCACGCTTACCGAGGATAGGTACGGGACCGGCTGGGGGGCCATCCAAGTGCGAATGACCGGAGCGCTAGGTCTCGCGATTATTGGCTGGGTTTTGTACGAGATGTTCTTGAGGCGAGCCTAAAAATGCGTAGCCGCTGCCGGGAGGCGGAGCGGCGGTCTATAATGCTAGGGCATATGCTCAGGCTGTCGAGGGTGCATCCGAATGGACGTGGGCTACGCGATGCTCATAAAACTCTACGGACACGATGCAGAGAATTGCGGCATACTTGCGATGAATTCGCCCATGAAAGTTCTAAGATCGTCCCTTTGGGCGCACCACTTTCCAGAAGTACAATCCCGTAGCGCAAGCACACGAGATTCACCGTGTGTAGCAGCCAGCCTTCGCAGCACATTACCAAATTCGACCGCGCCAGAAGTGAAATTGTCCCCGACAGTTACGGTTTCCCCGCCACAGCGAATACAGCTTTTGACCTATAGATTAGGGCGCTCGCGTCGGAATAGTATTTATGCAGTCCCCAGCCGCCTGCTATCGAAAACGACGTCCGAAACCAAACGTGAAGCACCGGAGACGTTGGGTTAGGACGTACCTAAAAATTAAGGAGACGGCAATGGTTTATGGACGGAGATCCAAAGATGTAGCGAGGTTGACCGTGCGGCTCCTCGGAGCAGCAGCGGTCTTGGTGGCGCTATGTATTCCCAGAGCGATCTTGGCCCAGGACGAAGGCCGCGACAGAGATCGCGATCGTGACCGGGTGACGCGCATCGATTCCGGCACGGTGATTGTTGTGCGTACAACCGAGGGCATTGAATCCGACAGGAGAGACAACGAAATCTATCGCGGAATAGTAGACCAGGAGGTTCGCGGCGAGGATGGCCGGCTGGCGATCCTTAGGGGCTCGCCCGTCGAGCTAATCGTCAGAACTGAACCGGACAACGATCTAGTCATCGATTTGGAGTCCGTGACATCGAATGGTGAGCGATACGGAATAAGAACGGAGCCAAACCGCGCTGAAGCTCGGCGCGATGACAGTTTGGTTGGCGCCATTGTTGGAGCAGTCCGAGGCGAAGAAGTTCGGGGCCGCGAGGTGCACATTCCCCGCGGTTCTATTCTAACGTTTCGCCTTGAGCGGCCCCTTTATATGGGCGTCGTAGACCGCGGTATTGACCGTAACGGAAGGCACTATCACGATTGGTATCCGCATCAGGATAACCGCTAAAGCACGGCAAGTGCTAACTCTTGCCCGGGTTTGTTTGCCAGGGCCCGCCCGAGTTAGAGTCCTCCGCCCCCGCGCGATGCACTAGTGTCGCGCGGGAACTGCCAGCGAGCCGGACCAGGCTCCGGCACTGCTCCGCCTGTCCCTCCACCCCAAGCCTCGTAAAAATATGCCGCTTGACTTTGCATATTTTATGCATATACTCCCTCCCGCCGGTGTGCTTGTGTCATGAGTATTTCTTTGAACGGCCCACGAACGGCAGTCTTCTATCAGCTTCCTACCTGCATTACTGTCTCAATTCCAACCCTTGACGGAGGAGCGTGATGACAAAAATGTCCTGGCGAGTTGTGCTCAGTTTAGCGTTCTTCTTGTTGTTCCTTGGGCTTGCTAATGCCCAGGTCGCAACGACGGGAAGTGTTTCGGGCATTGTTACCGACCCTTCCGGCTCCAGCATACCCGGCGCAACCCTCACCATCACAAACCCTGCGACCGGCTTCAGTCGAACCATAACCGCCAGCGGGTCCGGCGCGTACACAATTCCTGGGTTGCAGGCGGGCACGTACCAGCTGCAGGTGACCGCGGCCGGTTTTAGCACCGCGGTCTATACCAACCTCGTGGTCGAGGCGGCGCAAACGACGAACGTGCAAGTCAAAATGAAGGTTGGCTCTGCCAGCCAGACGGTGGAGGTCTCTGCACAAGCGGAGGTGCTGAGGACCACACAGAATACGATTGCCACCACGATCAATCCGACGCTTGTCGAGAATCTTCCGCTCAACGGCCGTGACCTGCTCGAGTTCGCCACGTTGGTGACGGGAGCGGCGAATCCCGACAACCAGCGTTACACGACCTTCGACAACTTGCCCAACGCTGCCCTCAACATCACGGTGAATGGGACAAATAACAACTTCCAGCGCTACCGCACCTTCTCAACGGGCTTTTTCACCGCAGCGCCGCTCCGCGAGGGCGCCTTCGAGGAAGCGACTGTGTCCACCAACAATCTCACTGCCGACGCGGGCGCGGAAGGCGCGGCCCAGATTCGATTCGTCACCAAGCGCGGCTCCGGCAAATTTCACGGGAGAGCCTTTTGGCAAGCGCAGAACAGTTTTTTCAACGCCAACAGCTACACGAACAATGCCTTGGGAAGACGGCTGCCGAAGAGCCGCAACAATTTCTACGGTGGCGACCTCGGCGGCCCGCTGTGGCCGCACAACAGGGCTTTTTTCTTCGTCCACCTCGAATACAACAAGGTGCCCGGGGGAAACTACCCTGTCAACAAGGTGCTCACTTCAAACGCGGCAAACGGCCTCTACACCTACGATGTCACGTCGGTTCCATCTTCGACGCCACCGTGGGTCACGGGTTGCGACGCCACGGCACTGACTTGCACAGCCAACTTGTATACACTGGCGTCGAGCAGCGGATTTTCTGCAACTCCGGATCCCACAGTGGCGGGAATCCTCAGCCAGATTGCGGGCTTCTACTCGAAAGGTACTCTGGTCCCGCTGGCAACAACTCCTGCCGCGCTATACACCATTAACCAGCAATACTTGGAGAACCTGGTATGGTTCCGACCGACAAACACAACGCAATGGTTTCCAACGACGCGTCTCGACGTGAACATTACTCCAAAGATCCACTGGAGTGATACTTGGGACCTCTATTGGCGCAACATTGCCAACGTGCCGAACTGGCCCGGGTCCGTATACGCCGGCAACGGTTTCAAGTCCACCTACTACACCTGGTCGAATCAGGTGGATTGGACCATCTCGCCCACCATGTTCAACACCGCCAGTTTCGGCATCGAGAGCACGGTCGAGGAGTTCAATCCGGGCGCTGTGTCGAATCCTTTCGGCAAAGGCCAAGGCGGAAGGCTGGTCGGCGGGTATAACTCCCTCGTATTCGGCGTTCCAAGCCTGGTTCCGGGTTTCATTCTGCCAATTCCCCGAAACAACCCGTCGTTTAATCCCTCGGATATGCTGACGTGGACGCACGGGAACCACACCTTCAACCTCGGCGGGGATATCCGCTACTCCAACAGCCATGAGCTGCAAATCAATGACCCGCCCACTTATTCCATGGGCATCGCGGGAGGCGATCCCGCAGCGAGCATGTTCACGGCAGCGAATTTCCCTAACATTAGTGCGAAAAACGGTAACCGCGACCTGAACAACGCCGGACAACTCTACGCCACACTCACAGGCCGCCTTAGCAACGTTTCTGGGAACAACTACGTCAACCTAGCCACAGGCCAATTTGCGCCGGGACAAGGGCTGGTTGCCAAGGAAGCACAAACGGTGGGCGGCCTCTATTTTCAAGATTCGTGGCGTGCAACGCCTCACCTCGCGCTCAACTACGGCTTCCGTTGGCAGCTCTCCGGCGCCGTTCACAATACCAACGACTCATATTTCGACCCGACTCTCCTCGATCTGCTCGGACCTTCCCGGACTCTCTTTAATCCGGGAGTGCTCGATGGTGTGGCGAATCCGCAGGTGGTTTTACGACCGTATCCTTACAGTGGCGACTTTATCCAGCCGAATCCCAACTTCGGCTTTGCTTGGAATCCGAATTTCACCAGCGGCTTCCTGGGCAAGCTCTTCGGAGGTGACAAGACCGTCATCCGTGGCGGCGCTTCGATCGCGTCTTACGACGAGGGCTGGGAAACCTTCGAGAACGTGAGCATTTACACGAATCCGGGTGACACGAATAGCATTGCCTACTTTCCGGGCATACCAAACGGCACTTTCCCCCCGGGTTCGCAGCTCCTCAGCGATCCCACTCTCGACAGTAGAGTGAACGCGACTTCTTTTCCCCCCACATTCCAGACGTCCGTTCCCATGTCGGCACTTACATTCACAGGACAAAGTTACGGCACAGTGGACCCAAACATCAAGACACCCTACGTCGAGCAGTGGAATTTCGGCATTCAGCGGCAAGTGCCTGGCAACACCGTGGTAGAGGTCAACTACGTGGGTAACCATGCGGTGCACATGTGGCAAGACTTCAACCTGAACGAAATCAATGCCAGCCAGCCTGGTTTCCTGAATGATTTCAAGAACGCGGTCAATAATCTCAAAGCCAATGGCGGAACGACATTCGCCGACAATACCGGGAACCCGGGCGTTGTTTCCACGCCAGTTTTCGATGCCGCGTTCAACGGCAACGGCGTGACAACGAGCTCCACCGATCCCAATGGTTACGCGAATTCGGGTTTCATCTTCGACATGCAATCCGGGCAGGCCGGGGCACTGGCAGCCACGTTCGCTGGCAGCCCCATTTACCTCTGCAACGTGATTGGTGCTAATTTCTCGCCATGCGGGAACACCGGCGGCACGTATCCGATCAACTTCTTTGAGGCCAATCCCTACGCAGCCGGGGCACAGGCGAGCATTCTTTCCGACCCAGGCAGCTCCACGTACAACGCTCTACAGATATCAGTGCGGCATCCGGTCGGCCACGGGCTGTCTCTGGGCGCCAACTACACGTTCAGCAAGTCCCTTGGCAGCCGCTTCCTGAGCTACTTCACCGATACCGCTCAAGAAAATTATATCTCGCTGAGGAATATGGGCCTGAACAAGGGGCCATCCGACAACGATATGCGGCACGTGTTCAACACGTATTTCTCATACGACCTGCCAACCGGCAAAGGCCAGCGCTTCAGCACGAACAACTCTATCCTCAACAAGATCGTCGGAGGATGGAACGTCGGCGGAATCGTCACTATTCACTCCGGCATTCCGTTCTGGCTCCAGGGTGGACAGAGCAGCTTTAACGGCGAGGACGGCGGCGTGGTTCTGAACGGCGTGAGCTATACTCAGGTGCAGAAGAACATCGGTGTGTACACCACGTCGAACCCATCTGCGCCAGTTTACTGGCTTAACCCGAATTTCAATTCCAGCGGAATCCAACCGGAGACGACACCTGGTGTCATTGGCAACATGTTGTTTTTCCATGGTCCGAAGTTTGTCAATACGGACCTGTCGCTGACCAAGAACATCCCTATCTACGAACAGGTTCGCCTGAGCATCAAGGCGAATTTCCTGAACGCGTTCAACCATCCGAACTGGAGCGTAGGCAGTAATGGCGCTCCCGGTTACATTGCGTATGCTAATTCTTCACTGTCCGAACCGTCGGCGATTCTGGCGAGCGGTCCGCGGACGATTCAGTTCCTGATGCAGCTGACGTTCTAAAATCGGAGCTTGCGTGCGCCTCACCGGGGCCTGCTAGAGTTAGAGTCCTCCGCCCCCGCGCGATGCACTAGCGTCGCGCGGGAACTGCCAGCGAGCCCGGGCCCGGTTCCGGCACAGGCTTGGGCATGTCCTCCGCCTTGTAACGAGGGACCATTTGATCGGCCATCGCTACTGCATACACAGCCGATGCAATCTCCACGGCGCCTTCGCGCACGTCCTGTTCGTAAATCCGCTCATACGTGTCCAGATTCGTGTGATGCGTGAAGCTGCCGTAGTCAAACGGGTCCTGCGCCAGACCGATGCCCGGCAGCCCAGCATTGTTGAATGAAGTGCTGTCTGTTCCGCCCGTCGCTCGACTCGCACTCGCGCTAACGCCCGTGAATCCCCAATTCTGAAACGGCATCAGCGCGTCGCGAACCATCGCAACCGCGTCCGTTGGACCAAATACGCTTGCGCCTCGAGGTTTGCCCGTGCCCGAATCGATGTTGAAGTACGCGTCCAATTTTGCATACTCCGGCTTGGGATTTTCAAAGCTGCCAAAGTGCTGTTTCACGTATGCGAGCGAACCCAGCAATCCCTCTTCCTCTCCGCTCCACAGCGCCACGCGAATCGTTCTTCGCGGTTTCACGTGAAGCGCCGCCAGTGTCCGCACAGCCTCCAACATCATTGAAGCGCCGATGCCGTTGTCGGTCGCGCCAGTCGCGTCGTGCCAGGAATCGTAGTGGCCTCCCAGCATTACAATTTCGCCTCTCTTGTCCGTGCCGGGAATTTCGCCAATCGCGTTATAGACGGTTGTGCCCGCGGGGTATTCCTTGTTTTGAATGTTGATGCGCAGCGTCACGGGTGTACCGTCTGCGACGATGCGCGAGATGCGCCCGTAATCCTCGTTGCGCATCACCAGCGTGGGCACGGCTCTGGACCAATCGTACGTATTGTTTTGCTGCGCCACGATCACTCCGTGCGCCCGGCCCGCATCGTTGATGCGCACCAGCGCTCCATTGTCGACCAGGAACTGGTCGACCGCCCTCGCAACCTCCTGCCGCGACAATTGTCCCGGTCCCAGCGGTGGCGGCTGGCGACGATTCCCGAATGGGTTGCGCTGCGGATTATTGGGATCGAACCGCGCCTTCCATTCGTCATCCGTGCGGCGAAGTGGCGCGGGGTTCATGTCTTCCGGCACATCCACATGATTGCCAACCAGCACGATCGCGCCACGAACTTTGTCTTTCATGGAGTTCAAATAGGCGTCGAGTTCTGCGCGCGTGGGTTGTTGCGGGCGCGCTTCCTTCTGCGGTTCCGGCATCGGCGGAGGCGCCCACGATGGCGCGGCTGGCGCGGCGCCACCTGGCCTGCCGCCAAATCCACCGCCGCCGATTGGATTAAGTCCCGGCGGCAACAGCATCACGACTTTCGCCGTGACCGTACCATGCGTGCTGGGTGTCCACGCCAACGGCTCGACCATCAATTGCCCGTGGAACGGCGAAACGGCTTCCGCCGAGAGTTCCATGTTCTCCCAGCCGGGAACAGGCATAGCAGCGCTCGGCGGCTGAAAGGTCCACGGCTCCAGATGCGCGTTTTTCAATCCCCACGAAGTCATCGTTCGCACAGCCCAATCGTCCGCCGCCTTCAAATTCGGAGTGCCCGTCACGCGCGGGCCGTACACATCAGCGACCTCATGGATAATCCACATGACCTTGGAATCATTCGTCTCTTCGGCGCGGATCTGCGCGTACATATCGGAAAGTGTCGGAGCCTGCGCCAGCAGCGGCAGCGCTGCCAGCAGAAAGAAGCACCCTAAATACCCATAGCGTTTCGCCAAGGAACCCTCCTAAATGTCGTCGGAAATTTTCTATTTTGCTTTCTCGTGTCCTCGACAATATACGCTCGGCTGACTGGCGCGGCAATGTATCAGTCGCGTGTACCGCGACCGTCGCCTCAGGGCGAAAGGCACCAAGCCTGCATATTTGCCAAGGACTTGGCGGACCTATAGGCAACTCTGATTTCGGGTGGTAGATCTTGAGACTGCGAGGCTCTTACTTTTGCGTCTTAATGAATCCGCAGATGTCTTTCACCGCATTGCTCAGCATATGCGTTGTCGTCGCAAACACCGCCTGCCCTCCCGGCTTGAACATCGTGAACTTGTAATTGCCAGGCCAACCGCCCGCTTCGAGCATGTAGTCCGATTTCGTCGAATCTAGCGTGATGGAGACGTTCGGGCACTTCACGCGCAGGTTCTTCAAAATATCGGCGGTCGGTATCGTTGACGCGGGAGACAACACAAGTTTCACGGGCTTTGGCTGATCCTTAGGCGGATTCTTCGCAATTGCTGCGGGCGCCGATAACAACAAACACATCATCGAAATTCCAGTCAGCATTTTTCTCATGATCGCGTTCTCCCACGGCTGAATGCGTCGCAAGTACACAACTCTTGGGACGAATTTCCCCCTCGAATGGTTGCATGTCCCCGCTCGACGTGTGCCTTGGCCTGGATCGGCGTGGCCGAATTCCACCTATTTACACTCCGCGGTAATTCGGAGAAGATGCGTGGGCGCGATTCCGTATTGGACCGAGCCAAGGAGACCACTTATGCGCAGAGCATTCGTTCGCACACTCGCCGGAGCGGCGTTATTGCTGGGTGCGGTCGCGCTGCATGCGCAACAGGCTCCGTTTGGCGCAGGGGCTGCGCCGTTGGCAACTCGTCAAACGGAAACTGACGCCTACACGCGTTACGAACTGCTCGCCCCCGACACCGCGAGTTTCAAAATCTATTACGAAATCACCGCCACAACCGCCGGCGCGAAGTATTTCTTCAATCCGATCCGCAAAGGCAGCGTCGCCAGCGACGAATCTGTCTACGATGCCATGACGGGCGAGCCGCTTCACTTCGAAGTGGTCAGCGGAACGGATGCACGCCGGGATCCCTTGATGACCGACACCGACGCGTCCATGGATTACATCAAGGTTACTCTGGCCCGACCGGTGCCGCCCGAAGGGCAGGGCCGCATGATTATCGTCAAGACCTACAAAGACGCGAAGAGCTACTATCGCGATGGCGATGCAATCGTTTTCAATCGCCCGCTCGGAATCAAACGCAACAAAGTCGTGCTGCCCGCGGGATATGAATTGGTCGGTTGCAATGTGCCGTCTCAGGTTTTGACCGAGCCAGACGGCCGCGTTTCAATCAGCTTCATGAACGGCAGCGCCGGCGAAGCTCCACTGATCGTCAAAGCAAAACTCGGCACACAAACAGGGGCTGGCGCTGCCCCTCGCGCGCCAACTTCAGCGCGCAGTTGGGAAGCGCCATTCGAAGGCGAAACCGAACGCCAGCGCCTCTCCGAACGCGCCCATCAGGACCGTGACATCGTCTACTTCCTCAACCAGCCGGATACTCACTCCTTTGGCCTCTATCACGACTACACTGAGGCGCGTCCGGGCGCCGACAAGTATCTCAACGTGGTCCGCGAAGGCAGCACCGTTTCAAATCCTTCAGCGTACGTTCTCGACACAGGCGATAAACTGCAAAGCCGCATCATGACCGGCGCTGAGCTTGCCGCCGCAAAAATCAGCGTGGGAAACGAACCTGTAACTCCCACCACGCAGGTCGTCGTGATCCCG
>DASYYI010000408.1:0-10613 GCA_035933995.1 Candidatus Acidiferrales bacterium | reverse complement strand
CGCATCATCAACAGTCCCGCAATCACGGCGACGTAGCTGACGGAATTTGCAAAGAAGCACCAGCCCTCGCCGATGCTCGCAACCAAAATTCCGGCAATCGCCGGCCCGATCACGCGCGCGCCGTTGAACATCGACGAATTGAGCGCGATGGCGTTCATCAGATCTTCGCGGCCAACCATGTCGACCAGAAAGGCTTGCCGCGCCGGGATATCAAACGCGTTTACGACGCCCATCAGCGAAGCCAGTAGAATCACTTCCCATACCTTAACGCGGCCGGAAAGTGTTAACCCGGCAAGGATACCGGCCAGGACCATCGAGGCTGTCTGCGTCGCGATTACCACGCGCCGGCGGTCCCAACGATCGGCGACCATGCCTCCAATTGGGGCCAGCAGAAAAACTGGAATTTGCCCGGCAAACGCAACAGTGCCTAACAAAAGCGACGATCCTGTCAGGCGATAGACCAGCCACGCCTCCGCAATGTTGTCCATCCATGTGCCGACCAGCGAAATCAATTGCCCGGCAAAGAAAAGCTGGAAATTGCGGTACCGGAGGGCGCGAAACATCACGGACCAACGTGACACCGAAACGCCTGATGCAGTTTCCCCAATCGTGGGTTTTTCGGCCGTGTTTAGGGAGGTGTCGTCGGGCATTTTGAATTAATTATCCGGCGTTCGCGTCGGCTAGCACCCGCGCGCACGCGCGGAGTATTTTCCGGTAAGGCCAATCCGTATCGCGAAACAAAATCTCGCCAGCTCGCGGCTTCGAATAGAACCAGCGAGCCACCAATGATAGATGCTCTTCGCGCTCCATGGTCTCGCCATGCAAATTGGATCGATCGCCGCTGGATGCAGTTCCCTGAGCACCAATTCCACCATAGGGTCCCGGTTGCGCGACGGTCTGGCTCGCTTGAAATCCCTCAAAATGCTGTCGCAAAACCGCTTCGACGGATCGCGGCTCACCCGATTCATCAAAACAAATATACAACGGCGGCGCAATCAGCCCGTTCACGACGGCGAAAATCGCAACCGTCTTATCGCGAACCGCACGCTGCAAAATCACGGCATTCAATGCATCCACGCGCTGTGCTATCTCAGGCAGGCCGCGGAACACGTTGTTTACCTTATCTAGTTTTTTATGCAAGGCGGCCGCGCGCTCAAAATCCATTGCTTCACTCGCCGCTTCCCGTTCGCGCTCCATGGCTTTCGTCAGGAATGCCCCGCCGGATTCCAGCGTTTGGAGTACGCGATTCACTTCGATGTCGTAATCTTCCTTCGTACAACCGGCAAAGCACGGCGCGAGGCACATCTTCATCTCCGAATATATGCACCCGGGAAAGCTGGGGTCGCGGCGGATCTTGATCTGGCATCGGCGAATCTTAAAAAAGTCCAAGAACTCATTCGCGAACGATTCGGCCATTTGCCGCGATACGAACGGACCAAAATAATAACCGCCGTCCCTGAAAATCCGTCGCGTGACGTAACAGCGTGGATATGAATTCCGCAGGCTGATCTTTAACAGCGCGGGCGCTCGCAGATGCAAAAACGCGCGGTATTTTTTGGGGAAACGCGCCCGCGCTTGGTCGTAGAGCACCAGCGATTGTTCAAATCGCGAGCCTGTCGCGCGAAATGAGAATTCCATCGCAACGTCGCGCAGGTTCAGTTTTTTCGAAGCAGTGTCCGGCGGCCGCAGCAAACGCTCCGCCGCACGACGAAGATCAGCTGTACGCGCCAGATATGGTTTCGCCGCGGACACTCCTGGAGCCGCGCGTGTCTTGACCAGAAAAACACCCGCATGATGCGGGATCGAGGGGAAAAACTGTTCCTCGCGCGCGGGATCAAACTCCAAACCAGCATCCAGAGGCAACACGAAGGAAGGATACACCGAAGACAAATTCACGATGAACTGATTCCATCGAATAATTCCGCAAAATGTTTCAAAGAGAAAATGCTCAATAGGACTTCAGCACCCAAGCCGCAATCACCAAACGCTGAATCTCGCTCGTGCCTTCGTAAATCTCGGTGATGCGCGCGTCACGGTAGGCGCGCTCGACTGGATATTCCCGGCTGTAACCGTTGCCGCCGTGGATTTGCATCGCTTTGTGTGTGACGCGCGTGGACATTTCGGAGGCAAATAATTTTGCCACTGACGCCTCCATCGAAAATCGCGAGCCTGTTTCCTGTTTCCACGCGGCCTTGCGGACCAGCAGGCGCGCGGCATCGATTTCCGTAGCCATATCGGCAAGCATGAACTGAATCGCCTGAAAATCTGCGATCGGATGCCCGAAGGCTTCCCGTTGCTGCGAGTATGCGAGGGCCGCTTCAAATGCGCCCTGCGCAATGCCGGTGGCCTGCGCAGCAATTCCGATGCGCCCGCCATCGAGCGTCGAAAGCGCGACTTTGTAGCCTTCCCCTTCGACTCCGATGCGATTCGCGACCGGAATCTCGCAATCGGTGAAGGACAGCTCGCAACACGCTGTCGCATTGATGCCCAACTTTTTCTCTTCTTTGCCGACAGCGAATCCTGGAGTGCCCTTCTCGATCACCAGCGCGGTGATTCCCTTCTCGCCCTTGTCTGGCTGCGTATTCGTGTAGACAATCGCGGCGTCGGCAGCACCGCCATTGGTAATCCAGGCTTTCGTACCGTTAACAATATACTTGTCCCCCCTCCGCACTACCTTGGTGCGCAAGGCAGCCGCGTTTGATCCTGCCTGAGGTTCGGTCAAGGCATAACAACCGATCTTTTCGCCACGCGCAAATGGCATAAGAAATCTTTGCTTTTGCTCCTCGGTTCCGAATCGGTAAATCGGTTCGCAGAAGAGCGAATTCTGCACAGAGAGAATTACACCCGTGGAAGCGCATACGCGGGAGATTTCTTCGATCACGATCGTGTAGCTGACATGGTCCATCCCCGCGCCGCCGTACTGCTCGGGAAACGCAACGCCTGTAAGGCCCAGTTCGGCCGCTTTGCGAAATGTCTCGCGCGGGAACTGGCACGTTTCATCCAATTCCTTTGCCAGCGGCTTCACTTCTGTTTCGGCAAAATCCCGAACAGTCCGCTGCAACAGTGTTTGTTCTTCTGTCAGCCCCAGGTCCAATTCCCTACTCCCATCATTGCGCATTATGGCAGAGCGATATTGTACCGGGACGTTACTGAACTGTCAGGTCGCATTCCCCGGTGAAAGAAAAGATTCATGCGTTCAGCGCGCGATGTAATTTTTCAAAAGTTGTGGAAAGGTCCTCGGGTTCAAGGCGCGTCTCCGCGACCGTGGTCATGAAATTCGCATCACCGATCCAGCGCGGCAGCACGTGAAGATGCAAATGTCCGGTGACGCCGGCGCCCGCACAGCGCCCCAGATTCATGCCAAGGTTATAGCCTTGAGGATGATAAACGCTGGCAAGCGCTTTCTGTACATTCTGGGCAAGACGCATCATTTCCGCTAGGGCCTCGGCGTCGCAGTCCGAAAGCTCCGCAACATGCGCGTAGGGCACCACCATGACGTGGCCGGTCGTGTAAGGGAAACGATTCAGGATTGTGAACGCGAGTTTGCCGCGGAAAACGATTTGAGCCGCAACATCATCGTTCAACGCTACGGCGTCGCAGAAGATGCACCGGTCGTTCTTGCTTGCCTCAGCAATGTAGCGATAGCGCCAGGGAGTCCAAAGAAAATCCATTCCGCTCGACCGGGTTAGCCTTGGGGCGCGTGCTCGGAGGAGGGTGCAGATGCGGCGGCCGGCGCGGCTTTATGAACGTTGACGAAGTCCTTCAGTTCCTTGCTTGGTTTGAAAAACGGAATTCTCTTGGGCGGCACTTCCACCTTCGCGCCAGTCTTCGGATTGCGGCCGATTCTGCCTCGGCGTTGCCTGGTACGGAAGCTACCAAAGCCACGAATTTCAATCTTGTCGTTCTTCTGCAGCGCCTCAATAATGCTTTCAAACACTGTCTCGACAACCGTTTCGGACTCTTTGCGCGGCAGCTCCGTCACGCGGATAACCTCTTCGATCAAATCCGCTTTCGTCACTGTACGCTCTGCTGCCTCCGGCTTACCGGTAGCGCTTGCCATGGGCCGACGGCCCTCCCTCTTGCCTAAAGTTTAGGTTCGGATCTGGGCTGAATTTGCTGCCTAGGCCCCGAGACCACCCCGTCGCCACAGTCTACAGGACACTTAGCGGCCCTTCCATATCACCATTGGGCCCACAACGTAAATCTTTTTCTGCGGACAACCCCCGAGTCCTCGGGCTGAGTTCGGCTCAGTTCGCTTGCCGTTTGGCCAGGATAGCATCGCCGATAGTGGCATTGGGCGATGATTTTGACGACCGGAACACCTCAATGTCGCGTCGCTCGACCTGCTTCTGCGCCGCGCGATAGCTCAAGCTGATTTTCCGCTGCTCAGGGTCCAACCGTATAATCTTGAACTCATATTCCTTGCCTTGCACGAGCGGCCCTGTACCCTTTCCCGTTTTCTGCTTACCGCGGTCACCCGATTCCCCTTTCGGGTGCCGTTCTTCAATTTCCGAAATGTGACAAAGGGCTTCAATGCCTTCTGCAAGCTCGACGAACGCCCCAAACGCCGCGTTCCGTACGACTTTTCCTTTGACCACTTCGTTTAACTTGTGCTCTGCAAACCAGTTCGCCCAGATATCGTTGACTTGCTTCAGGCCCAGCGATATGCGCCGATGCTCGCCATCAATTTTCAGCACCTTCGCTTCCACGGTATCGCCCTTTTTCAATTTTTCGCTCGGATGCTTCACGCGCTCCGTCCAGCTGAAATCGCTGACATGGATCAACCCTTCAATTCCCTCTTCTAGTTCCACAAACGCGCCGAAATCCGCGAGATTCCGCACGCGGCCGCTGACGACTGAGCCCACCATGTATTTCTCCGCCACGCCCGCCCACGGGTCCTGCGACGTCTGTTTCAGTCCGAGCGAAATGCGCCGCTGTTCCGGTTTCAATTCCAGCACAACCACTTCCACCTCATCCGCGACCTTCACCATCTTCGAGGGATGTTTCAATGCCTTTGACCAACTCATCTCGCTGACATGGACCAATCCCTCCACGCCAGCCTCAATGTGCACAAACGCTCCGTAGTCCGCCAAGCCGACGACTTTCCCACGCAAATGCGTACCCACCGGAAAGCGCTCTGGAACAGTCGCCCACGGGTCAGGAAGCAGTTGCTTCCGGCCCAGCGAGATGCGCATCTTCTCTTTATCAAACTTCAGAATCTGCACTTGAATTACCTGGCCGACGGAAACAACTTCCGAGGGGTGCGCGATTCGCCCCCAGACGAGATCGCTGATGTGCAGCAAGCCGTCCAGGCCGCCCAGGTCGACGAAGACTCCGTACTCCGTGATGTTTTTTACTTTCCCCGTTACAACCGACCCTTCACTCAGCGTGTCCGCGAAAGCCTCGCGTTGTTTCCGCTGCTCTTCCTCCAGGATCACGCGGCGGCTCACCACTACGTTTCCGCGTTTGCGATTTAGCTTCAACACGCGGCATTCGATGTCGCGGTCTTTCCAGACTTCCAAATCGTGCACCGGCCGCAGTTCAAGCTGCGAAGCCGGCAAAAACGCGCGGATCCCGATGTCCACCACCAAACCGCCTTTAATGCGGTCGACTACTTTGCCCGTAAGTGTCAACCCTTCCTTGTGCGATTTCTCGATCTGCTCCCAAACGCGGCGTCGGTGGGCGCGCACGTGCGATAGCAGGACGTAGCCATCCTTTTGTTCAGGGAGTCGCTCCACGGCAATCGAATCGCCCGATTGAAAGTGAATCCCGCCCGCATCTAGAAATTCTTGTGCCGGCACCAGTCCTTCGAATTTGGCTCCAACGTCCACCACCACGCCCAAGTCCGTGACCGCAATCACGCGCCCGTCGAAAATCTCTCCGCCAACTACGCCTGGCTGCGGAGCTGCGTATTGGTCGATGAGCTGCTCCATTGGTGTATCGACCGGCTTATCAGTTGCCTGTTGATTTGTTTCCGGACTTTGTTGCTGCCGCTCCTCGTGAGGCTCTTCGCGCGACTGTTCGCCTAAGTGTTCGGGATTCTCGACCAAATTTGCCGCGTTATTAGTTGGAAACGAAGTCCCAGCAGCCTCCGAACTACCCGCACTAGGTTCCTCAACGGCCGGCGCCGCAACGCGAACCGTTCCCGCCCCTTCCGTAGCAGAAGCTTCCGCCGCCAATGCGTGTGACTCTGGGTTTTCGTACTCCGGCGACATGCTGATGTTCTCCCTGAGGAAGCACCCGCTTACCGAGGATGTGCCTCGGAAACTCCACCCGACGGGCAAGAGCAAAAGAGGGGACGCAGCGAGCGTTAACGCGCTGTATCGTCAGGATGATACGCGCCCGCCGCTTGCATTGTCAACCACCGGGCCACCCGGACGCGAGCATCGCAAGCGGAACGCAAAGGAAAGAGGCTACGGAACGTCTGGGCTTTCGGTTAACTCTTTGACGAGGTAAATGAGCGCCGCGACACCCGCAGTGACGGAGAATACAAAAATTATCAAACCTCTTCGTTTCCGGGCGGCGAACTGATCATTTTGCAGAGGGGGCAGGCTGTCAGGGACGACCTTCACTCCGTACGTGCGGCCCGGAGTAATCGTATAAACTTCGCCATCGAGTTCGAGACTTAGCGGGCCTGCGATACTGGCAATCTTGAGCTCGTCCGGCGCCATGATCGTTACTTGGGCTGTGGTCGGCTGCGCGGTCTGGGGTCGCACAAGGACATCCAAAGCTCGAATCGCCACGGCGCCGCCGCGCGCGGACATGAACCCGGCGGTACCGGACGTAAGAACCGCGGTCACCACGGATCCGTCGGTCGTGAGCTTAGCTAGGCTGGAAGGTGAGAAATAAACTTGGTTCCCTGCAAATTGTAGGCGAACTTGACCGCCTGAACCGGTCGCCACTGTATCGCCATCATAGATATTGGCGCCGTTTGCTACCGCATTGCCATCAAGTTGCGCATCTTGCGCGGCCAGGACAAAGCCCAACGGTCGGTTCGGGGCCCCAGCGCCGACGGCTGGAAGGCTGATTAAAGAAGCCGATAGGATGCAAGCGAGTAAGCTTCTACATGCGAACCGCACAGATGCCTCCCAAGAGGGCCATTTTTACTTTAAGCCTCTCCCTGCGAATCGTCAATGGCTTATTGCAACACACTGTCCAAATCAGGACACTCAGTTGGATGACTCGGAACCGATTTTCCTGGTTCCGCCGGGCTGGCGAAGCACATTGCAAAATTCCACAGCCGGGCAGAGAATGAGTTCATGTTCAAGGAAGATCAGCGCGTGCGTGCCAACCTCGCGGGAATGCAGGCAGGCGGCGTGTTGTTCCATGCCGCGGTGACGGACGCGGTCGGGAATATCGTGCGCCAAACCTCGGAGAATCCGCCCATGTATCTGGTGCGCCTCCTTTTTTCATTCAAGGGCGTAAATGAAGTGGAAGTGCCCGCCGAACGGATCACGGCTTTCTAGCTCCGCGCTGTCACCTTACGTTAACTCCGGCGCTGCCGGGCGCATTGCGATACAATAGCGCGCGACGCCGGAGGCCTCATGCTCCATCGCTTTGTCTTTCACAATACGAAACTCATGCCGATCGAACAGGCGCGCTTCTCACCCGGCCAAGCCGGTCTTCTCAACGGCTGGGGCCTGTTCACGACGCTGCACATTTTCGACGGCGAAATCTTCGCCTTCGAGCGCCATTGGAAGCGCCTGCAGAAAGACGCGGCGCGGACGCATTGCCCGTTTCCTTTCGACGCTGAAAAAGTCCGCGGCCAACTGACCGAAGTAATTCGCGCGAATCATGTGCAGGAAGGTTGCGCGCGCGTTTACATCATCTACAACCAAGTCGGCCACTGGCGCAGCGATGAAAGCATGCCCGTGGTGGACCTGTTTCTCTGCAGCACGGATCTGCCCGCGTATCGCCAACCCGCGCGATTGAATCTTCGCGCGCACGGCCGTCACGCCGCATCGCCGCTGGCCGGAGTGAAAGTCACGTCGTGGCTCAACAATGTCTGGAATCTCTACGAAGCGCAGCAGGGCGGGTTCGATGAAGTCGTGCTTCTCAACGAGCGTGGCGAAGTGGCCGAATGCACCGCCGCCAATCTTTTCTGCGTTCGCGGAGGGCGCGTGCTCACACCTCCTCTCAACTCCGGCTGCCTCGAAGGCATCACGCGCAGCATCCTGCTCGAGATCGGCCCGCGCGCCGGCGTTCCGTGCGAGGAAGCAACGCTCGGGCCGGCGGATTTATTTTCCGCGGACGAAGTTTTCATCTCATCCACGAACCGCACTCTTCTTGCCGTGGGCGAAATTGCGGGTCACCACTACGCGGATGCCCCCGGCTCCACTACCCGCCGTCTCGACGAAGCTTTTACTACTTACATTAAGGAATATCTGGCGCGCAATTCCGCGGCCGTAGCGAAACGCTGAAATTTGAGGTACTCCCTGAGCTCTCGCTCATTCTTGCTTTTGTTATCGCTACCCGATTCGCTACAATCGATGTGCGTCCCGAAGTTTTGGACTAAGGAGCCGTAATGAGCGACCTGGCAAGCAAGACGTGCATGCCATGCCGAGGTGGGGTGCCACCTCTAAAGGGCAAAGAGCTCGAGGGATATCTGAAACAAGTTTCCGGCTGGAAAGTTGTCGACGAACACCATCTCACGAAAACGTTTACCTTCCCAGATTTCAAGCAGGCTCTTGCCTTTGTCAACAAAGTGGGCGCCGTGGCGGAAGAGCAGGGCCATCACCCCGCGATCGATTTCACTTGGGGCAAAGCGGAAATCACCACATGGACTCATAAAATCGACGGCTTGACCGAAAGCGACTTTATTCTCGCCGCGAAGATCGATCGTCTCTAACCCGCTTACCAGTGGACGCAACTAATCAAGTCCCTGTGACACACATTCAGAGGCGACCCTCCCGGCCACAAGATGTCGTGAATTGCGAATGCTCGCATCAAGGCTTGCGCTCCAAACATCAAATATTGGTCGAACTCGCAATGGCAATCCCATCGACGATTCGCGGAAAGGCGACTATCGCTCAAATGGTCTCTGAGGAGCACACCTCCAAGCAGAATGAAGGCCTGACGAATTCGAAGTCTCCACGCAGACGCGGCCGCGTTTTTGTGATTTTGCCACTGCTATTGTTTTTTGCAATTGGAGCTGCGCATGCCCAGACAAACGCAACCGCGCAGCCCTTGCAACTCAGTCTGCATCAGGCAATCGAGCTTGCGCTAAAGCAAAATCCCAGCGTACAGATCGCCGGACTGAATCTGACTGAGAGCCAGAAAGACAGCGCCATCGCGCTCTCCGCCCTGCTGCCGCAGGCCGATTTCAACGTCTCCGACCGCGCCATCCGCGCAAACATCCGCGCTGGCATCGGCCTTACAATTCCCGGCGTACCCGAAGCAGTTGGCCCGTTTCAAGTTTTTCAGGCCGGCTCGAATTTCTCCGCGCCCGTTTTTGACCTCTCCCTTTGGCGGCGTTGGCAGGCATCGCGCAAGAATATCCTTGGCGCCGACGCGCAGCGGCAGTCCGTGCGCGAACAAATTGTGCTTCTCGTTGTTTCGCAATACTTGGCCAGCCTGCACGCGGGTGCGCAAACGCAGGCGGCGCAGTCGCAGGTCGATCTCGCTCAGGCACTCTTTGATCAAACTTCCGATATGCAGAAAAACGGCGTCGCCACGGGCGTGGATGCTTTGCGCGCAAACGTCGAACTACAGAATGAAAAGCAGCGCCTCATCGTCGCTCAGACGAATCAGCAGATTGCGCTTTACGGCCTCTCTAAGTTGTTGAATCTCGATCCGCAGCAAAAAATCGTGCTGGATGACCAGACCAGTTTTTTCCAGACACCGGAAATCAGCGCGGACGAAAGCCTCGCGCAGGCGTACCAGGCGCGTCCCGAAATGCGGGCCCTGCTCGCCGAGCAACAGTCCCTCGAATACCAGAAGCGCGCCGACAGCGAATCGCGCTGGCCTGCCCTGGTTTTTAGCGGCGATTACGAGCAGCAGGGTTTATCGTCCAGCACCATCATACCCACGTACGTCTATGAAGCGGGGATTGCGCTGCCTCTATTTACCGGCGGCCGCATTCACAATGAAATAGCTCGCGACGATTTGGAAGTACGAAAAATTCAACAGAGCGTCACTGACGAGCGCAATCAGATCGCGCTCGATGTACACACGGCGATCGCGGAACTTGATTCCGCGCGAAATCAAGTGCAGGTGGCGAATCTTGGCGTGGACCTCGCCAACCAGGAAGTGCAGCAATCGCGCGACCGGTTCAAAGCTGGTGTTGCGGATAACATCGAGGTCATCACCGCGCAAGACGCACTAGCGCGCGCCAATGAAAATCAAATATCCGCCCTGTATCAGTACAACCAGTCGCGCGCCGACCTGGCGCACGCCATCGGGCGGATCGAATTGCTTTACAACAAGTGAAAGCGAGTTATATCCATGAGCACTAGAGCCACCGAACTCGAGCCTGAAAAGCAGCGGGAACCAGAAAAAGAAGGGGCGCCTCCGCCGGAGGAAAAAGCCACGGACCGCAAGCCAAGCACTCTGCGGAACCCGCGCCTGCGCCGCGCGCTTCTTATCGCAGGGGCTATTGTCGCGATTATTGCCGT
>DASYYI010000389.1:0-3634 GCA_035933995.1 Candidatus Acidiferrales bacterium | reverse complement strand
CCCACTCTTTGTTCGATTCGTGGAAGTACATCGCAACAACAACCTTCAAATAATAATAAGCGCCGATGACGCTGTTGATGGCGGCTATGACGACGAGCCAGACGAGGCGCTGGTCGAGCGCCGCCTGAAACGCGTAGAACTTTGCGAGGAAGCCACCCGTTGCAGGCAAACCTAGCAGCGAAAACAAAAAGAGTGCGAAGCAGGCCGCGATCCACGGATGTCTGGTACCGAGGCCTGCGTAATCTTCAATATTGAGGCGCTGCTCGTTCGTGCCGCCCACATGCGCGACGATGAGGAATGCACCAAGGGTCATGGCGGCGTATGCGGCGAGATAAAAAAGCACGGCGGCGACGCCGATTTCGCTGGCAGCCGCGAATGCCACGAGAATGTAGCCCGCGTGCGCAATCGAAGAGTAGGCGAGGAGGCGCTTGACGTTCGATTGCACAAGCGCCGCGAAATTTCCGATGCACATGGTGAGAATGGCGGAAACCCAAATCGCCCAGAACCACACGTGCGAGGCGCTGCCGAACGCCGAATAGAAAATGCGGAGCATCACGGCGAAGGCAGCGGCTTTGGGTCCGCACGCGAGAATCGCGGTGACAGGCGTGGGCGCGCCTTCGTAGACGTCCGGCGTGTAAATCTGGAACGGTGCGGCGACCACTTTGAAGCCAAGTCCGACGAAAATCAGGCCGAGTCCGAGGATCAGCAGCGGGCCGGCGCCGTGCGCCGCGATGGCTTGGTTGACCACGTCAAATCGCGTGCTGCGCGTGGCTCCGTAGGTGAGCGCGATGCCATAGAGAAAAAACGCGGTGGCGAAAGAGCCAAGAAGAAAATACTTGAGCGACGATTCGTTCGATTTAAGCACCGTGCGGCGGAAGCCCACGAGAATGTAGGTGGAGATCGAGCTCATTTCCAGGCCCACAAATGCGGTGATCAGCTCAGTGGCTCCGGCGAGAATCCCCATGCCAGCCGTGGCGAAAAGAATCAGCGCGTAATATTCGCCGCGCTGGATGTTTTCGCGGTCGAGATAGTCGAATGAGCCGAGGATGCCAAGAGCGGCGACTCCGATAACGATGGCGTGGACAAAGAGGCTGAACATGTCCACGCGAAACAGGCCAGAGTAGGCCGAGCCTTGATTCAAAGCGGCCCAGCGCAGCGACGCGAGGGCGACGAGCGTGCCCACAAACGCCAACCAGCCCATCGAGCGCTTGCGCGCAGCGGGCACGAACGGGTCGATGAGCATAACGAGCATGCCGAAGGCGCAGAGAACAAGCTGAGGCGCGATCCGGTAGAGATCCTGGAGCGGAGGAAACATTACGGCTGAGCCCGCCTTTCGAGTGCGACTCTGCGCAGCGCGAGTTCATGCTGGGTTGGCTGCGCGGCTTGCGGCGCCACGTGCCGCGCCGTGTAGCTCGCGGGGTTACCGACCTGCTGGAGCAGGGCGTTGGTCGTGGCGTCCATGCGATGGGTGAAGAGCGGCGAAGCCACGCCCATAAACACAATCACGACAGAGGCAGTGATCAAAATCAATCGTTCGCGCGGAGTGGCGTCGGGAAGATTTTCGTTTTTCGCCACGGTGATCTTTTCGAGCGCGGTACGCTGGTAGGCCCACAACAAATAAACAGCGGAGAGAATCGCGCCCGTCGCAGCCCAGATGGCCCAAGCCGCGTGATGTTCGAAAGTGCCGATCAGAATCATGAACTCGCCGATGAAGCCATTGAGCAACGGCAGCGCCAGCGATGAAAGGCACGCAAACAGAAAAAACGCGCACAGAACGGGCATGGGTTTGGCGAGGCCGCCCAATTCGCTGAATTCGTAGGTGTGGCGACGGTCGTAAATCATTCCGCACACGAGGAACAACATGCCGGTGGAGACGCCGTGATTCAGCATCTGGTAAATCGCGCCTTCCATGGCCGTGGAATTGAAGACGAAGATGCCGAGGACCACGAATCCCAAATGGCTCACGGACGTGTACGCGACAAGGCGCTTCAAATTGGTTTGGACCATGGCGACGAGCGCGGCGTAGATGATGCCAATGATGGCGAGAACGGCGATGACGGGCGCAGCGCGATGCGACGCTTCAGGGAAGAGCGGCAAGCAGAAACGCAACATGCCGTATGTCCCCATTTTCAGCAGCACACCCGCGAGGATGACGGAGCCGGCCGTCGGCGCTTCCGTATGCGCGTCCGGCAGCCATGTGTGCAGCGGGAAGACAGGCACTTTGATGGCGAACGCCAGAATGAAGGCGAGGAACAGAAGGAGCTCGGTATGCCAGGGCAGAGAGATCTGCCCGTTGTGGAGCATGCTCACAATCGCCGGTAAATCAAAAGTCGGATTGCCGGCCACTCCGCTGAGGTGGAAGAGCCACAAAATGCCGACGAGCATCAGGATCGAGCCGAGCATGGTGTACAAAATGAACTTCAGCGCAGCGTAAACCTTGCGGCCATGGCCCCAGACGCCAATAAGGAAGTACATCGGGATGAGCATCACTTCCCAGAAGACGAAGAAGAGGAATAAATCGAGCGCGCAGAAAACGCCAACCATGCCCATTTCAAGAACGAGCAGCATGGCGAAGAATTCCTTTACGTGCTCGTGGATGCTGTTCCACGAGCAGAGAATAGCGAGCGGCGTCAGGAACGTCGTGAGAAGAATAAGGAACAGGCTGATGCCGTCCGCGCCCATGTGGTAGTGAATGTGAAGGCTTGGAATCCAGTCGTAAAATTCCTCGAATTGGTAGCCGCCGTCGGCAAGACTGAAGCCGCGCAGCAGGAACAGCGACATGATGAATTCGATGACGGACGTGAAGAGAGTGAAGCGTCGTATCCAAATATGATCATCGCCGCTCAGCAGAAGCAGCGTGAAGGCTCCCATGAGCGGGAAAAACGTCAGTACCGTCAGCAGATAGTTGTGGCCGGCCACGTTAGCGCACCATCCAGACGAAAAATACGGTCACTGCAACGGCTCCGACGACGACCCATGCGGCGTAGCTGCGCGTGTTGCCGCTTTGCATGCGACGCAAGCCGCTGCCGCTTTCGCGCGAGAGAAACGCCAGGCCGTTCACTGTGCCATCGATCAGGCCGACGTCGATTACCTTCCAAAGAACATTGCGCGAAATCCAGATGAGCGGGCCGATGATGACCGCGCCATAGAGTTCGTCGACGTAGTATTTGTTCAGGAGCAGCTTGTAAATGGGTCTGAAAGCATTCGCGAGCTTGTCGGGCAGAGCAGGCTTGCGAATATACAAATACCATGCGATTAAAAAGCCAATGAGGGCGATACCGACCGCGACGGCGGCCATGGTCAGCTCAAGCGAATGCGCCGGCTCGGTCCAGGCCGGATGCATTTTCGCCGCGAGAGCCGTGGACGACGCGAAAACGGGATCGAGGAAGCCCTGGAAATAGTCTTTGCCGCCCCAATAAGTGGGCAGGACGAACCAGCCACCGATGACGGAGAGAATCGCAAGAATCACAAGCGGCACTAGCATCACTTTGGGCGATTCGTGCACGTGGACATGATGCTCGTCGTAACGCGGCTTGCCGTAAAACGTCAGGAAAATCAGGCGGAACATGTAGCACGCCGTCAGGAGAGCCGCAGAGATGCCCACTACGTAAAGGGCCATGTTGGCGTTTGGGCC
>DASYYI010000360.1:0-3469 GCA_035933995.1 Candidatus Acidiferrales bacterium | reverse complement strand
TTCATCAGCGTCCTCCCGGCCGAAGAAGTCGAAGCCTCCTCCGAAAAAGTTCCCGCCGAGGCGTAGATTTTGTGGGTTGTATTCTGCCTACCGCGGGGCGGGCTTCAACCGCGACGTCAGGATTTAGCTTCCTCAGGGCTTTCAACCACCGAAGTCTCAAGGGATTTTTTTCGTACCTCCGCTTGCGCTGCCGTTCCCTTTGTCTTTACGGCACGCGCTGGCGTATTCTCTCCCTGACGCATAGATAACCAAGGTGCAGACGTGTTTGTTGACGAAGCGAAAATTTACGTGAAAGCAGGGGACGGTGGCAATGGCTGCGTCGCCTTCCGCCGAGAGAAGTACGTGCCGCGCGGCGGGCCAGCCGGGGGTGACGGCGGCAATGGCGGCGACGTCATCATCGAAGCGACCGAAAACGACAACACGCTGTTGCGCTATCGCTACAATCGCGAGTTCAAGGCGGGACGCGGGGGTCACGGCGAAGGCTCGAACTGCCACGGCAAGTCCGCCGAAGACATGCTCCTGCACGTCCCTGTTGGCACCATCGTTTTTGGTGAAGGCAGCGGGGAGCAGCTCTACGATTTCACCGCGTCCGGGCAGCGTTTTCGCGCGGCCCGAGGTGGGCGCGGAGGGCGCGGAAATTCCCATTTCGTGCGCCCCTGGCATCAAGCCCCGCGCGAGCACGATGAAGGCGAACCTGGCGAGGAGCGCCGCTTGCGTCTCGAGTTGCGTTTGCTGGCCGATGTGGGCCTTGTGGGATTTCCCAACGCCGGAAAATCCACGCTGATCTCGCGCATTTCCGCTGCGAAACCGAAAATCGCCGATTATCCGTTCACCACACTGGAACCGCACCTCGGCGTTGTGTCCGCCGATCCCGACGCGACACCCGGCTCCGGGCGCACTTTCGTCGTCGCGGATTTGCCCGGTCTGATCGAAGGCGCGCACGAAGGCGCCGGTCTGGGCATTCGCTTTCTGCGCCACATCGAGCGCACCCGCTTGATCGCTCATCTGGTTGATACCAGCGACGCGACCGACCGCGACCCGGTCCGCGATTTTGAAATCATCGAGGGCGAATTGCGCGCCTTTAGTGAAACATTGACCACGAAGCCGGAATTCGTTATTGCCACCAAGCTTGATGCCACCAGCGATCACGAACGTCTCGATCGCCTGCGCGAATTTGCACAGAAACGTGGCCTGCCTTTCTTCGCGATTTCTTCCGCCACGGGCGAAGGAGTCCAGCTTCTGGTGCGGGCGATGGCGGATGCGCTGGATCGTTTGCCGAAGCCGCAGCAACCACACACGGAGGATCGCCCCGTCGTCGAGCTGGGCAATTCCGCCGTCGAATCCGCGTCCGCAAGTGCCTCGCGGCATCCGGAGAAGCATTGAAAGCGGCCGCGTCGAAAAAAACGCGGACCTCGCGTTCGATTGCTATTTTCGGCGGGACGTTCGACCCGATTCATTCCGGCCACTTGGCAGTCGCCGAAGCGGCAGCGCGCCGCTTTCGTCTCGATGCAATTTATTTTGTGCCGTCGTCGCGCCCGCCTCACAAGAAGGGCGAGATACTCGCAGCATTTTCGCACCGCTACGCGATGGTGACGCTCGCGGCCTCCGGACATTCCAAGTTTATCCCTTCGCTTGCCGAAGCTCCGCTTGAATCGGGCGTGGCGGAAACTTTTTATTCCATCGACACGGTGCGGCGCTTCCGCCGGGAACATCCCCGCGAGCACATTTATTTCATTTTGGGCGCGGACTCATTCCTCGAAATCACCATCTGGAAAAGTTTCGAGACGCTGCTCGATTCCTGCGATTTCATCATCGCTAGCCGTCCAGGTTTCCGCATAGACGCAGTGCGCCAGGTGCTCCCGGAAAGAATGCTTGGAGGCAAGCCCGCGCGCGAGCCAAACGCCATCGCGTTGCGCAAGTCTACGGTTCATCTGCTCACAGCCGTGTCGAGCGAGGTTTCATCCACCGAAATCCGCCGCCGCCGCAAGAGCGGCGCTTCGATTCATGCCCTTGTGCCCGAGGGCGTGGAAGATTACATTCTTAAGCAGGCCCTGTACCGGTGAACCTGGACTCGTTACCCAATGCGATTCGCTGGACCGTTGAAGCGGCCCAGAACAAGAAAGCCACTGCCGTGACTGTGCTCTCGCTTGCGGGTCTTGGCGCCTTCGTCGAGTATTTTGTAATTTGCTCGGCGGAAAGCGCGCGCCAGATCGACGCCATTGGCGACGAGATCGAGGGGCTGCTTCATGCGCACGGCGTGCGTTTCCCGCATCGCGAAGGACGCGCCGGCACGGAGTGGCTTCTGCTCGACTACGGCAACTTCATCGTTCACGTCTTCAGCGAAAAAATGCGTCTCTTTTACGATATCGAGCGCCTGTGGCGCTCCGCGAAGCGCTTCGACGTTCCCGAGCCCGGCCCCTCGCATGCTTCCGGCGCCGCATTATGACCACCGCACGACTGGAATGGATCGCGGCTGATCCCGCGTCCGAGCGCATGCTGGAAATTGCAGGGAAAGTCGCCGGCACTTCCACTACAGTTCTGATCACCGGCGAAAGCGGTACGGGAAAGGATCATTTGGCGCGCTGGATCCATGAGCAGAGTCCCCGCCGCGACGCAGCATTCCTGAAAATCGATTGCGCCAGCCTTCCTTCCGAGCTTGTCGAATCCGAGCTTTTCGGCCATGAGCGCGGCGCGTTCACGGGCGCGGAAGCGCGCAAGCCCGGCCGCTTTGAAATGGCGCGCGACGGCACCATCGTGCTCGACGAAGTGGCGGCTCTGGCGCCAAATATCCAGTCCAAACTTTTGCGCGTCCTGGAAGAGCACAAATTCGAGCGTCTCGGAGGCACGGAAACACTCGATATGGACTCGCGTCTGATTGCCCTGACGAATGCCGATTTGGAACGCGCCGTGCGTGGCGGCTATTTCCGCGAGGATTTATTTTTCAGACTGAATGTCGTCGTCATCGTCGTTCCGCCACTGCGCGAACGTCCCAAAGATATTCGGCCGCTCGCGGAACATTTTCTCGCGCGTCTGGCGCCAATTCACGGGCGTGCCGGCGTTACGATTGATCCCGCAGCCGTGGACGCTTTGGAAAAATATGGGTGGCCCGGCAACGTGCGCGAATTGAAAAATGTGATTGAACACGCGCTGATTTTCGCGAAGGATGCGACACTAAAACGCGAGGATTTTCCTGCTGTCCTTAATTCTAGCGCCGAAGCTTCGCCCGCCGCGCGGCCGCGTTCACTCGAGGACCTCGAAAAAGAAGCCATTATCGCGACTCTCGAAGCCACACATTACAAAATCGCTCAAGCCGCCGACATTCTCGGCATCAGCCGCAAGACGCTGCTCGAGAAACGCAAGAAATACGGTTTAGCGTAACCGCCGTTATGAAAATCCGTCTGATCATGCTGGGCCGCACACGACGTGCGGAAGTACGCGCGCTGGTCGATGATTATCTGGGCCGCATCCG
>DASYYI010000329.1:0-7792 GCA_035933995.1 Candidatus Acidiferrales bacterium | reverse complement strand
CGGGTCCACCGACAGCCACTGAAAGAATTGGTCAGAGCCGTTGTGAATCGGATCCGAATTCACGCGAACCGCGGGGAACCAGGATGCTCCCCTGTCTTGAGAAGTCGAGACAAAAATATCCACGTCGCCATTGCGATAATCGCTCCAGGAAACGAAGAGGCGGTTCGCTTTTGGATCTAGGGAAATCTGAGGAAAGCCGTTGGCACGATCTATGCCGGAAACCTTGAAGTAGAGCGGCGCAACGTCGAGGACTTTCTTCGAGGGGGCGAATGTTTCACCGCCGTCTCTCGAATAGGTAAACGCAATATTGTCGCCGTCGGCCCATACGATGTAGAGAGTTCCGTCTGGCGCGACAGCGCCGCTGAATCCTTCCACCGCGCCATTGTCGTCGCGTGGCAGGCCTTCGTGAGAGCTGATTTCAATGGGAGCCGACCACGTGCTGCCATCATCGGTGGAGCGAGAGAATAAAATCGTCGATTTCGTGAGTGTGAATTGCGTCCAACCGACGTAGAGATTCCCGGCATGCGGACTTTTTGGATTCGTGTCCGCGACGATGAAGGGTTTGTCCTCAAAAGGAATGCCCGGATCGGTGGGATGCGAGATGACCGTGGAGGCTTCGGGGTTCCAGGTCTTGCCACCGTCATTCGAGCGCCGCACGAAGATGCCGTTGCGCGTTGCGTTGTGGGCCCAGTAATTCTCCGTGCCGAGTTTGTCGAAGGCGATGTAGCAAAGAAATGCGTGGCCTTTGTTGTCGAAGGCGACTGAGACGTCACCTGAAACCGCGTAATCCTTGGGTGCCGTTGCGGAAGCCAACATCCAATGCTCTCCGGAGTCGGATGAGGAGGCTGCGGTCGCGCTGACTTGATAGGCCGCCACAATCTGGCGTGGATTATTTGGATTCACGGCAATCGAGGGCTCGTTGAAAAATCCAGGGTGAGGAGTGAGATCAATCACGCGCGAAGCCGGAACCAAAGGCAGCGTTTGACCGATTGAGCGAGGCGCAAGTGTTCCAAAAAGGATGAAAACGGCAAGCCACAAGATCGGCGTACGAGCCAAGGCGCTGCGAAAGTCTGAATTTCCAAGATGAACGCAAGTTTGCATGGATATTCCTCCGAGGCGCAGCGCGACAGCAGCGTCGTTATGTGAGAGAACGGGCGACAACTCAGTGGTTGAAGAAGAAGACTTGAGGATGTGTATCGGCGGCGGATGTCGAAATCACGCGAACTTCCGTTGGCGATACCATGTAGAGAACGAACAGCTGCGGCAGAGGCGAGGGGGAGCTTGCAGAGATGGTGCCACGTCCATTCGCGCCGATGGTGTACGTGGCCTTGAGAGCCAAATTTGAACTGGGAATTCCCGTCGGGCCAGTTTCGTCCGATTTTCCCGAGAGAGTTCCAGCGCCATCGGCCAAAAGAGAACCAACGAAATCGTTCGATGACTTGTCAGACGTTAACGAAGGGGGAGGCAGAGGCGGCCCAAAAGTGAAGTAGCTCGTGAAGGAGGTGGCGTCGAAGGGCGCTCCTACTTGAGGCTCGACAATGCCCGCCGAGGCGGCCGAATCCTGACCGATAGCAAAAGCTTGATTCGGTCCGACGAGGTACATGACCGCAAGTTGGTTGCTGAGACCGCCGGTTGTGACGCGTCCGTTGGACGCCACCGAGTAAGAACCGCTGGCAATCGCATTGGAAGTGATGGTGCCGCCCGCATTCGAGTCAAGAGTGGCGCTGATGCCTGTATTTCCGTCCGCGGTCAGAAGGCCGGCCAGGGCGGTGGCGTTACCCGAGCTCGCGAGCCCGGAAGCCGTGGCGACGCTCGGGCCGTTGAGGGAAGTCTTGTCGAACGAGGGTTGAGATTGCAGCAAGGCTTCGCCAACGGTCATAGGATTTGTCTGGCTGATTGGATCCATGCCGATAAAAAGCGCGTCGGAGGGCGTAACCATATAGAACACGAGATTCAGAGTGGCCGGAGTCGGCAAAGCGAGGGATGCGGCACCGCGGCCGTTTTGGGCTAGAAGAAACGTGCCGGTTACGCCATTCAAATTTGTTCCCAGGGTGCCCGCGAAATTCGTGTCGACATTTCCATTCTTGAAAAGGCTGATGCCGTCGGCATTAAAAACGCCGGCCAGGGCATCACGTTTGCCTGAAGGATCGGTTCCCGCCAATTCGAAGGCATAGTTTCCGCTAAAATCTTGCGGCGCAAAATTGGAAACAGTCTGCTTTCGCAATACGCCCGTACCATGAGTTCCTGTATTGTCCGCCTCGACTAATTGCGCGTCGCCGTTCGCGTCGAGCGCGAACTGGTAGGTGGAAACAATGGAAGCCGAGTTGAGCGTAAAGCTGCCGCGGCCGTCCGAGCCGATGGAATAGCTGCCCGCGACGGTGGTGTTCTGAACTGGCCCGGGGCCATTGTTCTGAGTAGAGCCGGTAGGATTGTTGTTGTTGCTATCCTCGGAGCCGAAAATATTTCCGGTTCCATTTGCGAACAATGTTCCGCCGAGTACGACCGGGCCATTGGAGTTAAATCCGCTGAAGATGAACACATAGCTGCCGTTGAGCAGTGCGTTGTTGTTGACGGAACTGATGATGGAAATGGTTAAGGTGGCCGAAGCGCTCTGCGGAATGGGCTCTGAATCGGTGACTTGCATGGAAAAAGTGTTGGTCGACACGGCCGTTGGCACTCCGGAAATTACACCCGAGCTGCTCAGACCGAGTCCGGATGGCAATATTCCGCCCGTTAGTTTCCAGTTGAAAGGGCCCACGCCACCAGTCACGCGAAGTTGCTGACTATAAAGAGTTGCGGTATTTGCTTGCGGGAGCGACGTTGTGGCGATTGCGAGAGAGCCTGGTGCGCCGACCGTGAGGCTCAAAGCCTGTGTGGCAGTCTGCGGCTGTTGATTGGGCGGAAGAAGCGCTGAGTCAGTCACCTTGACAGTAAAGGAAAATGTGCCCTGTGCCGTTGGCGTACCGGAAATTTGCCCCGTAGTCGTGTTCAACGAGAGCCCAGGCGGCAAAGCACCCACGGTGATAGCCCAAGTCAGAGGAGGCACACCGCCCGAGGCAGCCAGAGGAAAATTGTACGGGCTTCCTTGGGCAGCGTTGGGTAGAGAAGCCGTAAGGATAGACAGAATGGGTGCAGGCGCAATTATGATTGTGTACGCCTGAGACGCGGTGAGTGGCGGATTCCCCTGATCGGTGGCGAGTACGGTGAAATTGAAAGTGCCTCCGTTGGAGGTTGATCGGCCGGTGATTAGACCATTCGTATCGAGATGGAATCCCGCTGGCAGACTGCCCGAAGTAATACTGAAGAAGAGCGGCGCCACGCCACCATTTGCGACAATCTGCTGGCTGTAGTTTTGGCCATTGATGGCGCCGGGCAGCGAAGTTGTAGAGATGGTCGGGGCCGGACTGACGGAAATATTCAAGGTGGCAGTGGTCTTCGTATTCGCTTTAGCTGTGGCCGTGAGAGTTACATTCAGCAGCGTGCCCACGGATTTCGGCGCGACGTAGGTGACCGCGCCCGTCGTGCTGTTTGTAAGGGTGCCGCAGGCTGCGGCTGCGCAATGCGCCCCGGAAAGGCTCCATGTAACGCCGGCATCCGACGTGTCGTTGGCCACGAAAGCGGTGAAAGCCACAGATTGATTTTGATCGACCGATTGGTTTGCGCCGGGAGTGATGACAATGACGAGCCCGCTGGGTCCGCCGCCACCGCAGCCAACCAGACAGGCCGCGGCCACGAACGCGAAGATTAATTTCGTCATGAGTATGCGGCTCGTTTTCATTCTGTCCTTTGACTCAATTTGCGCAACGGCTTCCTAATCTTATCCGAGATCAGGACAGCAATCCTCCGTTGATTCAGCAGCATACTCGTTCGCGGGAGGCCCGATTGACCAGGTGAGGTCAACCGCGGCGTGCGGCAGGCTCAAGAGGTGCCCGAGCACAAAGCAAACAGGTTGAATAGCAAAATGGCTCCATACTGTCAACGCGCATGTTGTGACGCGCATTTCAAGCGTGCCCGAAAAGGGGCAAGCAGCACTGTAGACTGGCCTAGTAGAACACGACTCCCAGGCCAACTGGATGCGTTTTTACGTGCTCTCGTTGCCCCAGCCTATTGCCAACAAGAGTTCTCTGTTCGGTACGAGGGCGCCTTTCCGGTAAACTGGAAACGTGAGTCAGAATTCGAAGCAATTGGTTTTGCTGATCCTGTTTCGCCTCACGCGAAGTGTGGCGGCCGGAATTATCATTCTCGTCTTCCCCTATTACGTTCTTCAGTCTCTCCATTACAGCACGCTGGAATTGGGCCTTCTATATACTGCTGCCACGGTTGCGACGGCAGGCTTCGCGCTGCTATTCGGATTTCTGACTGACCTTTGGGGTCACAAAGGGACTTTGGTGCTGGCCGGAATCTTGCTTCCTGCGGGTGCGCTATTGGCATTTAGCTCCGGCAAGCTTCCGGTCTTATTTATTGCGACGATGCTCGGAGGCTTTTCCGCAACTGGGTCGCGCGCGGCTGGGAGCGTGGGCGGAGCCGCGCAGCCAATTCAAACCGCAGTCGTTGCTGATTTGACGAGTGTCGGAAACCGCACGTTTTATCTTTCACTGTTCGTTTTTCTCAGCGGATTGTTGGGGGCGGCCGGGATGCTGGCAGCGCGGTTGTTCAGCCCGCGCGATGCGTTCTTGGCTGCGGCGGCGGTAAGCGCAGCGGGAATTGTGTTTCTGCTGCCGATGAAGCTCTCCGGCAAGCGCGGTGAATTCAAGCGGATGAAAAGCAGTAAGGCGATTGGTAAATTTTCGCTGATGGGGGCATTGAACGGAGTTTCGCAAGGGTTGATTATGCCGTTTCTGATTCCATTCTTTGTCATCGTCTACCACGTTCCAGAGTCGCAAATGGCGGTATATGGGTTCGCGAGCGAGTTGGTGGCGGCATTTGTGATTCTTGTGGCACCGCGACTCGAGAGGCAATTCGGATTCGTGAAGGGCGTAGCGGTCACGCGCGGGGCAGGGGCATTGTTATTGTTACTGCTGCCGTTGACGCGAATTTTCGCGCTCGCGGTGGCGATTTATGTGATTACGCCGGCTTTGAGAGTGGTTGCGGTACCGGCTCAACAAACGGCGCTTACGGCGATGGTGCGCGAAAGCGAAATGGGACGCGCGCTGGCGATGAGTCAGGTGGCGCGCCTTACATCCGCGAGCGGGGCAGTTGCGTTTACAGGATATATGTTCGACGTCTCAGACATCGCCCTCCCTTTCTATGCTTACGTGGCGGTAATTGGAGTGAGTCTGGTGCTTTATTTTAAGTTTTTTGGTGCACGGCCGGAACTGCGTGTGGAATGAAGTTCCCTTGCTAAGAAGTTGCTTTTGCGGGAGGCATGTCGCCTTCCCAGCGCGCGACAACGACAGTGGCCAGGCAATTTCCGACAACATTGACAGTGGTGCGGACCATGTCCATCAGCGGATCGACTGCCAAAAGAAGGTAGATGGATTCCATCGGAAGATGGAACGACGCTGCCGCGCCAAGAATAATCACGAAGGCGGCGCGCGGGACGCCGGCGAGTCCTTTGCTGCTCAACATGAGCGTCAGCATCATCACGGATTCCTGGCCGATCGTCAGGTGGATTCCCGAGGCTTGGGCCATGAAAATCACCGCCAGCGACAAATAGAGGCTCGAGCCAGTGAGATTGAAACTGTAACCCGTTGGCATCACAAAGGCGACAATCGCGCGCGGCACGCCGATGGCTTCCATCTGCTCCATGGCGCTGGGCAGCGCCGCTTCGGAGCTACTCGTGCCGAAGGCGATGGTAGCTGGCTCGGCGATGGCGCGCAGAAATTGGCGCAAGGGGATCCGGGCGACGAGGGCAATCGGCAGAAGAATGAAAAGGACAAAGACGACAAGAGCCACGTATAGCGTCGCGAGAAGTTTGAGCAAAGGCAGCATGACGCCCAGTCCAAGATGCGCGATTGTGTAGGCGATCGCGCCGAATACTCCGGCAGGGGCGAAATACATCACAAGATTTGTGAACTTGAACATGGTCTCGGAAAGGCTCTCGGTGAACGAGACCATCGGCCGGCGCTTGGGTTCCTTCACGAGCGCGAGCGCAATTCCGAAAAGCATGCTGAAGATGACAACCTGCAAGATTTGGCCTTCGGCGACGGACTTCGCGATGTTTTCCGGGAAAACGTTCAGGATGAGCTGGCTCGCCGACTGGGTGGTTGCTGGCGCGGCTTGCTCGGTTGTTGAGCGGGGCAGATTCACTCCCACGCCGGCGCGGCTTACGTGTATGGCAATCAAGCCGATGATGAGAGCAATGGTCGAGACAATCTCGAAGAAAACCAGCGCCTTCACCGCCATGCGTCCCACTTTTTTTAATTCCGCGTGGCCGGCGATGCCAACAACGAGGGTGCCGAAAAGCAACGGCGCGATGATGACTTTGATGAGGCGCAAAAAGATCGTGCCGAGGATTTGGAATTTCACGGCGATTGCCGGGGCGTCGTGGCCGAATTCGGCGCCTGCGAGCAAGCCGACGAGGATCCACAGGGTCAACGAGCGGCGCGCCGTGGCGTAGGCAGCGAGAAAGACAATCGCAAGCCACCGCAGCGTCATTAACGCCATCGGCGGGATAGGAAGCAAACCGTTGCGGCTGATTAGGCCCAGCGCTGCGACGATTGCGCAAACCGTCAAAAACGCGGCGAGCAGGCGATTCTTCATCGACGGTCGGTCCCCTGAACCATTCGCGGCGAAAGGTATGCTTCTCGCGCGCGCAAGTCAATCACGGAAGTGGCACGACTATTTGCTGCTCGGCTAAACGTGCAGAATTCAGGCAACCTTATCGGTCGGAATGGATTCTCTGGCAATGTAATTCCGGGCTGATTTCTAGCGGGTGTATCACCAAATGCTCCGATGAAATCTTGGCGAGCGAGGCCGAATTCTAGTATAAAGGGCGGCCCGGAATTGAGCGGAGGCGCCGGGCTGGCCGATACGATGGCGGCGAAAGTGTATTTTATTTCGTAATCGCGGAGGTACCGGATTGATAGAAGTTCAAGACTTGACGAAATCGTTTGGAGACAAAACCGCAGTCGATCACATTTCTTTTTCGGTAAACAAGGGCGAAATACTTGGATTTCTCGGGCCAAACGGCGCGGGGAAGACAACAACCATGCGCGTGCTGACCGGCTATCTGCCAGCCACCACGGGCACGGCGAAAATCGCCGGCTTCGACGTGTTCGACGATTCGATGGAAGTGCGCCGCCGCATCGGTTACCTGCCGGAGAACCCACCGCTTTACTTCGACATGACGGTAAGCGCGTATCTCGATTTTGTCGCGCGGATCAAGAATGTGCCCGCGGAAAAGCGTGCTGCGCGGGTGACCGCGGCGCTCGAAATGGCGAAGATCACCGACAAGCGCGATGAGCTGATCAAGCGGCTGTCGCGCGGCTACAAGCAGCGCGTGGGACTCGCGCAGGCGATCGTTCATGATCCGGACGTGATCATTCTCGACGAGCCGACCGTGGGCCTAGATCCGAAGCAAATTATCGAAGTCCGCAACCTGATCAAGGGATTGGCGGGGAGCCACACGATCATTCTTTCGACGCACATTTTGCCCGAAGTGAGCATGACGTGCGACCGCGTGGTGATCATCAACCGCGGGAAAATCGTTGCCGTTGATACGCCAGAGAATCTGACGCTGCAACTCAAGGGCGGAGCGCGGATCCGCGTGGAGGTACAAGCGCCAGAGAAACTTTTGCGCGATGCGCTGGCGCAAATTCCCGGCGTGCGAAAAGTGGAAATCAGCTCGCTC
>DASYYI010000307.1:0-2011 GCA_035933995.1 Candidatus Acidiferrales bacterium | reverse complement strand
TTTTCCGTAGGCGTCGTTCACGTACTCGTCGCCGTTTTTCTTGAAATCCGGCGCGTCCACCGAGCCCAGACCGCCGTCCACAGTTACGCGCACGCCAACGTCGCGCGGCAGTTTGATATGCGCTTCGCCCACGCCGCCCTGAATCGACGCGGTCACGTTCTGCTTCCAGTCGCCGGCCAAATCCACGGTCGAGTTGCCCGCGCCCATTTGCACATCCAGATTCCGCAGCGTGATGCTGCTGAAATTCAGCGTCGAATTTCCCGCGCCCATCTCGACCGCCACATTGAGCGGAACGGCATTGTTCAAATGTAGATTCCATGTGTATTTCACGCCGCCGATCGTCGTGTGGGAAGCCTCGGGCTGCATCACCATCAGCGAACCGTTTCCGTCATGCACGCTGTAGCTGACGTCCGGCTTCCACTCCGGCACGTTGTACTTGATTGTGCCGTCGAGCAATTGCGGCGACCCGCCGGAAATATCCAACTCGCCCGCGGCCATTTGCAGGTGCACGTCCACCGATTTTGCGGCGCCCAGCGGGACAGAGACATTTTCCGTTTGCATCTCGGCCGTTCTTGCCACCGGCCCGCGCCCGCCGCCAATAATGCAGCCTGAAATTCCCAACATCACGGCGAGGATCAATCCTGCCAGCATCTTTGGTGTAGTCTCGATTGTATTTCGCAGTTTCATCGCATTCCTCGTTGCCGCGTTCAAACACGCAGGGGCGCATCGCCGCGGGCCGTTTCGATTTCGCCCCTGAGGGGATAAACGGAAATCTACTCTAAAATGGTTCCCGTGGTTCGGGAAGCAATTTATTGCCCGGCGCAAAGCGCCAGGTCGATATAGCAATTCGCTGACCTGACGAATCGGCTGCGTGCGATTTTTGCAACCTTTTCGCTCCGCAAAGGGTCTCATATACTAGCAGCAGTTGCACGCAAGCGCCGAACGCGCCTGCGAACCCTCTGGCGCAACGCCTTAGGGTAAACCCTTCGGGTTTTCGGCCCTCGGGGTGAAGGGGGAGACGGTCATGGACCCAGCCGCCCCGAAGTCCATTTTCAGAGTCATCCTGATCTGCGCAGCGTTTCTTTACTTCACCGCGCTTGCTCCCTCCGCTCTTGCCCAAAAAGGTGGTTCGCGCGGCGGCGGAGGCTCGCACGGAGGAGGCTCGCACGCCAGCGGCGGCGCCCATGCCGGAAGCTCACACGGCGGCGGAGGGTTTCAGGGCGGCAGCGTTCATAGCGGAGGCCCCTACGGCGGCTTCGGCGTTTCCACGCACTCCGCAGGCAGCGGCAGCGTTTCCATGGTTGGCACATCGTCCAGCAACGGCCACGGCTCAAGCTCAGTTGGCTTTGCGCGGCGCATGAATTTCACGGGCAATACGTTCGTCGCGCCTCCTGCTTCGGTGGCGCGTTCCGTGGAAGGCTCTGCTCGCACGATTTTCATAAACGCCCGGCCGGAGTTCGAGAACACGAGCGTGCCAACGGGCGCGCGTCCATTTGCGGCAGGGAACTACCTGTGGGAAGCGCCGCCGCAGCAGACGCAGCAGCGTGCCGCGACGCCACCTGCTCCGGCAGCGCCGCGCCCCGTAACCGCGCCCGCACCGCAACCGATTCATCCGGGAATAACTCAGCCACCGTCGCCGATTCGCCCAACGTCAATACCGTCGCCGTCGCCGATGCAAATTCCAGGTTCTTTTCGCGCCCCTGGTCAAATGCCGATAGCGCGACCCGCTGCGATACCCGTTTCGCCGATGCCCATGCCAATTTCGCGGCCCGTGTCGCCGGTGATGTCGCGCCCCATCGCTTCCCCGGTACGGCCAATGCTGCGGCCAATACAGCGGCCAATGTTCGGCGGAAAGTTCGTCGCGCCTCCGCTCCGAGTGCCGGGCCTTGTGACGCCTGCGTCCAGACCAATCCTGGCGGGTCCAGTGCCGCCAATGAGCCATCCTCCTGTTCTGCCCGTGCGGCCGTTTGCGGGTATGAGCGTTGAGCCGGGGACGCAACGCCGCACAATC
>DASYYI010000304.1:0-15155 GCA_035933995.1 Candidatus Acidiferrales bacterium | reverse complement strand
CCGACTGGGACGGAATTTCCTCGTATGGCAACCGCTTCTTCGTATCGCTGACGCCGGTATTCATACTTGGCCTCACGGCGCTCCTCGCCGCCTCGGAGAAACTGGTGCATAACAGCCGCGTTGCTTGGAGGGGCGCGATTGCCGGGATTGCATTACTGGTATTATGGAACTTGGGTCTGTTGTTTCAGTGGGGCATGCATTTGATCCCGGACCGTGGTCCGATTTCCTGGAGCGAAATGGCTTCGAACCAATTCCGCGTGGTACCGGCGGACCTGGCGACTTCGTTGGGCCACTACTTCACTCGTCGCCATGAAATGATGCAAGGCATCGAGAAAAAGGATTTGCGCCAACTAGGCGAGAACGATCCGAAGCCAAACAAAGACCAACGACCATGACCGCCGCAAACACAACCAATATTCTGACCGAACCTCCCGTTCTGCGTATCACGCCGCCGCAGGGCTGGTGGGAAGTCGATTTCCACGAGCTCTGGCGATTTCGCGAGCTGATTTATTTCTTCGTCTGGCGCGACATCAAAGTCCGCTACAAACAGACCGCCATCGGCGCGGCGTGGGCGATTCTGCAGCCCGCCTTGACGATGCTCGTGTTCGCTCTATTCTTTGGCAAGTTGGCGCACCTGCCCACCGAAGGCCTCCCGATTCTCGTTTTCTATTACGCTGGCCTGTTGCCGTGGATGTATTTCTCGAACAGCCTGACGAACGCCACCGCGGCGATCACCCAAAATCAAAACATAATCACAAAGGTATACTTCCCGCGCCTGGCGCTGCCGATTTCCGCCGTTCTTTCTGGACTGCTCGACTTCGCCATTGGCCTGCTGCTTCTGATTCCGTTGATGGCCTATTACCACATCCGCCCCGGCATTTCGTTGCTTCTGTTCCCGGCGTTCTTGCTGCTTGCCGTTCTGCTGGCGCTCGGTGCGGGCCTGTGGCTTTCAGCCATGAATGCAATGTACCGTGACGTGCGTTACGTTGTGCCGTTTCTTGTGCAGTTCTGGATGTTCGCGTCGCCCGTGGCGTATGCGAGCTCCATCGTTCCCGCGAAATGGCGCTGGCTCTACGGCCTGAACCCCATGGCGGGCGTGATCGAGGGCTTCCGCTGGTCGCTGACGGGGCGAGGTGACCCGCCGGGCCGCATGATCATCGTATCTGTACTGATGGCGCTGGTGGTTTTGGCGACAGGATTGATTTACTTTCAGAAAATGGAGAGCACCGTTGCCGATGTCGTGTAATTCCTCATGCATAAGGACGTCCATCCATGAGTGACGCTGCCATTCGCGTCGACGGTATCGGCAAACGCTACCGCGTCGGCCAACGCGAAAGCTATCGTGCGCTTCGCGACGTGCTCTCCAACGCATTTCGCTCGAATGGCCGGCGCAAGCCGAAGGACTTCATCTGGGCCGTCCGCGACGTTTCCTTCGAAGTCAAGCAGGGCGAAGTCGTCGGCCTGATCGGCAGGAACGGCGCGGGCAAATCCACGCTGCTCAAATTGCTCGCGCGCATCACCCGCCCCACTGTGGGACGCGCCGAACTCCACGGACGCATCGCCAGCCTCCTCGAAGTCGGCACCGGCTTCCATCCTGAGCTCACGGGCCGCGAAAACATTTTCCTCAGCGGAGCCATCCTCGGCATGAGCAAAGCCGAAATCGTCCGCAAATTCGACGAAATCGTCGCTTTTTCCGAAGTCGAGCGCTTCATCGACACGCCCCTCAAGCATTACAGCAGCGGCATGGGCATGCGCCTCGCCTTCGCCGTCGCCGCTCACCTCGAACCCGAAATCCTCCTCGTCGACGAAGTCCTCTCCGTCGGCGACGCCTCCTTCCAGAAAAAATGCCTCGGCAAAATGCAGGACGTCTCCCGCGCCGGCCGCACCATCCTCTTCGTCAGCCACCAAATAAATCAGATTCGCCGCCTCTGCCAGCGCGCCTTTTGGATCGACGCAGGCCAAATCCGAGAACACGGCTCGACCGCAACCGTTGCTAACCTATACGAGGCTAATAGCAGGGACGTTCAGGCGAGCAGTGACACAGGCACGAATCTCGGGCGAGCCCAGTTCCTCCGCTGGGAAATCGAGGGAGCGAACGGTGATCTAGCAAACGTTCTCGTGCGCGATCGTGAGGTACGATTGAAGTTTATAGCGAAAGTGGCCCAACCCCTTAGAAACATCCATCACGGTGTCGCTCTTTACGACCAAGCCCGGCGGGTTCTCTGGGGGAACGGCATTGATGGCGTCAACCTGGAACCCGGGATACATGAGCTCGTCTGCGCCATTCCGTCGTTGCCGCTTCAGCCTGGGGTGTATCATTGGAGAGTCAGCCTGTACGACAACGGAGAGCGGATCGATGACTGGGACTGCTCACCGCCCATGTTCGTTTCCACCGAACCCCGAACCCACCGCCAGGACGAATTCGCCGGCATACTGAACGTGCCGTCCGAATTCACAATCCGGTGCTTACCCACTGAACACGTCGTGATGCCATGAAACGCCTTGTACAATCTATAAGACGGATCTGCAACTTTCCCAAGAAACCCCTCCGCGCAAGGGTCGATTCTTACATGCTGCGCTGGAGGCGGCTTTTCCCCGACGTGCCGCCGCCAATCCGTTTCCGCGGCGGCCTCTGGTGGACATTGGACATGGATTTTGTGGACACCGAGCTACTAAATGGAGGCTACGAGACCGCCGAGCTAACCTTCGTATCCGCGTTCACAAAACCTGGAATGACGGTGCTCGACATCGGCGCTCACCGTGGCCTTCATACAGCGCTGCTCTCCAAGCGCGTGGGAAGGCGCGGGCGCGTGTTTTCTTTCGAGCCATCGCCCCGCAACATCAGGAGACTGAAGCTGCATCGGGCAATCAATCGTTGTTGGAATGTCGAAATAAAGGATTACGCCCTCGGAGAAGAGAACGGAGTTGCAGAGTTGTACGAGGTACCGGCCCAGCCCGTGCTCAACAGCCTACGACCGCCCGATACTGACTTAAGTTCCTGCCGCACGTCCGTTTCAGTGAGGAAACTGGACGACGTCTTGCTCGAGGCCAAAGTCGAACGCGTCGACTTCATAAAGCTTGACGTTGAGGGAGGCGAGTTCGGGGTCCTGAAAGGCGCAGAGCGGCTACTTGAAGGGCCGCATCGACCGGTGATCCTGTGTGAAGTCTTGGACCTACGAACCCGGCCCTGGGGGTATGCAGCACGTCTCATCATTGAGCATCTGCTTCAAAGAGGCTTTGTCTGGTTCGATTTGAACGCGAACGGCGAGCTACTGTCGCTCGAAACCGAACGCTCGGACTTCAGCGGAAATTTCGTCGCAGTCCCGAAAGAATCACTGCATACAGTCGCTGACCTGCGCCCTGGTCAGAGTGCGGCTGAGCAGCCAAGCCAGCATGCAACCGCAGCCGCGAAATAAGGAACCTCTGATGAAGTTGTTAGTAACAGTCCTGATCGACACCTACAATCAAGAGCGTTACATCGAGCAGGCCCTCGTGAGCGTTCTCGAACAGGATCTTCCACCCAGGGATATCGAAATTGTTGTCGTGGACGACGGCTCTACCGACCGCACACCGGAAATCATTCAGAAATTCGCCCCTCGCGTTCGCCTGCTGCGCAAGAAGAACGGCGGACAAGCGTCGGCCTTCAATGCGGGATTCTCGGAGTCGCATGGTCAGTTCGTCGCCTTCCTTGACGGCGACGACTGGTTCGCGACTGGGAAGCTGGCCGCTGTAGTCAAGGTACTGCAGGAACACCCGGAGGTCGGTGCGGTTGGGCACGGGTACTACGAAGTCAACGAAGCCACAAACGAGGTGCGGATCTGTGCTGCCCACGAGCCGAGATTCCTCCATCTCGCCACGCCTGACGCATCGCGCAGGGCTTACCTAGACTGGCGCTTTTTTCTGACGAGTAACCTCACGGTACGAAGGCGAATCCTACACCGCGTCATACCGATTCCAGAGACACTGACCTTCAATGCGGACGCTCCGATCGCCATGGCCTCGATGGCCGTGGGCCTCCAAGTCATAGAGAAACCCCTTGCCTATTATCGGCGTCACGCCGATAACCGCTGGGCCGTCGACTCGAAAGATATGGTGAGGGTACGCCGAAGGGACGAAATGAATGAGAGAATGTTCGACGTGCTCGAACCCCTGCTCATTCGGCTCGGTGTTCCGTCTGAATCGATTGTTTCGCTACTCTATCCGCCTTGGATCGATACGAGTCGCTCCAATCTCCGTACGTACGGCGGCAGCCGTGTGAACGTACTCCGGACGGAAATGCGATCTTTCCGTTCAGAATTCAAAAATCCGAGCATACGATACCGCCTATTTAAGTACATTGTCGTGGGTGCAATGACACTTCTCTTGCCCCCGCGCGGTTTCTATCGAATGAGGGAATGGTACGGACAACGGAATCTGCGACGTTTCCGTGAGCGCCTCTTCAAATCCACGTGAATCTCTAGACTTAGTATGCTAGCCAACTATCGAATATGCCAAAAGTTTCTGTCGTAATTCCGTGCTTTAATCACGGCGAGTTCCTGCCGGAAGCGGTCGCAAGCGTCGTCGCCAGCCCTGAACGCGACGATGTCGAGATAATTGTCGTCGACGACGGTTCCACCGACGAGCGAACAATCAAGGAGATGGACGCGCTGTCCGCGAGCGGAATCCACGTCATCCGCCAGCAAAACAAAGGTCTCGCTGCCGCGCGAAACGCCGGAATCGCCGCTTCAAAGGCCGAATACATCTTCCCGCTCGACGCAGACGACCGCATTCGCCCCGGTTGTCTCGAGCATGGAATCCAAATTTTGGACGCGAACCCGAAAGTCGGCATCGTTTACGGCGATGGGGAGTACTTCGGGGTTCGTACGGGCCGCTGGAAGATCGGACCATTTAGCCCGCGTCGATTGATGGAATGGAATTATATCGCCTGTTGTGCGGTCTATCGCCGCTGTATTTGGGAGCAGAATCGCGGATATGACGGCACGATGCCAGTTCAGGGCCTGGAGGATTGGGATTTCTGGTTAGGCGCTTTGGAACATGGCTGGCAATTCGCCTACGTGCCCGAAATCTTCTTTGATTATCGGGTGGCTCATCAATCGATGATCACCAGTACATTTGGTTCCGAACCGGAAATCGGGAAGTTTATTGCCGCTAAGCATGGCCTCCTATATCGGCAGGCCTGGCTCCAATCAGCAAATGAGCGTGAATCTGTGAAAGCGACCGCCCGTAATCTCAGCCGCTTACTCAAGTCTCGGTTCCGGCAGAAGTTTCAAAGAGACGGCAAGCGCGTCTAATTTATGCCAAAGGTAAGTGTCGTGATTCCGAATTACAACCACGCGCGCTTTCTGCGCAAGCGCATCGATAGCGTCCTGCAGCAGACGTTCCAGGACTTCGAGCTGATCCTGCTCGACGACTGCTCCACCGACGATAGCCGCTCGATTCTCTCTTCGTATGCGGGCAATCCGCGTGTAAAAATCGAATTCAACGACGCCAATTCCGGAAATCCGTTCAAGCAGTGGAACAAAGGCGTCCGTCTCGCGCGCGGCAAATACGTCTGGATCGCCGAATCCGACGACTACGCCGACCCGCGCTTCCTCGAACGCCTCGTCGCTGTCGTCGACGCCGACCCGCAAGTTGCCTTTGCGTATTGCCGCTCGTGGCGTGTTTCCGCTGACGATCAGCATGACGGATTCGGGGATTTTTACCTCGCTGGCATCGACCCTGTCCGCTGGACGGCGGATTATTGCGCCGAAGGGGTGGAAGAATGTCGAAACTATTTTGTGCGTGCTAATTCTGTGCCCAACGCTAGTTCAGTCGTTTTTCGAAAGGCCCTCTATGAGCGCGTAGGCGGTGCGGACGAAAGCCTGCGTATGCGCGGCGATTGGAAGCTCTGGGCATCCATGGCACTCACAGGGAAGGTGGCATACTTGGCGGAACCACTCAATTATTTTCGATTCCACGACACGAGCGTTCGGAGCAAGAGCGAGCAAATGAAAGAGGACTTGGTGGAACACCTCCAGGTTGTCAGATGGGTTTTAGGTCAGGTGACACCGGCAGAGACCGTGTTGCGAAAACTGTATAAGGAGCAATCTGACGGTTGGGTGCCGCTGGTGATGAGCTCACACGTTCCGCTTGACTTAAAGAGAGCGATCCTGCGGAGCGTGCGCGAGATCGACCCTCACCCAATCCGGAGTGCGATTCGCCCGGGCCTTGTCACGATTCGGCGAAAACTTTGGCGCCACTGGAATTCAGTTCGTGCAAGGATGACGCAATAAATAAGATGCAAAAAATCGTATTCTGTTCGGCGATGCAAGGCTATGCTTGGGGCGGAAGCGAACACCTATGGAGCGCGACTGCCGAAAGATTCGCCCGTCGGGGCGTGCAAGTGCTTGTAAGCGTGAAGCACTGGGACAGACCAATCAAACAGCTTGAGCGCCTAAATTCCGCTGGTTGCAAGATCGTGCAGCGCCACAGGTCCTCTTTACTGCGTCGAGGAGCCCGCAACCTTTTTCCGGGTCGTGAATATGCGCGTCATCTGAAGAAACTTGGTGACGGCGCAGACCTAATCGTAGTGTCGCAGGGGAGTACTCTCGACGGCTTTCAGTGGATGGAAGCGGCGCGGGCCACCGGGCATCGATATGCTGTCATTGTACAAGCGGCAGCCGAGCAGTGGTGGCCAGACGATTACATCGCCGAAAAACTCGCGGATTGCTACGAAGGTGCCAGTGCCCTATATTTCGTATCTGAGGCGAATCTTGCGTTAACTCGCCGCCAGTTCGTCACACCGCTGCGTCGAGCCCGAGTGGTTCGAAACCCGTTCAACGTGGCATATGATGCCCGGCCCCCTTGGACGGCAGACGCGTCGGAAGAGTTGTCCTTGGCTTGCGTTGGCCGCTTGGAAGTTTTGCAGAAGGGTCACGACTTACTAGTTGAGGTCCTAAGCCTACAGCACTGGCGGCACCGCAATCTGCGGGTGTCGCTAGTTGGAGGCGGGCCCAATCAGTGCGGACTTCGCCGTCTGGTCGATAGCTTAAAACTAGCCAACGTCAACTTCGCCGGATTCGTTGACAATATCGAGCAACTTTGGAGTAGACACCACGCCTTGGTTCTTCCGTCAAGATTTGAGGGCATGCCTCTGGTCCTTGTCGAAGCGATGCTTTGTGGCCGTCCCTGCATTGCGACGGACGTGGCTGGAAACCGAGAATTGGTCCGCGATGACATCAACGGGTTCCTCGCGAAGGCCCCCACGGTCGAACTACTCGATGAGGCCATGAACCGCGCCTGGGAGAATCGTCACCGCCTCAAAGAAATGGGCGAGCAAGCGGCCATCGACGTTCGCAAATTCGTTCCCGCCGATCCCGTCGAAGATTTCGTCCGCGAATTGAACGCGCTGGTCGAATCACAATGACCAAACCAATCGTCTCCGCCTTAATTGACACCTACAACCAGGAGCATTTCATCGAGCAGGCGCTCCTCAGCGTTCTCGAGCAGGGGCTTTCGCCCTTGGAACTCGAAATCGTCGTAGTGGACGACGGCTCAACCGACAACACAGCATCCCTTGTTGCAAAATTTGCGCCGCGCGTCCGGTATATCCACAAGAAAAATGGCGGCCAGGTCTCCGCATTTAACGCCGCCATTCCCGAAACGCATGCTCCCGTTGTGGCGTTCCTCGACGCCGACGATTGGTGGGCCACGGGAAAACTGCGTGCCGTGCTTGACGCATTTGAGCACAATCCTGGCATTGCGGCGGTCGGCCACGGATTCTTCGAAGTCCGCGACAATGCTTCTCGCACTCAGCCAGTGGTGCCCGAGAGAACGTACTGTCTCAACTTGGCGAACGCGGAAGCCGCGCGCGTGGCGCGTTCTGGATGCGCTTTTCTTTCGACGAGTAAACTCGCCATTCGCCGCCGTGTTCTCGATCAAATCGGCCCAGTCTCGGAACGATTTGTCTTTTTTGACATTGTTCTTATGTCTCTGGCGCTTGCGCTTGGCGGAGCGATTGTCCTCGATCAAGCTCTGGGTTTCTACCGTTTGCATCGCGGCAATCTGTATGAGTCTCGATCTACAAGTCCGGCGGATGTGCGGCGCAAGTACGAAATCGTGAGGGCAAATTTTGAATTCCTGCCGTCCTATCTGTCTGCCGCCGGAGTGCCGCCGGATGCCGTGTCTGCCTTCGTGAAACCTGATCTGCTGGAATGCGAACGCTTGCGCATCATCTTGGACGGGGGATGGCCGTGGCAGACCTTCGCCTTGGAGCTTAAACGATTCCGCGCCGGTTATGAGCAGAACAGCCCTTCTTACGCTCTGTTCAAGTGGCTCGTGTTGGCATCCACGCTGTTCATGTCTCCGAGCGCTTTCTACCGGATGCGCAGCTGGTACGCGGAACATAATTTGCAGCGCTTCCGCGGAAAACTTGCGGATGCTGTGCCTGTTGGCATTCGGACACGCTCAAATCCTGGATAAGAAGCCCGGGTTCTTCATAATGGCTGACAAGAAGTTACGCGCCCTCTTGCTATGCACGCATCCCACTCAATACGGCTCGCCCATGTGGCGCCTCATGGCGCAGCGCGCCGAGCTCGAAATACTCGTCGCGTATTGCAGCTTGGAAGGCGCAGAAGCTCACGTCGACCCTGACTTTGGTGTTCAGGTCGCCTGGGACATTCCCTTGCTCGACAACTATCCCTGGGTAAAGCTCAGAAATATCTCACCCCATCGTGTAGTCGGCAAATTCTTTGGCCTGATCAATCCGGGTGTTTGGCGGCTAATACGAACCGGAAAATTCGACGCTGTTGTCATGTTTACCGGCTACATTTGCGCCACGTTCTGGATCGCTTTAGCGGCTGCAAAACTTTCGGGCGTCCCGATTCTCTTTGGCACCGATGCGCACGATATAAGCCCGCGCGACGATCGTGCCTGGAAAACGAAAATCAAAAAATATCTTTGGCCAAGACTTTTCCGTCTGGCCGATGTCGTTATCGCACCATCCACGGGCACGGTGGCGTTGATGCGCTCGTTGAACATCCCACCGGAGCGCGTCGTGCTGATGCCCTATGTCGTGCATAACGGATGGTGGATTGAGCAGGCTGCGCGTGTGGATCGCGCGGCTGTGCGGCGGGATTGGAACATTCCTGCCGAGGCTCCTGTAGCGCTTTTTTGCGCTAAGTTGCAGCCTTGGAAGCGCCCTCAAGACCTGCTGCCGGCATTTGCGCGCGCAAATGTGCCTGGTAGTTATCTCGTTTATGCGGGAGATGGTCCGATGCGAAGCGAGCTTGAGGCCCAAGCGAAAACTCTCGGCATTTCCGGTCAAACTCGTTTCCTCGGATTCGTTAATCAGTCCGGTTTGCCGCGGGTGTATTGCGGTTCCGATCTGCTTGTTCTCCCTTCGGAATACGAGCCTTTTGGCGTCGTAGTGAATGAAATGATGCTTTGCGGCCATGGCGCAATCGTCAGCGACCGCGTCGGTGCCAAATTCGATCTGATCAGGCAGGACGAAACAGGATTCGTCTATCCGTGCGGAGACATCGACGCCCTTGCAAAGCTTCTCCGCGCTACTTTGTCTCATCCTGAAGTTCTTCGCCGTTACGGCCAAGCCGCGGAGCGGCGCATTGCCGAATGGTCGCCTCGGGCCTATGTCGACGGCCTAGCCCGTGGAATCGAGAAGGCCGTTGACCTCCGGAAATCACCTGCAAGCGGGGCGTGATACAGTCATAATTAGGAATCATTATGACGAGTTGGGCAGCAAGACTCGGAATCAGGAACCGCACCACTTCTTTCGGTGAATTTCGCCTTCTCGGATTGCGGAGCCAGACACTAATCTCCGTGGCCCTCTTCCTATTGTCCATTCTGGCTGCCTGGCAGGCTGCGCAGTGGATTTCCGCGGGCCAAACCAAAATGCTCATCTTTGCGGGCATGGGATTCGTGCTTTGCGCGATCGCCCTTACCATCCTTAAAAGTTGGCGCATGGGCTTTTTTTTATTCATTGTCTGGTTGCTCTTTGAAGATCTCATTCGCAAATATCTTGGCAATAATATGGCGATCTATTTCGCCAAGGACGTTCTGGCGGGCCTCACGTACATATCTCTCTTCGTCGCGATTCGTCGCGGCCGCGCGAAATTGTTCCGCCCTCCATTTCTATTTTTCTTTGCCTTGTTCTTCTGGCTCGCCGTTCTTCAAGTATTCAATCCGTATTCTCCAAGCGTTCTGTATGGCATTCTCGGCATAAAGCTCTATTTTTACTACTTTCCGCTGATGTTCGTTGGCTATGCACTCATCCGCGACGACCGGGACTTGTGGCGGTTTTTGATCGTGTTCATGGTTCTCGCCGGTATTATTTCTCTCCTGGGCATTATTCAAGCGGTAGTGGGGCCGACGTTCCTCAGCCCTGCTACTCTCGCGCCGGAGCTGCAAGACCTCGGCGCGCTCGAAAAGGTCACGCCGCTCACCAATCAGATTTTCTTGCTGCCGTGTTCTGTATTCGTCAGTTCTGGACGATTCGCTTTCTTTTTGGTGCTCGCGACGATCGTCGGGCTGGGCGCGGCTGGCTACTTCATCCTCTCTAAGTTTCGAAGGCGGAAAATGGTCCTCGGGGGAATCGCACTGATCGCCGTAGCCGCTCTTCTAAGCGGCTCCCGGACGGCCTTTTTGTATTCTCTGATTAGCACTTCGACGCTGACGGTGGCGTATTTGTGGGGCGCGCCGCTGCACGGTGGCCAAAGCCGCCGGTTAATGAAAGCCATCCGGCGCAGCGTCATGTTCGCCGCGGTCGGGCTTGCGGTTTTTATCGCCTTTTTTCCGTCTGCGGCCACCTCTCGCTTCGATTTTTATTCTCAGACTCTCCTACCAAACAGCTCAGCGTATGAGCTAGGTGACCGGGCATGGAGTTATCCTGTCGAAAATCTCGTGGATGCATTTTCGAGACCCCATTGGATCGTCGGAAACGGCACGGGAAGGGCGTCGCTCGGCGGTCAATATGTAAGCCAAGTGGCTGGACCCGCTCCAAATATCTCCGTCGAAGAGGGCTATGGCCAACTTATTGTAGAGATGGGAATTCTGGCGCCCTTCCTTTGGATTCTCTGGACCGCTGCGCTGCTTTGGTCTGCGTGGAAAGTCGTCCGGCAACTCAGGCACACGCGCCTGTTCCCGGTTGCGATCGCAATTTTCTGGTACGCGTTTGTTCTTCTCTATCCACTCGCATTTCTGGGTCTCGATATCTACGAAAATTTTGTCAACAATGCGTTTCTCTGGATTCTAGTTGGCATGTTATTCCGCTTGCCGGACATTCTCACCGTCCCACCCGCCCGCGAAATCACCATGGCCGCAAACACTCTGGGATAACCAGCAATGCCAGACGCCGACACAGTCATGATTAAGCCGACCTGTTCAAAACCGCTATGACGACGCGACGACCGCGGCTCGCCGTTGTCTCGCCATTCGTTGACAGGCACCACGGCACCGAGCGCTACGTCGCTGAATGGGTGTCGCGCTTAGCCGATCAATTCGAAATTCACCTCTACAGCCAGCAGGTGCAGGATTTGGATCTTTCTTGTATTCGTTGGCACAAAGTTCCCAAGATTCCCGGTCCGCATATTCTCAATTATCTCTGGTGGTTCACCTGCAACCAATTTCGACGCAACTGGGACGCCCGCTTTGCCGGTCGGCGCTACGACCTTACCTTTTCTCCGGGAATCAATTGTCTCGATGCCGATCTGATTTCTGTTCACATCATCTTCGCGGAGCTGTTGCGCCGCAATCCATCGAATCCCGGAATGGGCAAGCCTTCTGCTTCCGAGTCAGCCCGATCGCTGCACCGTCAGTTGTATTACCGGCTCATTGCGTCACTCGAGAAACGCATATACACAAATCCGGAAACGTCTCTCATCCTCATCACACCGCGAACGGCCGCGCCCTTGCAAGAATTTTACGGCCGCAGAGGGCCATTTCCCGCGGTGTATTTCGGCTTGGACCACGACGTATTCAATCCCCAGCGCCGTTTGGAGTTGCGTGACTCTGCTCGACAGGAACTTCGCCTGGACCCAGAGCACTTCGCGCTCTTGCTCATCGGCAACGGTTGGCAAAACAAAGGGCTGCCTGTTATTTTGGAAGCGATGGATCGTCTTCGTGAGCTCCCGCTCCACCTTCTTGTCGTCGGCAGTGACGATCCATCGCCATATCAGAGTGCCTTGCAGAGGAATTCACTCACCGGCCGTGTTCACTTTCTGCCGGTCCGTAACGACGTCGAGTTTTATTACAGTGCTGCGGATCTTTACGTTGGCCCGTCGAAGGAAGACGTACTTCCCCTGCCTCCCGCCGAAGCAATGGCCTGTGGCGTCCCTGTTATTGTCAGCGCCGCGTGCGGTATTTCAGAGATTATTTCAGAAGGGGAAAACGGAATCGTCGTCCAGGATCCGTCCGACGCCGCGACCTTGGCGGCAAAAATCCGGCTGCTCTATGAGAGTGCCGCGCTGCGTGCGCGCTTGAGCGAGCGGGCGATTTCGACTGTGCAACAATATACCTGGGAACGCAACTCCCGCGAGTTCGCCGCGCTTTTAATGGATGCTCTGGGAAAGAAGCATCGCGCCCATGCCGCCAGCGCGCGACAGGATGCGCCGTGATTGACCAGTCTTTGCGCCGCGCCCACATTCGGGCGATCAGACTCCCATGATCGTGGGACTCTTTCCCGGACTTGCCAGCGTGGGCGGAATTCAAATGGCTGGCCGCCAAACTGCTGCCGCTCTCGCTTCCATTGCCAGCGAGCGCGGCGGTTCGTACGTGTTCCTCAGCCTCAACGATGCAAACGGAGAACACGAAGCCGCAGTAGGACGGTTACGTTTTAGGTATCGAGGTTTCTTCCGCAGCAAATCGCGATTCATTCTCGCCGCCCTTGGTCTTGCCCGTGCTCGCCCAGACGTTATTTTCGCAGCGCATCCCAATCTCGCTCCAATCGCCGCGGTTATGAAACTCCTCGCCCGCCAAGCGCAAATTATCGTCGGCACGCATGGAATCGAAGTGTGGCAGCCGTTGCCTGCGCTCCGACGCAAAGCCCTCCGCAGCGCCAGCATGGTCCTCGCTCCCAGTTCTGACACAGCACGCAAGCTCACATCCGTGCAAGGCGTGCGCGCCGAAAACGTTTGCCTGCTCCCCTGGCCCCTTGATCCCGATTTTCTCAACCTCGCCGATTTACCGGATGGCCTTCCCCGGCCGTCGCAATTTCCGCACGGCAGTATCGTGCTCTCAGTCGGCCGATGGGCAGCGAGCGAACGTTATAAGGGCGCCGATTTGCTGATTCGTGCCGTTTCAGAATTGACGGGAGAATTCCCCGATTTGCATCTTGTACTCGTAGGCGAGGGAGATGATCTGCCACGATTGAAGAAACTCGCGCTTGCGGCAAGCGCGCGGGACAATGTCCATTTTATTTCAGGCCTTTCCCGCCGCGAGCTGGCCGGTTGCTACACCGCTTGCGAGATTTTCGCTCTACCGAGCACAGGCGAGGGGTTTGGCTTGGTTTTTCTCGAAGCAATGGCTTTTCAGAAACCTGTCATTGGCACAACTCTTGGCGGAATTCCAGATATTGTCGAAGATGGAATTACCGGAATATTAGTCGAGCCCGGGAATCCATCTTCGCTTTCCAGCGCCCTGCGCGCTCTCTTGTCTAACGATGATTTGCGACTGGGGATGGGCCGGCGGGCCGGAGAATTCGTTCGCGCACACCATGGATTCGAATGTTTTAGGGCCACACTGGCTGGGTACTGCGGATCGAACGGATAGCAATAGAATTCGCGCCTCCGCGACCTTGGCGCGCAGGCGATTTTTGACGAGGTCGACGAAAACGAAGATTGACTGAAGACGCGGCCTAACAAAAACAAACGAAGTGGTGTGGCGGATAAGAAAGGAGCACGCGTTGGCGATGCCATCGGCAGCTATTCCGCCGGTCCGTAGGACGCTGGGTACCCCGGTTGCTGCGATCGCTTTGTTAGGCCGGCAAGATCTTCCCACCGATGGAGTGCGTGATTATTGTTTGCAGTTGAGCCGCGCATTTGCGCGTCGAGGAGAACATCTGGATCTGGCCGAAGTGCGCTGGGAAACTGAGGGGTGGCTGCGTGCTAGCGGACAACTTTGGAGAGAAAGCCAGGCATGGAAAGGGAGGTGGATGCTTCTCCAGTATACCTCGCTGATGTGGTCGCGACGCGGCTTCCCTTTGGGCGCGCTGGCTGTGCTCGGGATTCTCAGAATGCGAGGCGCGAAGGTTTGCATGGTCTTTCACGACATACGAAATGACCAGGCACATGGCTGGAAAAACCGGTTGAGGGTGGCTTACCAATATCAAGTGATGCGCAGAGCGTACACCTGGGCCACACGCTCCGTGTTGACTGTACCAGCGCAGAATGTCCCCTGGCTTCCGCGAAGCGCTGATAGAGCGATATTCATTCCCGTGGGAAGCAATTTTCCTGAGAGGGACCTGCAAAACCAGAATCGCGGTGTGAAATCCGCCAGCATCCTGACTGTTGCCGTGTTTGGTGTTACGGGTGGCTCACGAAGCTGCGATGAATCGGCCGATATTTCCTACGTTATCAGGCAGGCCATATCCACGGCTGCGAGCCTAAAGTTGGTCGTGATGGGAAGAGGGGCGGCGGAAGCTGAAGCCACACTGCGAAAAGATCTGGAAGGATCCGGCGTGGTGCTGACCGTCCTTGGAGTGCTGCCTCCAGAGCAAATCCAGCGACAGCTCTTGATGGCTGATGTGTTGCTTTGCGTGCGCGGGCATATTTCCACCCGACGAGGGAGCGCGATTGCGGGAATTGCGTGTGGCCTTCCAATTGTTGGCTACCGCGGAGAAGAGACTGCGTTCCCAATCACCGAAGCCGGTGTGCTCTTAGCTGATCCCGGCGATCGCGTGGGCGTTGCAGAAGCGCTTAAGCGCGTGCTGTGCGACGCCAAATTCCGCGACGAGATGCGTCAGCGCAGTCTGGTCGCTGAACAGAAATATTTTTCGTGGGACGCCATCGCGGAACAATTCTTACTTGCTATGGGAAATGCCGCCGCGTAATTTCGTGTTTAAACCAGCAGGCTACCGAATTCCGATGTCCAGGCTGTCGTGCTACAGTTAGCCCGTGCGACCCGAGATTGAGCAAGTCGTCCAATTGGTTCAGCGTAGGGACCCA
>DASYYI010000294.1:0-5421 GCA_035933995.1 Candidatus Acidiferrales bacterium | reverse complement strand
GTCATCTCCGATTACGACAAAGGCGTCGTCAGCGATTCACTGGCCGAACGTATTCTCAACTCCTGCGCGCGCCGGCGAATTCCATCATTCGTCAAGCCCAAGTGGTCGCGCCTTCCTGCGTATCGAGGTGCATCCGTGGTCGTGTGCAATCGCAAGGAGGCGGAATTCCTGGTCACGCGCCCTCTCGACACTCCGAAATCCGTCGCCGAAGCCGGCCGCGCGTTGCTCGATCATTTTGCCTGTTCAGCGGTCGTAATCACGCGCGGAGCCGACGGTCTAAGCCTTTTTGAACGCGATGCGCTCGAGAAAGATCCACGCAGTTTTCACGTCGCTGCGCTCAACCAGGAAACGCCAATCGGCTTGATTGGCCGGGTGCCCACTCGTGGCGCAAAAAACGGCCGCCAGGTATTCGATGTGACGGGTGCTGGCGACACAGTTCTCGCAACAATGGCCCTTGCGAGCGCGAGCGGGGCATCTTTGCGTGAAGCGGCTGTACTCGGAAATGCGGCAGCCGGCGTGGTTGTCGCTAAACTGGGGACCGCAACGCTGACGCGCGACGAGTTGGCGGCGGTATTACGCGAATCAGCTCCGACATCGAGGGCGGCGGGAAACTGAGTGACTGTGTGTTGCGGTCAACCCAGATGATCACTTCCTTGGTTTTGTTCTCCTGCGCCGGATCATTTTTCGGAAACGGTTGATACGGACTGATCAGCACCCGCACCGCGACGCTGCTGCTTTTCTTCGGTGCATAGGCCGAATCAATCTGAAAGCTCTTCACCGGCCCGTAATAGCCGTTCGCTCCCCAATCCTGCTGAAAATCCTGGAATGAATAGCTGGGCGACGGTTTCCACAATTGATACGCCTGTTGCATGTTGCCCGCCGTCAACGTTCCGAAAAACGTTTCGACGCTTTTTTCTTCCGCCTTATACCTTACCGCGCGCCATACGAATAGCCCGATCAACAGCAGAACGAGCACGCCGATGAACACGTAGCGCGGCGTCTTCGACGGTGGCGCTTGATTCGCTTCCAATAAACTCAAGGTATCTCTCTCCAATAGTCCCGATCTTATATCTGCCTTTTGAACAGCGCAATGCTCCCCGTAATCATCAGCACCGAAATTCCCATCAAAACTAACACGTCGCGGTAGATGCCTTCAATGCCGCTGCCTCGTAGCAGCAGATTCCGCAATGCATGCACCGTGTACGTGAAGGGATCGACCACCGAAATCCATTTCAGCCAGATGGGGAATCCTTGCGTCGGATAAATCGCGCCTGACGGAAAAAATAGCAGCGTATTCAGCACGCCGAATATCGCCCGCGGCACAAGCGGATCATCCACGCGCACCATCACCAGGAACATGAAACTGATCATCGTCAACGAAGCGATCGCCACCACGATGATCAGATAAAACAGCCGCACTGGATCCCATAACCGCGGAATCCCCGCAATCAATCCGCCGATGAACGTCAGCACCAGCCCCGCCATTAGCCCCTTCGCCGTGCCCGCCAGATTCAATCCCATTACCAGCTCCGATTTCTGAATCGGCGTCACCAGATACCCTTCATGCAGTCCCCGCGCTTTATCGTCAATAAACGTGATTCCCCCGCCGATCATCGCCACGATGAAAATCGCCATCGAAATCGTGCCCGGCAGCAGGTACTTGACGTAGGGAATGTAGGGATACACTTCCACGACGTCGAGCGCAACGTTGCCCGCTAGCCTCGGCGTAACGCTCGGCGTGTTGAGCTGCTCGACAAAGCTTTGCATTTCCGCTTCGAGCGAACTTGAGACAAACTGATCCGTGTTGTCGACGATCAGCGCCAGCCGTGGCCGGTCGTTCGCATATGTCCGGCGCGAAAAATTCTCCGGAATCTCAATCACCGCGCCAATGACGCCGGCGTGCAAATCATTCAGCGCTTCGGGCATCGAGTCGTAGGGAAGGGCGTGAAACATCTTCGGGCCGGTTGCGATGCCCGCAAAACCTTCGCGCACGCGCCACGATTCCGCCGTGTGGTCCAGATCCACCACTCCCACGTTCACATTCGTGATTTTTCCTCCGAAGGCATAGCCGAGCACGATCAGCTGCACCAGCGGGAAAATCATAGAGGCCATCATCAGCGCCGGGCTGCGGAAAAATTTCCGCAGATCCCGCTCCACCAGCGCCCACATGCGATAAAATTTCATTGCCGAGATGCCATCCGTTCTTTAGCGATAGAGGTGGCTGATGTCGTACGCCGCGCCTTCATTTGCCGCGTCTCTCAGCGCGCTCCCCGTGTAGTGCAGGAACACATCATCCAAAGTTGTTCCCTGCACGCTCACGCGCTTCACCGTCACGCCGCGCGCGCGCGCCAAATCCATCAGCGCGGCCACCGTCGCGGGTCCGTCGTTTGACGCAATATGCACGGCGCCGTCCCGTGCGATCACGCTCGCCGCATGCGAAAGTTTCTGCAATTGTTCCGTCCAATCCGCGGGCGCATTCGTGAATTCAGCTTCCACCGTGTCGGTCCCGGGAATGCTATCCTTCAGTTGTGTCGGTGAATCCAACGCCACCAGCTTTCCGTGATCTACGATCGCGATGCGGTCGCACAGCTTGTCTGCCTCGTCCATGTAATGCGTCGTCAGCAGAATCGTCAGGTGAGATTCATCGCGCAGCCGCCGGATCATGTCCCACACGTTCGTGCGCGACACGGGATCCAGTCCCGTCGTCGGCTCGTCGAGGAACAGAATTTTCGGCGAATGCACCAGTCCGCGAGCAATTTCCAGCCGCCGCCGCATCCCACCGGAGAAAGTTCGCACGAGCTTCGATTTGAATTTCGCCAGGTCCACGGTTTCCAGCAGCCGGTCAATCAGTGCCGCGCGTTGCCCCGACGGCACGCCGTAAAGCTTCGCGTGAATCAGCATATTTTCTTCCGCCGTTAGCTCCGGATCGGAAGTAAACGCCTGCGGAATCACGCCCAGCGTGTGCCGCACCGCATCCGCCTCACGCACCACGTCGTACCCTCCCACCCGCGCCGTTCCCGATGTCGGTGGCGTCAGCGTCGTGAGCATCCGGATCAGCGTGGTCTTGCCGGCGCCGTTCGGTCCCAGCAGCCCGAAGATCTCGCCGTCTTCGACCGTAAAACTCACGGCATCCACGGCAGTCAATTCGCCGAACCGCTTCGTCAACTTGTCCACTTCAATTGCGTGCATTCGAATGCAGTTCCTTTGAAGACCTGTGTCTCGCTAGGTATCTCTTCTTGTGCCGAGGTCCGGCCTGCCCTGACGCAGGAACGAGCCCGGGCGATTCTTGTCGGGACTAACCTGAGGCCGGTACACCTGCCATCTTTACAGTTTCTGCCACCAGTGCTTCGTTTCCGCTTCTGGTGCGAGCAGCACCGTCGCCGTCATCCCCGTGAAAAACCTGTGCTGCGGATTCGGCAGCGAAACCTTGATCGCAAACGTCTTGATGTCCCGCTTTGTCCGGCTGACGTCGCGCTGTGTCGCGAAATCTCCTTCCACTCCCTTAAAAAACACTTTCCCGTTTACGATTTCGCCCGACGGCAGCTGGATTGGCAGCGACTGCCCGAATTGAATCGAATTGATATAACTCTCCGGAACGTCGGCGCGCACCCACAGGTCGTCGACGTCCACCAGCACTACAATGGGACTTCCTTCCTGTACCACTTCTCCTTGCTTTGCCACCCGCACCGACACGACCCCGTTGATCGGCGCGAATACTTCCGTATAACCGAGTTGCGTTTTGAATTGATTTTTTGTCGCGATTGCCTGATTCAGTTGCGCTTCCGTCGAAACGATTTGGCTGTGCAGGACGTTCACCTGCTTCCGATTGGCCTCCGCCACGCCCAGCGCCGCCTGCTGCGACTTCACTTGCTCAGCAAGCGCATTCACATTTGCCGCTGATGCCTTGTACGTTGCCACCGCCGCGTCGCGGTCCTGCACCGACACAATGCCGGAAGCAAACAAAGCCACGCTTCGTTTCATGTTCGCGGAGTTAAGCTGCAGCGTCGCCTTCGCTTGCTCCAGTTCCGCCTCGCTCGACGTCACATTGGCCTGCGCCGCGAGAAGCGCCGCCATGGTCTGGCTGTCAACCATTCCCTGATTCGCCTTTCCCTGCTTTACCTGCGCCTGCAAGCTCGCGATGGCCCCCTCTTGCGCTTGCACCTGAGCCTCGAGAGCCGCGCTATCAAGCCCCGCGATCAAATCGCCCTTCTTCACCTGCGAACCTTCGTCCACCGTCAGCCTCACAATCCGTCCCGCCGTTTGCGGGCTGACGATCACCTCGTTTCCGTCCACGACTCCGATCAGCGGATAGGCATTGCCCTTCGGCGTTGTAACTATGTAGATGATGAGCACGATCAGGAACAGCGTTCCAAGCAGGCCGAAAAATTTACGTCCGTTCATCGCAGCCTCGCAGGTTCACGGAACAATCCACGCTCCAGCAGATTGATCACCGCGCGCTTGTGTTCTGCGATTGCGCGTGGCTGCAACGCGTTGCGCCGCAACAGCACGCTGTGCACGGGAGCTCCGGAAAAATAGAAAACAATCATCGCAATGATATTGAGCATTGTATGGTCGGGATTCACCGGCTGAAATTCCCCGTCCGCACTGGCCGATTTGATTATCCGCGTCATCCGTTTGAACCCTTGCTCGAAATACTCCCGAGCAATCCAGCGGAACTGCTCCGGATTTTCAAGCATCATGTGTTGCATCAGCCGCGCGTAATTCGGGTTTTCGATTCGGAATTTGAAATATCCTTCCACGAACGCCAGAACCGTCTGGCGTGGCGATGCTTGGGCCGGCGTCTCTTCCTGAATCATTCTTCCCGCCCGCCCGAAAAGATTTTCGAACACCGCGTGGTACAGCCGCTCCTTGCTCCCAAAGTAGTAATAGAGCATCGCTTTGTTCACGCGCGCGGCGCGCGCAATTTCATCCGTGCGCGCTCCCGCCAGCCCGCGTGCCGCGAAGATTCGTTCCGCCGCGGCCAGAATTCGCCGCGCTGTTTCCGAGTTCTCGATTTTCTTGCGTCCTCTCTGCATGGTTCGTTTCTCAGTGATTCACTCGCGACATCGGAGAATCTTTAGTTCGTGCCGTTATATCCTCAACTAACCGTTTAGTCTAATAAAGATTCCACGGATGTCAAGAATGAAGTTGCGAGGGAAGGAGAAGTTTAGCCTTCGAGTGCGCCGCCGGCTCCGGCAGGCAATTCAATCGAATATTTCGTGCGCGCTTTTTCCTTGTGCTGTTCCAAAGCCAGATCGATTAACCGGCTGATCAACTCGTTGTACGGAATCCCGCTCGCTTCCCACAATTTCGGGTACATGCTGATGCTCGTGAAGCCGGGGATCGTATTCACTTCGTTTAAATATATTTTCCCCGTTCCGCGTTCCAAAAAGAAATCGACGCGCGCCATTCCCATGCACT
>DASYYI010000326.1:0-5525 GCA_035933995.1 Candidatus Acidiferrales bacterium | reverse complement strand
CGGTCGACCGGCGCACCATTGCTTCCATGTCCGGACGCACGGGAAAGTGCCGAAGCGTCCACTCCGTGTGCAGCTCGACCATCGCGCTGTTTACACGGTGGACGAAAACGTACTCCCCGGGGATCGCCCGCGAGCCCTCGGCCACGAAACACTCCTGCGGAAGCCGCGCCCGATAGTCGAGGTTTTGCATCGCGTTGTAGACGGCGGGCATAAATCTCTGCAGCGTCACGATGTCTAAATCCTCAAACTGGCGCAGCGACGGGCTGCCATAAGCGCGCTCCGCGAGCACCGGCCCCTTATAAGAAATCGCCGGAATTGCCCGTTGGCGAAAAGTACCCAGAATGCGCAGCAACTCGGCGGTAAGAAGAAGTCCGCGCAGGGCGCTTTGGCGGTTCGCTTGCGCAATTTGTTCCAGAACATCCGGGCGTATGCTGTCGGTCGTGGCCTCCGTCAAATGCTTGTGCAGCAACGGCAACAAGCCATTTTCATTTGCTAACTGCATCAGAACAGGCCAGTCGAGCGGCTGCGCGACAAGTTCGGTGAAGTGCTTTCGCTGCGCGGCGTCCATCTGCTTGCGCGCGCACGCCACCAGCACTTGCACCTCAATGGAATTATTGTCGGTACGATGCGGCACGGGTAAGCGCGACTCCTTCCTCGAAACACAAACGAGCAGCGGCAATCTTACGCTTAAAGTGACATTGTGCCAGAAGCGGAAGGGCTAGAGTTTCGCCAAAGCTTGCTCTAAATCGTCTTTCAAGTCCTCGGCGTCCTCAACTCCCGCGGAGAGGCGAATCAGGTTGTCTGTGATCCCCAATCGTTCACGCTGCTTCGGTGAAAGATCGCGATGCGAAGAAATCGCCGGGTAGAGAACCAGGCTCTGAACGTCTCCCAGAGAGGTCGCTTTCAAAAACAGTTCAAGCGAATCGACGAGACGAAAAATGTCTTCACGGCCCGCGCCGCGAATCTTCAGCGACAACACGCCACCGGCGCCCTGCCCGTTGAAAAGCGCTGCTGCGAGTGCATGGTCCGGATGCGAATCGAGGCCGGGATAATAAACCTGCTCGACACGGGGATGTGTCGCCAGCCATGTGGCGAGCCGCAACGCATTTTCACATTGCCGCGCGAACCGCAGAGGCAGGGTTTTCATTCCTCGAAGCGTCAGCCACGCCTCAAATGGTCCCAGGACCGCGCCAACCAGCCGCGCAAAGTGGCGCATTTCCGCGGCGTGTTCTTCTTGGGCGACAAGCACGCCGCCCGTCAAATCCCCATGGCCGCCAAAATATTTCGTTGCGCTGTGGACCACGAAATCCGCACCATGCTCGAGCGGCCGCAAGAGCAACGGAGTCGCGAAGGTATTGTCCACGATGATGCGCGTCTTGTGCCCGCGCGCCTCTTCAATCAGCGAAGGCAAATCCGGAACGCGGAGCAGCGGATTCGTCAGACTCTCGAGCAGCAGCACTTTCGGCTCGAGCTTCCAAATATCATTGCGCTTGGCGGGATCGAAAACGTCCACGAACTCGATGCGCGCTCCCCAGCGCGCGGCGACATCGAGGAGGAACTTTGTGGTCACTCCATAAATTTCCTGCGAAGCCGCAATCGTAGTTCCCTGCTCCACGCCCGCAGCGAGCAGCGCCAGCAAGATCGCGGACATTCCGGAAGCGACGCTCAACGCGACTCCGCCGCCTTCAAGTGAAGCGACCGCCGCCTCCAATGCGGCGTTTGTCGGATTGCCGTGCCGGGAATACGTGAAGCCCGTGCGTTCGCCGGCGCTGATGGAATCAATCTCGGAGAGATGGTCGTAAATGAAAGTGGCGGTGCTGTAGATGGGCGTGGACATGGGGATAAATCCGTCAGGGCGTGTTCGCTCACCCGCGTGAACAGCGCGCGTCGCCAAACGTCTGGTACGAATGTCCCGAGCCATCGCGACTTCCTCCAATTTTGAAAAAGGAGAGACAGACATGCTATCGGGGCGCACCGTGAAAATCAATCAAGGGTCGGGTATTTTCTGCGAGTGAAAGACGACGCGAGCACGCCAAACAAAAAGAAGATTAGTTCTGTTGGTCGAGCGTTTCGCGCACCTTCAAAGCGAGGGAGTTCAAGGTGAAAGGTTTTTGCAGCAACACCATTCCGCGGCCAAGGATGCCGTGATGCACGATCGCTTCGTCCGCGTATCCGGACATGTAGAGAACGCGGATACCGGGGCGCAATTTCTGCATTTCTTCGGCGAGCTGTCGCCCGCTCATACCGGCCATCACCACGTCGGTGAAGAGCAACTCAATCGCACCGGGATGATTCTTCACCAGCTCGATGGCTTGCTGCGAGTTCTCTGCGCCCAGCACCGTGTAACCAATCTGTTCAAGATATTCGCGGGCCAGTTCCCGGACGCCCTTTTCGTCTTCTACCAGCAGAATTGTCTCGCAGCCCAGCGGGAAGGACTTCGTCTCCGGTTTTTGCTGCGCCGGTTTTTCGGTCTCTCGCACGCGCGGCAGATAAACCTTAAATGTGGCGCCTCTTCCGGCTTCGCTGTACAGCCAGATGTATCCACCGCTCTGTTTGACGATGCCGTAGACCGTGGCGAGACCCAGGCCCGTGCCTTTGCCTTTTTCCTTCGTCGTGAAAAATGGTTCGAAAACGTGCGCTTGTGTATCGGCATCCATCCCGCAGCCCGTGTCGCTGACCGCGATCATCACGTATTCACCGGGCTCCACAACCGCCTGCCGCGAGTAGGAACTGTCGAGCTCGACGTTGGCGGTTTCGATTGTCACTTTGCCGCCGTTGGGCATGGCGTCGCGAGAATTGACGGCGAGATTCAGAATCACTTGCTCCACTTGGCTGCGGTCCGCGCGCACGTGCCACAACTCCGGCGGGTTCACCGTGACGAGTTCAACGTCCTCGCCAATCAAACGCCGCAAAATGCTGTTCATGTCGGATACCACCGATTGAATATTGAGCACCTGCGGCGCGAGCATTTGCTTGCGGCTGAAGGCGAGCAACTGCCGCGTCAGACCCGCGGCGCGCTGTGACGCGTCATGAATTTGCTCCGCATTGCGGCGCAGCGGATGTTCGCCGCCCAGACGGTCGAGCAGCAGCTCCGTGTAGCCTTGAATCACCATTAAAAGATTATTGAAATCGTGCGCGATCCCGCCGGCGAGCCGGCCCACTGCTTCCATCTTCTGCGCTTGCCGCAATTGCGCCTCGAGCTGCTTGCGATCCGTAATGTCCAACGCCATGCTGATGACGCCAGACACATTCCCTTGCGAAGTCCGCAGCGGCTCGGCGTGACATGCATACGACCCGCCTCCCCATTCCACGTGGAATGTCACCGATTCTCCAGCCAGCGCGCGCCGGTGCGCCGCGAGCGGTGCGAAATTGCGATCCTCTGTTTGGAAAAACTCGTACAGGGACTTGCCGACAACTTCCTGCGGCTTCAATCCCAAACGGCTCAATCCCGCGCCCACCGACGACGTGAAGCGCAATTCGCTGTCCGTTGTCCAGAGCACGGCGGGCAATTGTTCAATCAGCACTCGCAGACGCGCTTCGCTTTCCCGCAAAGCAGTTTCCGCGCGCTTGCGCTCAATGGCCAGGGCGATCTGCCCTCCGACGGAAGAAAGAAATTCCAAATCGCGGTGCGTGTAGGCGCGCTCATCTTCATAATGCTGCACCACCAGCACTCCGATGGTCGCCGAAGGTGTTCGCAGCGGAACTCCCAACCACGAAGGCGATGGCGTCCCAACGAGCTCAACTTCACCTTGTTCCACTAGCGCGTCAAAAACGCTCTGTGGAATCAGCATGGCCTCGCCCTTGCGGAAGACGTACGTCGTGCAACTTCTTCCCATTCTCTGAGGAGGCGGCGCGCTATCGTACTGGTCCACGAAAAACGGGAAATGAAACATGCCCGACACGGGATCGTGGAGCGCCACAAAGCAGTTCTCGGCATACAGGACTCGTTTTAACGACTGGTGGATGCGATGAAGCAGCTCGTCCAGATTGTCCGTGACGTTCGCGGCGTGAATGATTTCAAACGAGACCTGCCGTTCCGCTTCCGCGCGCTTCCTCGAAGTCACATCCTCGATGGTTCCTTCGTAATAGCAGATTCGCCCAACGACGTTCTTTACTGCGCGGGACGTTTCTGAAATCCAGATTTTTGTGCCGTCCTTCTGGCAGACTTGAGTTTCGAATCTCTCGACCACGTCGAATTTTTCCATGGCGCGCTTGAATTCTTCGCGTTGCGCGGAATCGATGTATAGTTGCCGTCCAATGTCACCGATGATCTCGATCATTTCCTCGGGAGAGGCGTAGCCGAACATCCGCGCCATGGCCGGATTCACGCTGATAAAGCGGCCGTCCGGCGTTGACTGGTAAATTCCCTCAACCGCATTTTCGAATATGCTGCGGAATCTCTCTTCCGCTTGCTTTTGCGCTTTTTCCGCTCGCTGGCGCGCCGTAATGTCCCGGAAAGTGACCACCGCTCCCACCACTTCTTCCCCTTCGCGAATGGCTGTGCTGATGAACTCAATCGGAAAGCTTGTTCCGTCTTTCCGCCAATAGAAATCATTGGCTCCATGCCGCGTAATTCCGTCGCGCAATACGGCGAACGCAGGACACTCGTCCTCCGGATAAGACGTGCCGTCCTCTTTGGAGTGATGCCAAAGCGCGTGGCCGTTCCTGCCAATGATCTCTTCCGGCTCGTATCCGAACATGCGCGCCGCCGCGCGATTCACAAACGTTGGATGACCTTCTCGATCCAGTCCAAATATTCCGTCGCCGGCCGAATTGAGAATCATGTTCGTTTGCCGGCTCAGCTTCATCAAGGCGGCTTCCGCTTCCTTGCGTTCCGTGATATCGAGCATGAAGCCGTGCTGCAACATGCGCCCGTCTTTCCCGCGACTAACGATAGCTCGATCGCGGAACCACACCACGCGTCCATCTCGCGCCAGCATTCGGTATTCAATGTCGATGTTCTCGCCCGTGCGCTTGCTGTGCTCTTCCGAGTCCATCACTTGCTTGCGATCATCGGGATGAACTTGCCTGAGCCACTGGCCGGTGCTCGCCATCCATTCCGACTGCGAAAACCCGAGAAAGCTTGCGATTTGCGGACTTACATATTCCCAATTTCCCGCGACACCGAACTCCGCCACATAGGTTATGGCCGGGAGTTGCTCAACAAGCTGGCGATAGCGCGCCTCCGCAGCTCTAAGCTGATCGTGGGCGCGCTTCTGTTCCGTGATTTCCTCATACACGGCAAAAATTCCCGCAAGTTTGCCTTGCAACAGCAGCGGGGCGGCGTGGATTTGAACGTCTACAAGGCTGCCGTCCATGCGGAGGCGCCGCGTTGTCGCATGAAAGTTTTCTCCTGACAAGGCGCGGCAAGTGAAATCTGCCGCTTCGGCAGCGAGTGCGGGAGGCGCGATGAAATCATCCACGTCGCATCCGGCGATTTCATCCAGTGGATACCCAAAGAGGCGCTCGAAGGCTGGATTGCAGAGCTGAACTCTGTTGTTTGAATCCAACACCACGCTGGCGAG
>DASYYI010000279.1:0-3644 GCA_035933995.1 Candidatus Acidiferrales bacterium | reverse complement strand
GGAATTTCCGTGCCTGCGGCGCCGAAAATGCGAATATCGTCCCGAGTAAACGAACCCCTCCGAATAGGCCTTCGCTAAATCATGTATGGAGCCGAAATCTTCGTAATAACCATTGCGCTCACTGGTGACGAGGGTATGGAGCGCGTGATGAAAATCATCATTCCATTGAGCATCGAAACTGTAGCCACCTACGTCCTGGGATTTGACGGTTCGAGCGTCGTTTCGGTCGTTTTCGGCGATCAGGTGCACGGTTCGTCCGTTGCGTGCGGCGAACTCGTGAACTCGGGACGTTAATTCCTCGAGAAAGGATTTCGCGGAGGCGTCGATGATGGCATGTATCGCGTCGAATCGCAGCGCATCAACATGAAATTCGGAGATCCAATACAGAGCGTTCTCAATAAAGAAGCGGCGAACTTCGTCGCTATGGGGGCCATCGAAATTGATCGCGTTGCCCCACGGCGTGCGATAGTGATCGGTGAAATACGGCCCGAAATCGCCTAGATAGTTCCCTTCAGGGCCAAGGTGGTTGTACACGACGTCGAGAGCGAGTCCCAAGCCAATTTGGTGGCAGGCATTCACCAGCCTTTTTAGACCGTCAGGACCGCCATAGGAATTTTGGACAGCATAGGGATAAACACCGTCGTACCCCCAGTTGCGGTCGCCGGGAAACTGAGCGACAGGCATCAATTCGAGCATGGTGATGCCGAGCGATTTCAATTCCGGCAAGCGCGGAATGATGGCGTCGAAGGTGCCCTCCGGCGTAAAGGTGCCGACGTGGGCCTCGTAGAATACGGCGCTGGGCAGCGCAATTCCCTTCCAGCGCGAATCATCCCAGGAAAATTTTGAACAGCGGATTTGGGATCCCTGGTGTACCCCGTAGGGCTGATAGCGCGATGCCGGGTCTGGCCGCTGTTTTGTTTCGTCCAAGCGATACATGTACAGGGCGCCGGGAGGAATGTTGCTCCCGGAATAATGGAAGTAGCCACGCTCCAGTTCCTCCATCGGCACGCACATAGGTGTAGGTTCCAAGGCCTGTAACGCCACCCTCTGCGCAAATGGAGCCCACACCAGGAAGGAACAAGAGCCGTCTTCGAGAAGAGTAGCTCCGAGCGCGGTATCGGATTGTGTCGACATATGCCCCTGAGTTCGGGGAACGTTACTTTCTTGAATCGAGGAAGTAAGGGACGAACGGAAGCAGCGGTATAAATTCTACACTAAATGGCGGGTTTTAGGCGACCCGCAAGGGATCCAGAACGGCCCGGGCTGAGTGGGGACTTAGGGGGGCTAGTAAACAGCCCGGGCAGTTTCCGGAAAGCTTGTTATCACACGGCTATTCGAGCCGCCGAGCACGCCGTGCGATGGCTAAACGAAGCATTCTTTCCAGTTCGAGGCGGCGGTACGGATAGCACAGAAAATCAAAGGCCCCGGTATTCATTGCCGCGAGGTATTCGCGGTACTCGTTTTCGCAGGCTGGACTGGACACAATGATCACGGGGATTTCTGAGGATTCGCGCTTGGTCTGCTTCACGAATTCACGGCAAGTCCCGTCCTTAAGCCAGAACCCACAGAGGCATGCCGCGATTCTCTCGGTACCGACCCAGATTCTCGCGTCGGCCACTCCCTTCACCCAGACGGTATTGATGGGATAAGGCTCCAAGAGTCTCGCTAAACCATCCGCAACCTGGAAATCAGAACTCGCCACCAGGATTGTCGGAGCCTCCGGAGCCAACGCGACATCCCCGAGCGAATTGAAACCGTGGAGTTGTTCGGCGGAAGCAACGATTGTGTTCATCAGCCGGAACCTTTCTGATTCGAATCCGGGAGAAGAAGAAGGAAGCCGGCCCAGCCCTTCTGGCCTTGATCTCTCAAGGCGCCTCGACTTCCTGTCTTCCTCTTCCTATGAAACGGAATTAACATTCCGCACACGCATAATCTGCGGGATTGCTTTTCCGGACAATACCGTCGATTCGTTAGAGAAGCTCAGGAACTTGCTGTAGGGACAGTCCGGTGTTTCGCAAAGGAAAGACAAATAAAAGTGGGTCTTGGAGATATCCGAGAAGACGAAGGATTCACGAACTACGGTTCGATGATTTGGTTGCGCACCGCGTAGCGAACCAATTCGCTTACCGTGTGCAGTTGCAGCTTGCGCATGATGTTGGCGCGATGGGTTTCAGCAGTTTTTACACTGATGCAAAGCGAGGAGGCGACTTCCTTGCTGCTCTTGCCCTCTGCCAGCAGTTGAACAATTTCGCGCTCTCGAGACGTCAGTCGGTCCCCTACCAATTCCGGCGACTCGGCTCGAGAGCCGCCGCTGAAATTGCTCAGAATGACTTCGGTGGCGCGCGGAGTGAAGAAAGGCTTATGGCTCGCGAGCGTTTCGACGGCGATGACGAGGTCCCGATCCGAGTCTGACTTGACCATGTATCCGCGCACGCCGGCATCCAGAATTTCGCGAATCAGCTGGTCGGAATAGTGTACCGACAGAATTAAGACTTCCGTACCCGGAGAGGCTTTGCGAATCCTCCGCGCCGCTTCCACACCATTCAATTCAGGCATGCTGATATCGAGGATCACAACATCGGGTTTGAGCTCTTCGGATTTCGCCACGGCCTCGCGGCCCGTATGGGCTTCTCCGCAAACTTCCCAGCCCGCGCGGGATTGAAGGAGCGCCTTGACGCCACGGCGCATCAGGTCGTGATCATCGGCAATCAGGATGCGAAGAGTTTTCATTCACTGACCAGTTTGCACTTTGATTTAACTGCGGACTGCGTTTTCTGCAATACCAAAAAGACCTTACGGTGATTCCTGCCAACGAAGCTTAACACCTCCAGGTTAGAGTGGTCAAAATTATATAATTCGGTCTCGAACTCTTGGTGGGAGACTGTCGGTGCAAGCATATCCTGTAGTCAAGACAATGTAGATTGGAATCGTGGAGAGAAGATATTGCTGAGGTTCAGTACCACAAAGATAAATGGAGCCGTCTGATAAAGGCTGTGCTTGCAGAGGTTCGCATTCGCGGAACACGTCGGGCTTGGACTGGTACCAGTATTGCAAGTAGTACAGCCGGAGTTGAAACTTTGAGGAGGTTTATCGTATGAAGAACGTTCGCAATATCGCTCTTTCGATTATATCCAGTGCGCTGCTCGCGGGCGCGGCGTGGGCCTTGCCTGCGTCTCCAGCCGGAAACCAGTCCGCAACGCCGAGCCAGAATGCAGCGCAATTGCAGTCTGCTTCGGGGAAGATCACGGCAGTTTCCAGCAGCTCATTCACGCTCAAGACCGTCGCCAGCAATCCGCCGAGCCGTGGCGTAGCCCTGCAGAGTCAGGATCCAAATCAGAGCAAAGATCAAGGCAAAGAGATGACCTTTACCATCGACCAAAACACAACGGTCGACGGGAAACTGGCCGTGGGAGCGAACGCAGACGTAAGCTATCGCACCGACGCCAACGGCAACAACGTTGCAGTGACCGTGCACGTAACTCCACAGTCGTAAGCACCCGCGTTTAGACCTTGGTCTGGGACTCCTTGGGAAGATTCCGAGGAGTCCCGCGACGAAGGTCACTTCGAAGCAAAGCCCACTCGTTGACTCCTGCCTTCCTCGGTAGTGATCACTGCTGGCTGCCCAAAAGTTCTTTAATTCGATG
>DASYYI010000269.1:0-7901 GCA_035933995.1 Candidatus Acidiferrales bacterium | reverse complement strand
ATGCGGTGAATTATCCGGAGGAATGAGATGAACAGGCACCGCTATCGCCGCCCGGTCTTCGGTCCTGTCAGCGCGAAGGCGCATTCGACTTCCCGGCGATGGACGCGTCTCGGCTGGCGGGGTTGCGGTTCGAGTCCTGTCGTCAAGAGGTGTAGAAGCTGGGGCGACGCGCGTCAATCGAGGCTTTACCTGACAGCTTCAGGCTGCGCGCAATCTTTACTGGCTGGGATTGGTCAGCGGGCGAGGATTGAAATCGTGAGGAATTGCGTTGCGGATTTTCTGTTGCCGGTCCGCGGTGACGATTCCCAGCGCCGCGCAGCCGTACTTCGTTTCCGCCGGCAGACGCCTCACCAGCGCTTCGGAAATCTCTGCATACGACGGCGGCAAAGGCCTGGATCTTCCCAGCAGCCGCGAGGGGCTGAACGCATCCGCCAGATCCGTAACGCCGGGAGTCAGCGCGTCCTGCGGGCCAAGCTCGCGTTGCCCAAATTCTTTCTCGCCCAACGCGCGTCCCCGTTGTTCGTCAGGAAGCAGGGCCAGCGGCGTGCGCGCAAAAACCGTGTCGATGAACTTGACCACCGACGCATGATTCCCCGCTACATGCGCAACATAATGCGCGCGCGCGTAAGGCGAAATCAGAATCAGCGGCACGCGCGGCCCGTCGCTGATCGGAGAACCGTCCGGGCCCTTCGCGCGAATCGGCGGCGGCACGTGATCGTAATCGCCCTCCGAATCGTCCCACGTGATAATAATCGCGCTTTCGCTCCAATACGGACTCGCCGCGATTCTGTTGATCGCCGTGGCCAGCATCGCTTCGCTGATCTGCGCGTCCGAATATCCCGGATGATCGTCGTCGCCCAGAAAATTCTTCCGCACCTTCGCGTCCGCATCCGACGGCTCCAAATGAAATATATTCCGGAAGCCGCCCTTCACGTAGAAAACGCCGCCTTCGTGCGGCAGAGTTTTTTCATCCAGCGCTGTGAAAAAATCCTGCAGGCTGTGCAGTTGCGCGCGGATTTTGGGATTGTTCGCCACGTAGCCGAAATATTGCGGCCCGTTGTGATGCGTCACGTACGAAGCGTGCAGCCCGTACGCGTCCACCGGATCATCGTCGTCGTCCGTATCCGTCGGCTCTTTGCCGTAGCCTTCTTCGTACCACCCAAACGCCACATTCCGCTTGTCGTGGCTCGCGATGAACGGGATATCGTTCTGCACATCGGCCAGATCGCGCGTCGCGTCCGTGTCGGATTTCGCCACCGTATTCGCGTCCTCGCCCAGCAGCGTCAGCGGCAGCGATGCAAACGTCAAATTAATCGCCGTGCCGTACTCGACGCCGTTGCGCATGTCGTGCGGATTCACCGGCATTTTCTGCGCCTGCGGAGTCGGGTCAAGCTGTGATCCCCAGAACGGATCGTTATCGTTCAGCACTGGCACGCCGGGATCGCGCGAGCCGTTGTCTTTGTACGCTTCATCGGGATGCAGCGCCCACTGTGTTTGGCCTGTTTGCGCCGCGATGATGGACAGATTTCCCAGCGTCGATGGCCCGGTCATTTCCTGAAAAATGTGATCGAACAGGACGAAGCGGTCCGCGTAGCGCCACAAAAACGGAATCGTGTCGCAATCCTCGTACGCCATCGCCAGCTCGCCCATTTGCTTCGCCGCGAGCGAGGGCTTGCCTGCCTTGACGCGCTTTGCTTCCTCGAAAATCGCAAAGCGATCCATTTGCGGCGCGCCGTTTTCGATGTGCATTTTCGCGACGATCATTGGATGCGAATGATCCACGTCGTCCGTGTCCGACGCAAATTCCTTTGGACCGATGCGGAAAGGATGAATCACGCCTGCGGTTCCGTCGACGTTCGTCAACGGCTGGTAAAATCCGGGAGTGTCTTTTGCGGGGCGGCTGAAAATTCCCTCGGCGTTTGGAAACGTGCCGAAGTACGAATCGAACGACCGGTTCTCCTGATACAGCACAAACACATATTTAATTTTTCGCCGCAGCAGCGCAGCAACCCGCGCCCGCGAAAGTGTCGGCTCCCTCGTCGCCGCAATTCGCTGCGCCTTCACCGCCCGCCGCTCGCCCGCCGCGTCGCTCGCCTGTGCGTTCGCCATCGACCCGGCACGTGCGGGCGCTTCCGTGGACGATTGCTTCTGTGTTTGCGCCGCCGACGATTGCTGCTGCGCCGCAGGCGTGTGCGTCTCACGCGCAATGCCGCTTCCTCTGCGCGCGACGCAGATTCCCACAATCGCAAGCACCGAAACAATTCCTGCGCGCGCCGCGCGCGAAGTCACAACCGTTTGCCTCATGGCCCGCACATTCTAGCCCGATTCGTCGTGGCCACCCAAGTGATTCAGGTCCAGCTAAGGCGCTTTTACTCGGACAAGAATAATTTCTCGAAGAAGCTGAAGAATGTGAAAGCGGCCTTCTCTTTGCATTTTGCATGATACAACTTCTGCCGCATCCACTCTTCGCTGCGGATTACTCCGGCAACGGCGGCTGGAATCTCAGAAACAGCTTGGGAAATTGGGAACCTGCTCACTTAGGGATGGCGGAGTGTCCAAGTATAAATAGCAAATGCGATACCCGACAAAAAGACTATAATGGCGAACCAATCCAATCCGTCGAGGTGGCGTAAGCGTGTTTTCAACTCGGAAATGGATGAGACTCGCACTCTTATTCAATCTTCTTGGAACCGGGCTACTGTATCTCTCATTTCAGGCTACTTCGTCAACCGTAAAGATCGTCTCCACCGCCGATGGGAAGTCAGCCATGTGTATGGGGCATTTTGCGGTTTTTGTCCCGAGTGCAAGGGGAACTGAAATCGGCACTGGATGCCCAGATTGGGAAAACGGAAAATCCATCGCACTTGTCACCGTAGAACGGCCTGCCCTCATTTATCTCGGATTCGGCGTACTTACACTTGGTTTCCTTCTGCAGTTTCTCTCGGTACCCTCTTCCAGGACCTTGGCTCAGATGCGTGCTGACGTGAAAGCCGAAGAGAAGCGACAGAAACTAGCCAAACACTTATCCGACCTCAAGTCTAATGATCGACCCAAAATCTGATTCTCCGCTAGCTGTACTGTGGTGCAGGCGCAGCTTACCAATAAGCGCGGCCCAAATGACACCACTACCCATTGCCGGAAGGGTTACGTAGTCTGTGCTTACTTTGACAGAGTAGCGCGCTCCCGTTGTGCGCATGACAATTTCAGGGCGGCCTTCGGGTCGCCCCTTTTTATTTGGCAGCGCGCGCATGGACATGATTTTGCCCGTCGGGATCCCGAGCTTCGCGCGTCCCGCGCACACGAAAATAACTTCCCGGCGGAAACAATCCCGCGCGATCAAATTCGCGCCCCAGCGTTTTTTTGACTTCGCCGACCCACCAATCGAACGTGCCCGGCGCGACGCCGACCAGCGTGATCGCCCGCCGGTACTCCACGCCCCACAAAAAATAGACACGGAAAAGCTTCAGCCTCCCTTTCCATTCCGGACGCCGCAGCGCCCGCTCCGCAATCATCTCGAAATCCGCGACGTACATTTCCGCGCGCACGCGATCCGGACGCCACTGGTATCCTCCCGATGGCGAATTCAAATCTACCGCCGCCATGTGACCGCCCGCGCCGTCAGGCCCGCCCAAAAAGCCTCGCAGCCCGCGGTAACGCGCATGACAAACCTCAAACATTTCCTGTGGTTTCAAGGTTCCCTCCGCTGACTGCGCTGCCTGCCTCAGGCGCCTGCCTACCCTGCCGTCACCTGTCGACGCAAGACCGGCTCGCTCACCCTGGCGTCCCATCTCGAGATTGTGTTTCTCGCTACATCGCTCGCACTCCGTAAAAAATATTCATCTGCCGCTGCAAAACTGCCCGTTGCCCCAACCAGGCGTCACTCCGATTTACGATTTACGATTTACGATTTACAATTTACGATTTACGAGTTACGAATTTCGGTTTTCGTTCTCTCGCGTTTCCGTTCAATTCCGCATCTCGTCGTCATCGCTTACGGTATCGATCGTCTCCACCCACGTATCGAAGCACTCCTGCCAACCTTGCAAGTACCCGCGCGAATATTCGCCCGCCAATTTCTGCTTTTCGCGATACACGCGCTGCAAATCGAACACATCGTGCTTCTCGCGCGTCGGCGCACGCCACGCCACTCCCATACGCCAAGCGAGCTCGCGTAGACCGCGCGCCAGCCAGTGCAGCGGTGCCGGAAAAAACACGCCCACGCGCCTGCGCGGCTCGTACCACGCCAGTCGCCAACCCCGAGGCGGCTGCGCGCCATGCCCCAGATCGCATCGCACTATGCCTCTCATGTTTCCCTCCCCGCTTTTGGTGGGTGTGGAACCTCCGGCCCTGCGCCCACGTACAATTCCGCCCGCAGCTTTGCTTCCCGCCACGCTCTTTCGCTTTGCCAGGACCGATACGCGTCCGAGTCCCGATACGACGGCACATACGGACGTGGCGCGGCCCGGTCGTTGTAGCTTCGGCTCTCTAGCGGCTCTACTGGTGGACTTTCTCTGAACCTTCCGTTCGCGTATTTGCTTTGGCTTTTCTTATTTTCTTCAGAAGGAAAAGGTTTTGCAGTGTTCTGTTGCCTGGCTTGTTCTCTTGCCGATGCAAAATTTCCACAGGGCGCGTAGTTGCTTGTATTTCTCTCAGGTTTATATTCTCTATACTCTTTCCTTGAACGGGCCACCATTGGCCCTTTTGAACCGCTCTCAAGTGCCGGATGTGGCCCTTTTGATTCCTGTGCAAAAAAAGAATTCTGTGGAAATCTCAGTTGCTGCGGCCCGAACTTCTTCGCTTTCGTGATCTGAATGATCATGCGCTTGTAAGTCGTGTGTTTCACGCGCACGTAACCGCTGCGCCCCAGCCGCGCCATCCAACGCTTCAGCGTGCGCTCCGCCATTCCCGTGTCCTCGCTGATCATTTTGTAAGTCAGCGGCGAGCCACCCAGCACCAGCCCCACCCCGTTGTGCTCGCGCGTCTGCCGGTGCACCAGCCACCCGAAGAGCCACACGGCCGGGCCCATGCGCTCCAGGTGCGCCTCGTCCCACAGGCCGCCGCGAATCCCGCAATTGAGGTGCTTCCCTCGCAACTCAGCTCACTCCGCTAACGAACCGCGCGCGCGACTTCTTCCGGCGTCGCGCCGCATCGTGTCGCCGGTCACACTAAACAGTCCGCGCAACACATCACATAGACGGCCTTGAATCCCGCGCTCGTTGTAATCAATCTCTCGATCCGCTTTACGGGCGCATGCGTTCGGCAGAACGCGCAGACCTTCGCGCCGGCTTCTTGCGAGCGCTCAACCTTCCTTTTGGCGCATTGCCGATGGCCCATCGCCATCACTCGCGCGCGATTCTCTGGACTCGCCCGCCAGCGCCGCATGTACTCGCGCTTCTCACGCCGGAGCGCCTCTCGTTGCCGCTCGTCCTGCAAGGAAACCGCACGCGCATGCCGCATCGCTTTTCCTCCAGTCGTTGCCGTCCGTCCCACCAAATAAACGGAGCCGGATGGCCGCTCAGAATGCCCTGGCAGTTACTTAGTGATTTATATTGACAGAGTATCTAGATACTGTATTCTTTCACGCGTCGGCTACTTCTCTCGGGCCCACTTCAGTGAAAACCGGAGGCTGTACATGAAAACTACGAAGTCCATGCTCGACTACCTTGCGAGGTGCTCGCAGACTTCGCTTGAGTCGTTTCAGCTGGCTCGCCTCAACGACCTGGCCAACCTCCGAAAACAAATGATCGACGTAATTGACGAGTGGGTCGAAACCGATATCCAAGCGCGGATTTCGGAGTGGATTCTTCTTCGTAAGCGCCACCAGGCCACTCTCCGTCCTCCTCAAACTGTCCGTCGTCTCCGTTCCAAACGGGTTCCCCTGCCGCTGGTTCCTGCCCAAGACGAGTCGCCCACTCAATTCCCCGACCTCGCATCGCATCCTCTGATTTCCGTTCTTCGCGACGCCGTTTGTGACGATCCCCTTCCCCCTCTGCGCCGCAGGTCGGAGGCGCTCGTAAAATCCAAACGCATCGCGTGAAGTTGACACGCGCTTCCGCCGGCGTCGCCTGCTTCTGTTCTTTTTTGTTCCCTGCGCTCTTTTGACCAGTTTTCATGTCTTGGTTCTCACCTCGCTCCTTCGACCCTTTACACTGGGCCTTTCGCCGTCTGCCTCCATTCTTGACTCGCCCCAAAATCAGAAACGCCGTCACATTTTGTTGCCAGCCTCATTTTCCTGGACGAATCGTTGCCCCCTCGCGCTCACTCCCTCCTCCGCTCCGATTCGCCGGGCTTTCGTTTCCTCGGCGCTCTCGCCAAGCCTTTCGGACTTCTGTTCGCTTTCGTACCGTTAAGCACGCGTCGTCGCGGCCTCGTAAGCGCAGCGCGGACACATTCAATTCTGCTCTCGATCTGCGACAACCTGCGGACTTGTTCGTCCCGCTCATCACCCAGCACGGTTTGCGCCAGTCTCCGGGTTCGTCTTGGAATCCTCGGGTACAACTCGACCTCATGGGATCACTTGCCACTCGTGCTATCCCTCGATGCCGTTCGCCGCATTCCTTGGAGTCCACTCCACTGCCGCACTTTCGCGTTCTCACTCCGCATCGTCTCCGTCCACGCTGTGCGCACAGAATCTCGACTTCGCTCGTCGCTAGGCGAATCTCTCGCGATATTCCTTGTGCTCACTTGCTCGCATCGCCTCGTCCACGCTTGCCCGGTATCCTCTCTGCACCGCCTGTGCCACGAAATTCGCGCGTCCCCTCATCGACCTGGGAGTTTCCCGGGACACGACATTCGCCCCCGGACTCGCTCGCATCGTCTCCGCACGCGATGCGTGCAGAATGAGAATTTCGCTCGTCGCTAGGCGAATCTCTCTAAAATGCCTCTCTCCGGCAGTATCGACACGTGTGCCGCTATACACCCATGGCTTCCCCTCTCTAATCGCCGAGTTTGTCGCCGCCCCCATTATTCCGGCAAGCTTGGTCCATCCTGCCAAAATGGACTCCGCAGCGCTGCACGTTGTTGCCGCGTCCGTCGTCGCGAAGCGCCTGCTCCACCTCGCCAGCACATCCCCCGACTCTGTCTATAGATTATGAGTAACACGAACGGCGCATGATCGGGCGCGGCGTGCGATACTCGAGGACGATTCCTGTGTGGTATTCTTTGTTGTTAGCCGTGCGGACACCGGCCGCTCCATTCCCTTGCGTGGACAGAGAACTCGTCTGCTACACGGAATTGCCGGCCGCTGAATTCTCTTGCGTGGGGGAGAGGATTCGTCTCTTGCACGGAATTGCCGACGCGCTCTGACAAGGAGTCATGGATGAAGGGACGGATCGAGGAAAATTCGCCGAGCGAAAGAAGCGTCCCGAAAGCGCGCGACGGAATTCAGAGGCAAAAGAGCGCCGAGGCGGTGTGCATGAGCGAACGGATCGAGAAGGATTCGCTCGGCGAGAGAGGCGTGCCTGAAAATGCGTATTACGGAATTCAGACGCAACGCGCGATCGACAATTATCCGATCAGCGGTTATCGGGCGCATCCGAAACTGATTCAATCCATCGGCTTCATCAAGAAAGCGGCTGCATTGGCCAACGAAGAGTTGGGCCTTGTTTCGCCGCCGATAGCGCGGGCCATTGTTCGCGCCGCTGACGAAGTCATTTCCGGAAAGTTGAACGATCAATTTGTTGTTGACGTGTATCAAGCGGGCGCCGGAGTTTCGTTCCACATGAACGCGAATGAAGTGATCGCGAACCGCGCGATTGAGCTGCTCGGCGGCAAGCGCGGCGACTACTCCGTGTGTCATCCGAACGATCACGTCAACTTCGGGCAATCCACAAACGATGTTTTTCCAACGGCGATGCGCCTCGCGTCGTTGCTGCTGCTCGATGAAGTTTTGAAAGCCTGCG
>DASYYI010000258.1:0-13317 GCA_035933995.1 Candidatus Acidiferrales bacterium | reverse complement strand
CTCCGCCAGACTTTTCAATTGAAGCGCGAAGCAGCGGCCGCCGACATTCGCGTCTTGGAAATCCAACGCGATCGCGCTCGCGGCACCATGCTTTATGCTCAGGGAAACGCGGAGAAGATGACCATCCACTCGCCCATGGATGGCATCGTAGTCTTAAACACGGTTTGGCTGGGCAGCAGAATGGGAGAAGTGCAGGAGGGCGACGAAGTGCGTCCCGGCGTTCCGTTCATGAAGGTGATTGATCCAGCGCAAATGGATGTTCGCGTCGCGGTCAATCAGGAGGACATGCCCCAACTCCGCATTGGCCAGTCAGCCACCGTGCATCTCGACGCTTATCCGGGTCTTTCCTTTCCGGGAGTTCTCGACGAACTGGCGCCGCTGGGCCATTCGGGGCAATTCACGGATAAAGTTCGCACGTTTGTGGCTATTTTTTCGATTCGCGGAAACAATCCCAAACTCATGCCGGATCTTTCCGCGTCCGCCGACGTGGAGCTGAGCAGACTGCCAAACGTTCTGGTTGTGCCGGCGCAAAGCGTCGTCAACGATAAAGGTCAAGACTACGTGTTCCTTAAGACGGCGACTGGGTTCGACAAGCATCAAGTGAAAATCGGCCCGGCGAACGATCTCGAGGTGGTGATCGAATCCGGATTGCACGCGGGCGACGTAATCCGTGCAACACCCGAAGGCGCTGGTTCTTCCTGATGGATATGAGCAAAGTGGAGAATTTATGGAGGCGAAGAAAAGGCGCGCTCCTCCTTTGCTCGTTTGTGATCTTCGGATTTGCCGGTTTTGGAGCTTTTCGACTGGCTCGCCCCGCGCCCTTAATTCCGAGTGCGCTCGTTCAGCGTGGAGAATTCACGGACTACGTGCAGCTTCACGGCCAGGCGAAGGCCCTAAAATCCACCATCATCTCGGCTCCGTATCAGGCGGGCGACCTGCAAATCATCAAGCTGGCGCAGAATGGAACGCAAGTCAAAAAAGACGACGTCGTGGTGCAGTTTGACGCGACGACGTTGAAGCAAACACTCGCGCAGGATCAATCCACATTGAAATCTTCCGACGCCGAAATCCAGGCAGCGCGCGCCCAAGCCCGCCTGAAGGAAGAGCAGGATCTCACCGATGTTATGAAGGCGCGATTCGACGTGCAGTCCGCAAAACTCGACGCCAGCAAGAGCGAGATTCTTTCGAAAATCGATGGCGAGGAAGCGGATTTGAAACTCGCCGACGCGCAGCAGAAGTTGAAAGAAATGGAAGAAAAGCTGAAGGCCGACCGCGATGCCGACGCGGCCACCATCGAGAGCAAGCAACAGAAACGCGACCAGGCTCTCTACGAGGTTCGCCAAACGAACCGTGGCCTCGACGCCCTTACATTGCGCGCCCCCACCAACGGCATTGTGACTTTGCAGGACAACTGGCGCGCCGCCGGGCCAATGGGCAACGCCGCTCCCTTCAAGCCGGGCGATCGCGCCTGGCCAGGTGCGGAAATCGCCGAATTGCCCGACCTATCAACGCTCGAAATCTCCGCTCGCCTCGACGAGACGGAGCGTGGCCGCATTCAGGCGGGCCAGACGGCCAACGTCCACATCGACGCCATTCCGGATCGAGACTTTACAGGACGCATCTCTCAAATCAGCACAATCGCAAGCATGGATTTCTCCGCGGGTTGGCCTTTTCCGAGAAATTTTACGATGGACATAGTTCTCAGCCACTCGGACTCCCGGCTTCGCCCCGGCATGAGCGCAAACGTGCACGTCATCGTGGACCAGGTTCCCAATGGAATCACGATTCCGGCGGCGGCGCTGTTTCGCAAAGCCGGCCAAAGCGTCGTCTACGTGTTGCACGGGACGAAAGTGGAACAACGTCCCATTGAAGTTTCGCGACGCAGCGGTGATCAGATCTTGATTGCGAAGGGATTGCAACCCGGCGAGCGCGTGGCGCTGCAAGAACCGGCGGCATCCGATTAGCGATATAGAAATGGACTGGAAAAACATTCCGTTTGGCCCTCTCGTGCTCTTCGCGCTCGCGACGGTGAACCTCGCTTCATGCGCGGCCAGCGGCGCCTCTCAATCTTCCACGCAGGACATACCTGTCGCCGTGGTAAAACAGGGTGAACTTCAGCCCAAGGTGTATACGACGGGCGAACTGCGCGCCACGCAAAGCGCGATGCTCATCGCTCCCCCGATCGCCGGAGGCGCCCTGCAAATCATTCAACTCGTCAAGACGGGCACTCCGGTAAAGAAAGGCGATGTTGTTGTTGCGTTCGACCCCAGCCAACAACAATACAACCTCGAACAAGCCCGCTCCGATTTTGCGCAAGCGGAACAAGAAATTGTGAAAGCCAAGGACGATTCGGCGGTACAGACCGCTCAAGATCAGACAGCCCTGCTGAAAGCCACTTTCGCGGTGCGCCAGGCTGAATTGGACGTGAGCAAACACGAAATTGTCAGCGCCATCGACGCGGAGAAAAATCAGCTGACCCTCGATGAGGCAAAACGGGCGCTCGCACAGTTGCAGCAGGACATTCAATCGCACGCCGCGTCGAACCAGGCGACCATCGCCGTCGACAACGAGAAACGCAATAAAGCGAGCCTCGCTATGAAACAGGCGGAAGAAAATATCGCCAACATGCAAGTGAGGTCTCCCCTTAATGGATTGGCGGTGGTGCAGGAAAACGAAGACGCCTCGGGCGGGATCTTTTTCGGCGGCATGTCTCTGCCGGAATATCAGGCGGGGGATCAAGTCTCCCCCGGCCGGATGGTCGCGGAAGTGATTGACATCGACCAGATGGAAATCGCCGCCAAGGTGAGCGAGGCCGATCGTGCCAACCTCAAAATCGGGCAATCCGTCGAGGTGCAAGTCGACGCCCGGCCAGGACTGACCGTGCAAGGCAAGATCAAGACGCTTGCCGGAATGTCCGGTGGTTTTTTCTTCGACGACAATTCCGCGCACAAGTTCGGCGTCACCGTTCAACTCGCTCAGGCGAACGACGAACTGCGGCCGGGTTTTACGACTCGGCTCGTCATTCTCGGCGATCCCCTGAAACATGCGCTGTACGTTCCACGGCAAGCCGTATTTCAAAAAGACGGCAAGGCCACCGTCTATGTGAAAACCGGAGGCGGTTTTGAACCTCGCGAGATCAAGATTCGTTACGTAACCGAAGGCTTGGCCGTCATCGACGGACTAAACGAGGGTGTTCAGGTCGCGCTGATTGATCCTACACAGAAGTCCGAAAAAACCGGCGCGTCCGGTCCAGCGCCGAGTCCCGGAGCACCCTGAGGATGCCAACTCGCCCCATCGATTCAACGCGCCTGGCCTATCCTCGTTCGTTGCTCCACTGGCTGCCTGACCTCCGCTTGGGCTTCGACAACCTGATGATCCACAAGCTGCGTTCCTTGCTGACCATGCTGGGAATGATATTCGGCGTCGCCGCCGTGGTGTCCATGCTCTCCATCGGCGCGGGCGCGCAACAAAAAGTGATGGCTTTCATCGAACAACTGGGCGTCCGCAATCTGATTGTGGAGGCAAAAGAGGCGAGCAATTATCAAACGCTTCAAAAGGTGCGCCAGACTTCGCCCGGCCTCACATTCGACGATTACCGCGCGATTCTTGGTGTCACGGGCGTCGTCGAGGCCACTCCCCGCAAACGCTTCGCGCCCTCGAAGCTGATTCCCAAAGCCGAGCAGGAGGACCCGCAAGTCTACGGCGTCAACCAAAACTATCTTCATATCGCCGGCCTGCAAGTGACGCAAGGCAGATTTTTCGACGCGCAGGAAAATGCCGCTGCCGCGCCCGTTTGCGTTCTCGGCTCCGCGGCGAAATTCAATCTGTTTGGCTCCGCGGATGCAATCGGCCAATACATCAAGGTGAACGACCAATGGTTCCACGTGATTGGCGTGGTGGCGCCGGAATTAGCGGCGCAAACCGACGTGGCCGGCGTGCCCAATCAGGATTTGAACAACCTGATTTACGCCCCCGTGAATGCCGTGGTCCTGCGGTTGGAGGACTCCATGAGCGATCTGAAAGATGAAATCGACGGCATGTACCTGCACCTGGCGCCCGCTGCGGACAGTGCAAGCGTCGCTGAAGTCGTCCGCGGCGTCCTCAATACTACACATCACAGTGCGGGCGATTTCACGGTGATCGTACCCGCCGAACTTCTCGCCGAACAGCAGCGCACCGAGCGCCTCTTCAACACCGTCATGGTGGCAATCGCCTCGATTTCACTGCTGGTGGGAGGCATCGGAATTATGAACATCATGCTGGCCAGCATTCTGGAACGGACTCGCGAGATCGGCGTGCGGCGCGCCGTGGGTGCGCGGCAGTCTGACATTGTGCGGCAATTCGTGGTGGAAGCGATCTTGATTTCCTTCGCCGGAGGCGTGCTGGGCATCGTTTTCGGCTTCGGGATGTCCCGGTTGATTGCATGGCTGGCGGCATGGTCGACCATCGTGACGGCCGGCTCGATCTTGCTCGCGTTTCTGGTTTCGATATCCGTGGGGATGATCTTCGGCATTTATCCCGCCATGAAGGCGGCGCGCCTCGATCCGGTGGAAGCAATCCGTTACGAATAGACGAGGCCGTTTCATCTTGCCGAGCGTTCTCGGCGAGCTGATTTTGAATATTCGAGCAGCGTCAATCCATTCGGGAGGAACCAATTGAAGCCATCACACATTTGGCTGACCTTGTGCCTTGCTGTACTTGTTTGCGTCGTCCCCGTTTGCTACGCGCAGAATCCTTCCTATCGCAAAACCCTGGAACAATCCGCAAAGGAGCAGCGCATCTCTGACGCGCAGGTGTCGCAAAGCTTTCAGAAGTACATCGCGGCTGGAAAACTGCAACTTTCGCTCGACGACGCCATCCGCCTGGCTCTCGCCAACAACACGGACATTGTCGTCGATCAACAGCAAATCAGCACCGCCAAGAACGCCATTGATTTCGCGCGCGGCCCGTTCGATCCATTGCTCGTATCCAGCTTCAACGCGCTTCGTTCGAAATCCCCCACATTTACGCAGCTTTCCGGCGCGCCCACCTTGAGCAGCCTTAGCCAAAACGCCCAACTCGGCGTTTCTCAAACCTTACTCACGGGAACGAACTACCAAGCCTCGCTCAGCGCCAATAAACTTTCGTCAAACGGTTCGTTCAATTTCTTTAACCCCTCGGTTTCCGGAAATTTCACCTTTAACTTTTCGCAACCGCTGCTTCGCGGCCGGGGATTCCTCCCCAATCGCGGCCCGATCATCATTGCCCAGCGCGGCCTGGCGCAATCGCGCGCCACTTTTAAGCAGGAGGTTAACGACACTATTCTTCAGGTTGTCGCCCAATACTGGAACGTCGTCCAAGCCAGAGAAAGCCTCGCAGTGCAAAAGAAATCGCTGGATGAAGCTCAGCAAACCTATGATCACGACAAGCACTCGTTGCAACTCGGCGCGCTTCCGCCGCTCGACATTTATCGCTCCGAATCTCAAGTCGCCCAGCGGCGCGTATCTGAAATTCAATCCGAATATTTCCTGAAACAGACGGAGAACGTTTTTCGGCAAATCATTGGAGCCGACATCGATCCAAACATTCGCGCTCTCGATCTCGACTTGACCGAACCGCCAGAGCCCGCGGGAATCCTCATGAACATGGACATCACAACCGCCCTCGGCAAAGCCCTCGCCAACAGGCCGGAACTCGACGCCCAGCATCTCCAACTAGAAAACGACGACCTCAATATTAAAATTGCGCACAACTCTTTGGAGCCGAATTTGCAGCTCACGGGCATTTACGAAAGCAATGGACTGGGCGGAAACCAAATAAATATCAATACCATCCCGCCGCAAGTGATTTCGCAGGGCGGCTGGACTGACGCGCTGGGCCAGGTGTTCGGCTTCGGATTTCCGGGTTACGGATTTGGAGTTTCGTTGACGCTCCCCATCAAGAACCATGCGGGCGAAGCCAATCTGGGCAACGCATTGGTCAACAAGCGTCGTGACCTCTATTCGGATCGCCGGATTCGCCAAAGCATCACACTCGACGTCACGAATTCCGTTCATCAGCTCGAGGAGTCGAAAATCGACATGGAAGCCTCGAAAGTTGCGCTCGACTTGGCGCAGAAAAATCTGCAAGCCGAGCAGCGCAAGTACGCTCTGGGCGCGCAACCCATCTTCTTCACGCTCGAAGCTCAGACGGAATTGGCGCAGGCCGAGTTAGGCCTGGTGCAGGCGGAAGTTGGTTACCGGCTTGCTGTCACGGCCGTGGAACACGCCACCGGCGACTTGCTCGACCGCTACAATGTACAAGTGACTCAGCTTTCCCAGTAGCGCAAAGCGGATTCGGAATCCGCGGGCAGATGAGATGCAACATTTCACTACACTCGACGTACGCCGAAATCGTTTACGGGTTAGGAGTGCTCCACCTGCGGTTCGCTATCGTGGCGAGCCCCAAGCCAGCCTAATGAGAGAGAACGCAATTACAAACAGAACGTAAAAAAACGCCGACAATACCATCGACTTCATCGCTTTTGCGACGAAGGGGGAAGTTGAAAAACCTCCACGAACTCGTCGTTCAAAACTGCAAGTTGCGAACCGTCTGGCGAAACAGCGAATTCCATTTGATTTTTTATCTGAGGTCCTTTCACATCGATCCTGTACCATTGCACCTGAGACGAAATGTCGTAAACAGCGATTTGTTTGAGCACCAAATGTCCACCGATATCGAAAGTGGGAATAGCACCCCTCAGTTCGCAGCTTGGGATGACAAACCGATGACCATCTGGCACCGGGAATACCCCAGAACCCCAACATCCGAATGACTGACGAATTTTCGGCTGCTCGAAGAGAACTTTACCGTCAATTCCGATTATCCTTCCAATAGTTTTTCCTGGAATAAAAAGCATGCTTTCATTCACGAATTGAGGATATTGATGCGGCGCTCCTGGCGCAATAGTCTCCCAGCCTGTCAACGGGGTCCTAATCTTGATTTGAGAATCGCATTTTGACCCCGGAGAAATTACTGCTCCACCGTTATCGTTATAGGTTACCGAATTGACCTCGAAGCCCGACCAGCATGTCGAGGTCGCAACGTATTTGTCCGATAGCGACAGATACCCGTTCAAATCATCTTCCCAGGAATCGACTATCTTGAGCGCATTCACATTGACCCAGATCAACCTGCTTTTTCCGAATTGGCCTGAGAAGAACAGAATATTCTTGCCAGAAGGTGATGGGCACCAAAGCCATCCGGCCAAGCCGGTTTCCGGCAGCATCAGATTTTTCAGTGCGACGAAGTCGGGCGAATAGAGTGTGAGATTCCTTCCACGGAGTGTTACGAACTTGCCGTCATCCACGGCGATAATCAGGGACCTTCTCGAATCGGTCGGCCAATCGGCAGTGCCCGTGATTTTTCCCGTGTGAGCGTTCAAGAAAATCGCGCGAAGCTGCAGAGGCAAGCTGTTATCGAGACTCGCCCGGTTGGAAATCTGCGGTTCGCTACCCGTTTTGCGCACCACGAAGGTCCCGGCAATCGTATTGTTGTTTATAAACCATACGGAGGCATAGGGACTTGCGAGAAATTCGCTCCTCCTCTGGGCGATAGATCGAACAGGCGCACTTCCGATGGCAGAGCGCAAATCAACGCGCCATTCGGGTTCAACAGCCTCATGCAACAAAACGGAATTTGGACGCGATAATGTCCGAGTTGCATAAATGAGGGAAAACGCAATCACAAACAGAACCGTATACGAGATCGACAACGGCGGGCGGCGCACCCTTTGGTGTTTAAGGGTGCGGTTTTTGACGTGCCTGTCGCTTGCTGACATTACACCGAGTCAACCCTCAGGCGAGTGGCGCACAGGCTTTCGCATTCTTAAGTACTCGCAGCGCCAGTGAACATCGCAGCGCTCATGATACCACCGCATTAATTCACCGGAGGGTTTTGCGGGTGCCCCATCCGCCCCACTTGTCGACGAGTGTCGAACAACAGTCCAAAAGCCCCACGCTCAAAACCCGAGCATGGGGCACCCTCAAAGTCAAAGGCCGGAAGCGTAGACCACCCGCCTGAGCGTTAACCGTACGTGAGGCTAGTGCTCTGTCCGACCTCGATAATGTAACCGTCAGGATCGCGGATGTAGCAGCGAATCTCGCCGTACTTGGGAATCGGCTCCGTGATGAACTCGGCTCCTCGACTTTTCCATAGCTCATAGCACGCTTGAATATCCGCAACCCGGAAATTCATAAAGCTGTTGATGTGATTCGGGTCGGGGACGCTGAGCGTTACCGTCGGCTTGTCCGGGGTCGGCCCGCCCCCCACGTTCAGAATCATCCAGATATTCGCAAGCTGAAGGTACGGAGGCGCGTTGCCGTCTCCCATGGTCAGAATGCGAGCGCCGAAGACCTTTTCGTAGTAGCGAGCCGATCGCTCGACGTCGGCGACGGTAAGAAAATATGCGATGCTGATCCCTTCGCGCGGGGGCATCTCATAGCTTTTTTGTTCCACCTGTACGGCGCTCATTCATGGCTCCTTTCGATATCGTGCGCAGAATATGTTAGATGTCACCACAGACATTCGAAACGTGTCCGCCAGGCTTGGCTTCGAACGCGTGCGATCCTCGACGTCCCGGAATTGAGACCGCGCCTGGCGCAGGCCTAGCGCGCGATTTGTCCCAGGTAGTATCCGAGCCGATTCTCGACATCCCCCGGCTTATGAAAGCCGCGCGCCATCAGCGCTTTTATCCCCTCTTGTGCGGCAGGTCGCCCGAGCGAAGCGATACACGCATCCCACCCCGCGCCGAGCTCGACGTCCGGCGGAAGGCTGGTGTTGACCAGACGCTTGGTCTGGGCGATCGCCCATTTGTCGAATTTGGCGATCCGGGTCGCAAGCGTCTCTACGAACGCGTCTAAATCCGCGTCGGGCAGGGCGCGATTAATGTAGCCGTAGACCTCGGCTTGTTCTGCCCTAATATCTTCCGAGCTCAGGAGCACCTCGAGGGCGCGGTTTCGACCGATGAGTTGGGGCAGACGGGCCATGGGGCCGCCGCCGGCGACCATGCCCACACCTACCTCCCATTGCGAGATGATGGTCTTCTCGCGGCTGGCGAAACTCATGTCGCAGGCCAGGGTGATCTCGCTGCCGTTGCCTGTCGCACGGCCTCGAATGAGGGCGATTGAGGCGACTGGCAAGCGGGTCAGACGCACGAGAAAGTCCGGCCAAGGCGGCAAGCCCGTGGGACCGGCCGGCATGGAGGTCAAGTCCTCGATCTTGGCCGTGAAATCGGAGTGATTCAGGAAGTAATCCTCGACCGCGCTGTCGAAGACAACCACCCTGACACGCTCGTCGGCCTCCAGGGCGCCGATGACTCCCTGGAACTCCCGGACCATTTCCGGGCCCATTACGTTGATCGGCGGATTATCGATGGTGACACGCCAATACGCGGGCGACTGGCGGGTCAGGCGAATCTGTGCGGGCTTAGCAGGTGCGATTGCAGTTGTCATGACATCCTCCTCCATATTTTGGGTCTGCAAAACAGGTTCATTGTCCCTAACGCTTTCTCCGAGGTCCGGGTCATTTGTTCGTTACCGGCGGTTGGTTGATTACCCCCGCGCCTGCTTGGCTGACGATCTCGTCCTGGGAGTCCGTTCCTCCCGAGCTACCGATTGCGCCGATAATCGCTCCCTGTTCGATCAGTGGGATGCCGCCTCGAGACGCAATGATTCCATCGAACGCGAGCAGATAGTTGAGCTTCATGAGGTTGATACCGTCCTCGAAGACCTTGGTCGGGCGACGGAAGGTTGCGGCTGCTCGAGCCTTGTGTTCGGCGATCTGGATGGAGGCAAGCATCGCGCCGTCCATTCGTTGAAAGGCGACGAGGTTACCCCCGGAATCGAACACCGCTACGTTCATTTTCCAATTCCGCTTCTTCGCCTCTTCTACCGCAGCGTAAATAACGGCCTGAGCTCGGCCTAGTGATATCGGTGGGCCATACGGAGTGTCGAAAGGAATTTTGTCGGGCACAAAATCGAGAGGATTTGTTTCTGTGGGCTGCAACGCTCGACTCGCACTAACGGCGCTTCCTGTTTTATCACTTGACATACGTCCTCCTTCAATTGGTCTAAATTAACGCAACGATCTGAACGACGCGCGAAGTTCGTCAGTGAACTCTTGCGGCTGTTCCCACGCCGCAAAATGCCCGCCTTTGGTAGGCCGGTTGTAATAAATCAGCTTAGGATAGGCCCGCTCTGCCCAGCTCTTCGGGGCCGCATAGATTTCATCGGGGAAGGCGCTGACGGCGACCGGGACCTTGATTCCCCTGACATCAAAGAAACCTCCTCCCGTCGAAATTCGCGCGGTGTCCCAGTAGAGGCGCGCCGAGGAAATCGCGGTGTTCGTCAACCAGTAGAGTGTGATGTTGTCAAGGACGTCGTCCCGAGTCAGCCCCTCCATCTTTCCATCGAAGACGCGTATGATCATTTCGTAACTGCGGATGTCGTGGTCCAGCATCCAAGCGGCGAGCCCCACCGGCGAATCTGAGATTCCGTAAAGCGTCTGTGGCCGGTTTGACATTTCTTGGGCATAGCCCAGGCCGTTTTTGTAGAAATCATCGAGCTGGTCCCACGCATGTTTCTCTTCGGCCGAGAGGCCAGCGGGCGGCGAACCGCCAACCGACAGAGCTTTTGAAACATCGGGTGGAACCGTCGCCGCCATATTGGTGTGAATGCCGAGCAATCCCGGCGGCTGCTGCAGGGCCATCGTCTCCGAGACGGCATTCCCCCAATCCCCGCCCTGCGCCACGTACTGTTTGTAGCCGAGGCGTTGCATCAAAGTCGCCCACGCACGAGCAATGGTGACGGGGGTCCACCCGGGCGCAGTCGGCTTGCCAGAAAATCCGTAGCCCGGTAGCGAAGGAATCACGACGTCGAAAGAATCCGCTGCGCTCCCGCCGTGTGCCGTCGGATTCGTCAGCGGATCGATGACCTTCATTTGCTCGATGATCGAGCCGGGCCATCCGTGCGTGATGATCACCGGAAGCGCATTCGCATTCTTCGACTTCACGTGAATGAAATGAATGTCTAGCCCGTCGATATTTGTCATGAACTGCGGCCTGGCGTCCAGCTTCGCCTGGCACTTGCTCCAGTCATAATTGGTCCCCCAATAGCGCGCGAGCTTCTGAATCGTCGCCAGTTGCACGCCCTGGGATGCATCCTTGACCGTTTCCCGCTCCGGCCACCTCGTGGCGTTTACGCGCCTGCGCAATTCACTGATGTCACTTGCCGGAAATGTTTTATGAAACGGACGAATCGTCGTGTTGTCAGTTGATTGCTCCGCGGCTCGTTTTGTACCAACGGCTTTGGTCATGGTGTCCTTCCTCGGAGTAATGTCGGATTTTGAATCTGCAAATGCCTCGCTGATCGCCGCTGGGCCGAACGCCACTGCCATACCCAACATCGAACTCGCCTTGAGAAAGCGACGGCGCGATCTGTCGTCTGGGTGTTTCATTGTCAGCTCCTTTCGAGTAGTCCATGGGAACTCGGGGACGGGAACTCGGGGACAGACGGAACGTTTCCTCCTTCTAGAAACTCTCTAGAAACCAAGTGTAGCTTGCCTGCCATCCTCTGCGACACGCCTTGGCCGTCCGCCTTTCTGCTGCCCCAACCGCCGTTGCGTAGCGTCCTCTAGCGAACACACGAACGATTCCGCACCCAACGGTCTGCCAGCGTGCGTGCATTGACGGATGGCGGCAATTTCCCCAGGCCTTTCTGCAGTCCCTAGGTACTCCTAATTCGCGGGGATAAACTGCCGGGGGTTCCCTCGCTGCGTCACATGGCGCGCTACATTAACCACTGCGATACGGGCCAGGCGCGACATCCTTCCACAGTATCAGGAAACGTTCCGTCTGTCCCTAGATTCCCACGCGAGGGATCATTTGGTGCAGGACGTTCTTCAAGACATCGGCCTGACGAAAGAGAAAAAATAGACGGCCGGTGGCCCACAGGCTTTCGCATTCTTAAGCACTCGCATCGCCAGTGAACATTGCAGCGGTCATGATACTACCGCATTAATTCAGTGGAGAGGTATTGCGGGCGCCCCATCCTGTTTCCCCTGACGAAGGAAGGGAGCGCCTTTGGCGAAGGGTGGGGATTCTCTCCGGATGCCATCGCCGGGCTTGCTGGTCAGATTGTTGTTCGCATCGCAGGCAGCGGCTTCGGAATTATTGAAGGAAAATGGGGGGCGCGTCACGCGACCAAAGGCGTCGCAGGCAAGATTCGTTGTCTTGCTGTCGCGCACGGAGAATGAGTGGTGAGCCGCGGAGGACTCGAACCTCCAACCCGCTGATTAAGAGTCAGCTGCTCTACCATTGAGCTAGCGGCCCACAGGGAACGCCCGGCAGAACCGCCAGGCACTTGCGCAAGCGTGGTGCGAATTAAAATTTTACCACGGAAGCTCCTATTTCTTTTCGCCTGCCGCGCGGTTCGCTCGTCGCAGCGTTTCCGCGATTTCCTGCGCCACTTGGCGCGCGCGCGGCAAATCTTCCGGAGCCAGCGAAATCGCCGCCACTCGCGCGTGTCCGCCGCCGCCGTATTTTTCGCACAGCGAAGCCAGGTTCACGTCCTTCGGCGGCTCCTTCCACGGATTTGTCCCCACGGACACTTTGGCGCGCGTTGGCGACGCGCTCACGCCCACTGTGTACAAAAAATCCGGAAACAAAAAATAGGGAATAAATTTGTTGTAGCCTTCCAGGTCCAAGTCGCTCACGTCGAAATAAATCACGCCGTCGCGAGCCTCCGCGCGCTCCTTTAGAATCCCGATCGATTTGCGGTGCCGCTCGAGCAAAGGCCCCAAGTGCTTCGCCACCATCGGCAGCTTCACCATTTCCGCAAGCGATCGCGTCGCCATTTCCGGAATCAGCCGCGGCACCAGATCCACTTCTGGAGCCGCTTCAATCACCAGCGCAAGCTGCATCGCCGGCTCGCGCATCGCCACGGCCGCGTCCGACGACTCGAACTGCGCTCCATCAATTATGTCGCCCCAGCGAATCAATTCCTCCAGCGGCCGCGCGTTGAATCCGAATTTCTCGCTCGCCACCGTGGCCAGGAATTTCGTGCACGATTTGTACGTGGGATCGTAAAATTTCTTCCCGGAGTGATCCTGGCGGAAAATCGCCGCATCTTCCAACGTAAGAAAAGCGCTTTGATGATGATCGAACCACCAGGTCAGCTTCGGCGAACTCGAAAACTTGAAATCCACGATCGCGTTCTCATCGCCGTCAAACGTCCCATCCTCAAAGGGACGCGACGCTTTGTGCGTCATCCCCGTGTAATGGAATTGTGCATCCTTACGGAT
>DASYYI010000252.1:0-3973 GCA_035933995.1 Candidatus Acidiferrales bacterium | reverse complement strand
CACTGCCACTAGATCCGTGTAATTTGACGTTCGCCGGTGAAAAATTCTCCCTCGGTGATAGACCAGCGTCTCGATCAGGAAATCCGGCTGTCCGTGGTCCTCGGTCTGAACATGGCAAACTTCTTTGCCCACGTTCACGTCTGAATTAAACCCCAAACTCATCGCAAAAAGCTCCCTCGGCGATCTCGTCCGTCGTCGAAAACAAAATCAAAAAATCTTTCTGTACACATTTGACCAGGACGTGCCTGCCCCGCTATTATAGCAGCGCACGTAAAATGAACGGAAGCTACCTCGATAGTTACGCACCATTGCTGCTGATGTTCCTGCTCGCCGCGGGACTCGCCGCTGTTCTTATTATTGCTTCCTCTGTGGTGGGACGCCACTTGAAGGTCCGCGCGAAGGACCAGCCGTACGAATGCGGCATTCGCCCCACGGGCGATGCGCGCGAGCCTTATTCGGTGCACTTCTACATGGTGGCGATGATTTTCATATTGTTCGACATCGAAGCCATTTTCCTTTATCCCTGGGCTATCGTTTTCAAACAGCTGAATATGTTCGGTTTTGTCGAGATGCTGCTGTACATTGCTATCCTGGTGGTCGGCTACATTTATTTGTGGAAAAAGGGCGCGCTGGAGTGGAAGTAGCCTGCCACCGCAGGCAGGCTTAAGCCGCCGGAATCGGAATCATAAGAGTGGAAGCAGCGCAACAAAACGAGTCGCTGGCAGTCCGCAAACTGAAAGAACGTGACCCGCAAGGGATCACCGAAGTAATTTCTTTTCGCGGCGAGAATACCGTGGTTTTGCCGCGCAACCGCCTTATTAGCGCGTGCGAATTCCTCAAATCCGATCCTGATTTGGATTTCGCTTTCCTCTCGGACATCAGCGCCGTCGACCGCTTCCCTATCGAGCCGCGCTTTGAAGTCAATTATCACCTCACCAGCCTAAGCCACCGCAAGCGACTGCGAATCAAGGTGAAAGTCACCTCGAAAGATCCCGTGGTTCCCACCGTGATTCCCGTGTGGCCCACGGCCAACTGGCACGAGCGCGAAATTTGGGATTTGATGGGCGTGCGCTTCGAAGGCCACCCAAATTTGACACGCATTCTGATGCCGGACGACTGGGAAGGCCACCCGCATCGTAAGGATTATCCGGTGGAGGGCTATCGTTAATGTCCACGACCGTCGGCGCGCCCTTTACCGGGACCAAAACTGAAAACAAGACCATGGTCCTCAACATGGGCCCGCAGCACCCGTCCACGCACGGCGTGTTGCGGGTGATACTCGAGCTCGACGGCGAAGTCGTCCTCAAGGCTGAGCCCGTTATCGGCTATTTGCACACGGGCATCGAGAAAAACTGCGAGAATCTCACCTATTCGCAGTGCATTCCGCTCACCGACCGCATCGATTATCTGGCGAATCTGTCCAACAACCTCGGCTACTGCCTTGCGGTTGAAAAACTCGCGGACATTCAAGTGCCCAAGCGCGCGCAATACATTCGCGTGCTGCTCACGGAACTGACGCGTATTTCTTCGCACCTGGTTTGGCTCGGCACACATGCCATCGACCTCGGCGCGATGAGCGTCTTCCTCTATTGCTTCCGCGAGCGCGAGGAAATTCTAAAGATTCTTGAAGCCATTTCCGGCCAGCGCATGATGACCAGCTATTTCCGCATTGGCGGATTGGCGCTCGAACCGCCGCCGGGCTACCTTGAATGGATCTCGAAATTCTTGGACACTTTGCCCGGGCACGTTGCCGAATACGAAGATTTGCTCACCGAAAATCCGATTTGGAAGCTGCGCACGCAGGGAGTTGGCGTGCTGAAACTCGATGACGCCATCGCAATGGCCGTCTCGGGCCCGTCGCTTCGCGGCAGCGGCAGCGATTACGACGTCCGCAAGTATTTCCCGTATTCGAGTTACGACGAATTTGATTTCAAGGTCCAGACGCAAACAGATGGAGACGTCTACGCCCGGTATCAGGTGCGCGTCGCGGAAATAAAGGAAAGCGCGAAAATCTGCAAGCAGGCCATTAAGAAAATTCCGCCACAGGGACCCTTCCGCGCGGAGGTTCGCGGTCTGGTGCCGCCTTCGCGCGAGGAAATGAAGACCTCCATCGAAGGACTGATTTATCACTTCAAGATTTGGACCGAAGGCATCACGCCGCCGCCGGGCGAAGTCTATCAAGCGATCGAATCGCCGCGCGGCGAGGCGGGGTTCTTCGTCGTCAGCGACGGTTCGAACCGCCCGTACCGCGTGAAAATGCGCGCGCCGTCGTTCGTCAACCTGCAAGCGCTGCCACATCTGGTGGTCGGCAAACTGATCGCCGACGTAGTCGCCAGCATCGGCACAATCGATATTGTTCTGGGAGAAGTGGACCGCTGATGCAAGTTCCCGCTCAGCTTGACGCCAAATTCAACCAGCTTGTTGGGCGCTATCCGGTCAAGCGCTCTGCGCTGATCCCCATGATGATGTACGCGCAGGATGAATTTGGCCATTTGAGCGACGAAATTCTCGACGAAATTGCACGCCGCCTTGGCCTGAACATGACCGAGGTCACGGAAACGCTTTCGTATTACTCGATGCTCCATCGCAAGCCCATCGGGAAAAATCACGTCCAGGTTTGCACCAACACTTCGTGCCAGCTTCGCGGCGGGTTCGAGATATTGGCGCACGTTGAAAAGCGCCTCGGCATCGGCAATCGCCAAACGACGCCGAACGGCATTTTCTCGCTCGAAGAAGTCGAGTGCATGGGTGCGTGTTCGGGCGCGCCCGCGATGCAGGTGAATTACGACTTCTACGAGAATTTGACGCCCGACAAAGTGGACGCCATCCTCGATCAATTCGCGGCGGGCAAAAGACCCGCGCCCGTACCGGTGATTTCGGGCTCGTTGCACGAGCCTGCGCCCGGCGAAAATCGCGTGATCAGCCAGCGATTTGGCGTCCGCGATTCGCGCACTTTGAAAGTCTATCGCGACCTTGAAGGCTATCAGGGACTCGAAAAAGCCCTCAAGGAGATGACCGCCGAGCAGATCATCGACGAAGTGAAAAAGTCGAGCCTGCGCGGTCGCGGCGGCGCGGGCTTCCCGACTGGAATGAAATGGTCGTTCGTTCCGAAGAATTCTCCAAAGCCGAAATATGTTGTTGCGAATGCTGACGAAAGCGAGCCGGGCACAAGTAAGGATCGTCCGCTGATGGAAATGGACCCCCATGCGCTGATCGAAGGCTCGGTAATCGCGGGAAAAGCGATTGGCTCGCATCAGGGTTACATCTACGTCCGCGGCGAGTATCGCTACATCCTCGACATTCTCGATGTTGCGATTGAGGAAGCGTACAAAGCGGGCTATCTCGGGAAAAATATTCTTGGCACCGGATTCGATTTTGAGCTTTGCACGCACACGGGCGCGGGCGCGTACGAATGCGGCGAAGAAACGGCGCTTCTCGAGTCGCTCGAAGGCAAACGCGGCTATCCGCGGATCAAGCCTCCGTTCCCGGCTGTCGCCGGACTGTATCAATGTCCAAGCGTCGTCAATAACGTGGAAACACTGAGCACCGTGCCGCTGATCATTCGCAAGGGCGGCGACTGGTACGCGAGCCTCGGCGTGCCCAAGAACGGCGGCACGCGGCTATATTCGATTTCCGGCCATGTCAATCGTCCGGGGATTTACGAGCTGCCTCTCGGCTACAATCTGAATCGCATCATTAACGAAGTCGCCGGTGGCGTCGCGAACGGCAAAAAACTGAAGGCCGTACTGCCCGGAGGCACTTCCTGTCCGCTGCTCAGCGCCGACGAATGCGATGTGGCCATGGACTACGATTCCGTCGCGAAAATCGGCTCGATGCTTGGCTCTGGCGGCCTGGTGGTGATGGACGAAGACACGTGCATGGTTGACGTCGCGCGCCGCATCGCACATTTCTACGCGCACGAATCCTGCGGCTGGTGCATTCCCTGCCGCGAAGGCACCGCGTGGCTGCGCAA
>DASYYI010000248.1:0-6777 GCA_035933995.1 Candidatus Acidiferrales bacterium | reverse complement strand
TAGGCAACGGGAAATTCGCGGACGTCACCGCCCAGTCCAGCATAAAATTTCCTGGCGTCGGAATGGGTTGCACGGCGGGCGATTACGACAACGACGGGCATCCTGATCTCGCTGTGAGTTATAACGGTGGTGTTGCGCTCTTTCACAACGACGGCGGCGGGAAATTTCACGACGTCACCGCAAGCACGGGAATTCAAGTCACAGGCCAAGCAATGGGCCTCACATTTGTGGATTACGACCACGATGGCGACCTCGATCTCTACGTCGCTCGCGCGTCGGCGGTCGCCGGAGCGGATTCTTCTCCTTCCGCCGCGAATGTGACCAACGAGCTTTGGCGTAACAATGGCAACGGCACATTTACCGAAGTCACGCAGGAGACTGGCCTAGGTGGTGATGGTCCAAGTTGGGGCGCGACCGCAAGCGACATCAATAACGATCGCGCCATAGATCTCGTCGTCACCTCTTTTAACCGCCCGCCCACCGTCTATTTGAATCCTCGCGAAGGAAAATTTAGCGCCGAACAGCCTTGGGCCTCGACGATGCAATCTCCCGCGGTTGGCGCGCTCGCCTTTGATTTCGATAAAGATGGCTGGATGGATTTGGCGTTTACACATTCGGGCGCGCCCGGCCTTTCTTTGTCGCGCAACTTGAATGGCAAACAATTTGTGCCCGTCGCATTGCCGAAATTGGATTGGACTCGCGGTTGGGGCCTGGCAGCGCTTGACTACGACAACGACGGCTGGATTGATCTTGCCGCTGCCGGAGAAACTGCGTCCGGCGGCCGCATCGTTCTGCTGCGAAACGAAGGTTCCGCTGGCTTTCGCAACGTATCAGCTGAAGTTGGCCTGAACAAAATTCACCTCACGCGCCCGCGCTCGCTCGTGGCTGCGGATTTTTTCGGCGACGGAGCCACGGATTTGCTCATCACTCAAAATGGTGCGCCGCCCGTGCTCTTGCGCAACGTGGGCGGCAATCGCAACCATTGGCTCCAGGCCCAACTCGCCGGACTGAACGACAACAAAAGCGCAATTGGCGCCAAGGTCGATATCTACGCCGGAACTCTTCACCAAAAGTTCGAAATATCAGCCGCCTCGGGATATTTGGGTCAGAGCGACACGAACATCACCGTGGGTCTCGATGACGCTAGCAAAATTGATATCTTCCGCATGCTCTGGCCCACTGGCGTTTTGCAGGACGAAATCAATCTCCCTGCAGATTCGCGCCAGACGATCACCGAGCTAGATCGTCGCGGTAGTTCGTGTCCGCTTCTGTTTGCGTGGAATGGCCACACGTTCCAGTTTGTTGCAGACATCATCGGTTCGGGAATCGTCGGCCACTGGGTCGGTCCCGGCGAGAGGAACATTCCGAATCCCGAGGAATATCTTAAAGTCAACGGTTCCGACGTCGAATTGAAAAACGGCAGGCTCGAATTTCGCCTGCTCGAACCCGAGGAAGAGCTCGATTATCTCGATCAGGTGCGCCTCCTCGCTGTCGATCATCCGGTGGATGTGGAAGTCTATCCCAACGGCCATTTCTCAATGTATCCACCGTTTCCAGCTTTCAAGGTCGTCACGACTCGTTCTCCGCATCTGCCGCTCGGTGCATGGGATGATCACGGCCGCAACGTTCTGCCGCAGTTGCTCAAGCGCGATCATCAGTTTGTGACCGGCTTCAAGAGTACGCCCTTTGCAGGCTTCGCAAAATCACACTGGCTCGAATTGGATTTGGGCAACTGGAATCCCCAGCATCCCCTGCGGCTGATCCTCGACGGCTTCACGGATTATTTTTCCGCTAGCTCTTTGTACTCAGCATGGCAAGCCGGAATGAAGCCGATTCCGCCTTACGTCGAAGCTCTAAGCGCGGAGGGCCGTTGGCGCCGCGTCGTCACCGACATGGGATTTTTCTCCGGACTCGAACGCACCATGACCGCCGACCTCACGGGAAAACTTCCACCGGGTACACGCAAGATTCGCATCGTCACGAACCTGAAAATTTACTGGGATCGAATCCGCATCGACAATTCCGCGGCGGACGCATCGTATCGCGTCACGCAGGTCCCGCTTGCGAATGCGAATCTCCACTTTCGCGGTTACCCGAATTACGTCGAAGGAAAGACACCGGGAGATTTGACTTTCTTTTACGATCAGGTTAGCGCGACCGGACCATACGCGCATCAAGCCGGAAATTACACGCGCTATGGAGATGTGCGGCCACTTCTGCAACAAGTCGACGAGAAATACGTCGTCTTTGGCTCCGGTGACGAAGTGGCCGTGAGTTTTGATCCTTCGTCGTTGCCAAAACTGGCAAATGGCTGGACGCGCGATTATTTTTTCTCTGCCAATGGTTTCGACAAGGACATGGATTTCTACGCCGATTACGGCAGCACCGTCACTCCATTGCCCATGCACACGCTCGCCTCTTATCCTTATCCTCGCGGGATCTCCTATCCCACCGATCCGAGCCATCTCGATTACCTGTTGCGTTACAACACTCGCGCCGTCTCCGGCCAACCTCCCGCCTCCTATCGATTTCAGTACCGCAACAAGGCCTCGTCGAAAGCAAAAACGCCATGAAGCTCTGCAAGTCGCCGCGAGTCAGATACGCCATTGGAACGTAGCGCATGGCCGTTATATTCTCCCCACGTGCGCTCCGCTCGCCGTTCTCCCACGCTTGGCCTGTTTCTCGGCCTCATCATCACTCTTGCTGCCGTTGTGGTCTATTCCGCATACATTACGCGGCAAATCTCCGGCTTGCGCGCTTTGCAAAACAATTTAGCCGACCGCTACCGCAAGGATTCGCTTCAACTCTTGCGCATCCAGAATGATTTGAATTCGCTGGGGCTCGCTATGCGCGATATGTTAGCCAACGACGAACCGTATCCTCTCACGGCATGGTCAGCTCAATTTCAACAAATCCATACCGACCTCAGCGATGCGCTCCAGCGCGAACAGCAACTCGCCGTTGCCCGTCGTACTCCGGAACAAATGCAAGAACTCGCGAATTCCTTCGCGCAATTCTGGAACGCGGTGGATCGCACTTTCACTCTTGTGCGCGACGGAAAAGAGAAAGACGCGCGCCAGCAAATCCGTATTTCGTTGCAGGCTAGGCAAGCATCCCTCGCCACCGCCGTCGCGCGTCAATTGGTAGCGAACAATGAAGGGGAGGAAGACGCCGCGCGGCAAATCGGTCAAATCTACGACCGCGTTCAGCATCAGGTTTATCTGTTTCTCAGTGCAACCTTGATTGCGATATTGCTGACCAGCCTGTATTTGATTTACTGGAATCGCCGCCTCTTCGCGCAATTGGATGCATTGTCAAAGCAGCGAAGCGAGCTCGCCCAGAAATTGATCTCCACGCAGGAGTCGACTCTGCGTTACATTTCCCGCGAATTGCATGATGAGTTCGGCCAAATCCTCACGGCCATCGGCTCGATGCTCAGCCGCACGGAAAAACGCGCGCCGGAGGGCTCGTCCCTCCACACGGATCTCCGCGAAATCCGCGATATCACGCAGACCGCGCTCGACAAGGTCCGCACGCTCTCGCAGGCGCTGCATCCAGTCATGCTCGAGGAATCGGGACTCGAAAACACCATGGATTGGTATATTCCTACCGTGGAGAAGCAAACGGGCATCGCCATACGCTACGAAAAATCCGGCACTCCATTTCCACTGGATGGTGCCGCGTCCGTCCACATTTACCGTGTGTTGCAAGAGGCCCTGAACAACGTGGCGCGGCATTCCGGAGCGCAGCAAGCATGGGTTCGCTTACGCTTTTCGTCTGACAAATTGGAATTAGAAGTGGAAGATCACGGCGCGGGATTTGTCCGCAGCGCTGCAAAGCCCGGCATCGGATTGGTTGCAATGCGGGAGCGCGCGGAACTCCTAGGCGGCACGATTGACTTCGTGCAGCCCGCTACGGGTGGAACAGTAATCCGCCTCAGCGTTCCCAGAGCTAAGATAAATTGACCATGCCAGACAAAATCACCGTGCTGCTCGTGGACGATCACGCTCTCGTTCGTCGCGGCTTCCGGCGAATGCTCGAAGATGAACCGGACATCTCCGTTGTCGGAGAGGCAAGCGACGGCGAAGAGGCAATTCGCCTTGCGCGCGAACTTAAGCCTCAGGTTATCTTGATGGACTCCGCTTTGCCCCACGTCAGCGGCCTCGATGCAACGCGCCAGATTCTGGCCGCTCGTCCCGCGAGTCTAATTTTAATGTTGAGCATGCATTCGGAAGACACCCTCGTTCGTCAGGCGCTCGACGCTGGCGCCCGTGGATATATCCTCAAAAACGCGGTCGATCTCGAACTCCCACCGGCAGTTCGGCGCGTCGTGGCTGGCGAAATCGTGCTATCCCCTCAGCTTTCGCGTTCCAACGCCTTAAAGGGCGAGCGCAACTCTGGACTCACCGTGCGCGAGCTTCAGATTCTGCAGCTCATCGTGAACGGCAAGTCCAACAAGGAAATCGCCGAACAGCTCGACCTCAGCGTGAACACGGTCGGCGTTCATCGCGCCAATATTATGGACGCGCTTGGAATTCACAAAACCGCCGACCTCGTTGTCTATGCGATCCGCAACGGCTTGGTGAATATCTCGTGAATCGCAGATCGTTTCTCCTAAGTGTCGCGGGCTTGGCTTCCGTCAGCGCATTGCAAATCGATTCCGCAGCCGCACTCTCCCCGCCGCAACCGTCAAGTCCCGGATTTCGTCTGGTCGACGTCACTTCGCAATCCGGCATTCACTTCAGCCACAATAGCGGCGCATACGGAGGAAAGTTTCTGCCAGAAACTATGGGTTCGGGATGCGCCTTTCTCGATTATGACGGAGACGGTTGGCAGGACGTCCTTCTCATCAATAGCATGGACTGGCCGGGGCACCGGCGAGCCCGCAGCACGATGCGCCTCTACCGCAACAACCGGAACGGGACATTCACGGATGTTACGCGTCACGCCGGTCTTGATGTCGAGATGTACGGAATGGGCGTCGCCGTGGCCGATTACAATAACGATGGCTTCCCCGATATTTTCATCACTTGCGTCGGCCAAAATCGCCTCTTCAAAAATACCGGACGCGGAACTTTTATCGACGTCACACGCGAAAGCGGGCTTGCGGGCAGGGAGGGATTCAGCACCTCAGCTCTGTGGTTCGACTTTGATCGCGACGGTTTTCTCGACCTCTTCGTCTGCAACTATGTGAAATGGTCTCCAGCGCAAGACGTCTTTTGCAGCCTCGATGGCAAGCACAAGTCCTACTGCACGCCCGAGGCCTACCGCGGAGAAACCTGTTGGCTGTTTCGCAATCGCGGCAACGGAACATTTGAAGACGTCACCGCGACCAGCGGAATTTTCGATACCAGTTCCAAATCCTTGGGCGTGGCAATGCTCGATTACGACGAAGATGGCTGGCCCGATCTCATCGTCGCAAATGACACGCAACCTAACAAGCTCTACCGCAATCAGCGCAATGGCACGTTCAAAGACGTCGCCGTGGAAGCAGGCGTCGCATTCAGCAACGACGGAAAGGCTCGCGCAGGCATGGGAATCGCCGTGGGCGATTTCAATGGCTCAGGCCGTCCCGGGATTGCTATCACCAACTTCGACGATGAAATGGTTGGCCTGTATCGGCCGCTCGGCAAAGGCTTGTACGAAGATGTCGCCGTGCAAAGCGGCGTTGGGCTTCCTTCGAAAAATACTCTGGGCTTTGGCTGCGTTTTCGCCGACATGAACCTTGACGGCGCGCTCGACCTCGTGGTCGCGAACGGGCACATTGACGAGACTGTGCGCAACATTCGCGGGAACGTCGGCTACGCGCAACCTCCGCAGCTCTTTTTGAACGATGGCGCGGGTAAATTCCGTGATGTAGTTTCCGAGGTTGGCGACGCGTTCGCGCGGCCAAAAGTTGGGCGCGGCTTGTGCTACGGCGATTTCGATCGTGATGGAGATCTCGATTTGTTGATGACCACGAATAACGGTCCCGCTTATCTTTTCCGCAACGATCAGCTTTCGCGCACTCGCGCTATCCGCTTCCGCCTGGTTGGCACGAAATCAAATCGCGATGCAATCGGAGCGCGCGTCCAAATCTTTCACGGCGATACCAGCCAAACTCGCCTCGTGAAGAGCGGCTCGAGTTATCTTTCGCAGTCTGAATTTCCGGTAACGTTTGGTCTCGGTCAGGCAGATCGTGTGGACCGCGTCGTGCTCAGTTGGCCCAGTGGCAGAACGGAAGAGTATAAAAATTTAGCTTTCGGCAAGCTCTACCAGTGCGTCGAAGGGAAGGGAATCACTCCACTCGACGGTTTCTGATGTTCACCACTCATTTACAGCCCAACTTTCAGGCCCGCAAGCCTCCGAGCCACTTGGGCGATGTCCGACCGATGCGAGAGGTCGAGTACGCCAGTATGGAACGGCACCGCTTTGAAACGCAGCCCCAGTGAGATGAGTCCGAGCTGTACTGCCTCCGGCAGCTCGTATTCTCCGCGCGCCGAACGTGCCACCTGCTCGCACGCTCGAAAGATGCTCGCATTAAATCGCCAGCAATTCATGCTTATGAACACTTCTCTATCGCCGGCCGTTTCGGGCATCTCATCGGGCTTTTCGAAGATTTTCTCCAAATATCCCGCCGCGCTGATTTGCAGCAGTGCATAGCGAAGCACTCGTTCGCGCGGAATTTCGCTTTCGCGCACCAGAGTTTCTCGCTCGAATGCCGGCAATCCCGGCTCGCCAAGCATCCGTAGCGCACGAAAAACGGCGACCGGATAATAGTTGTCCGAGTTCAGCACC
>DASYYI010000199.1:0-2480 GCA_035933995.1 Candidatus Acidiferrales bacterium | reverse complement strand
CCTTCGGAAAGCCACCGAAGTACACGCGGCGCAAGCCGCGTTCCCGGCAGTCGGCCGTGCGTCCGACCCTCATGTAGCGTAGGCGTTTTCGCCTGCGTTCGAGCCCCGCCAGGAAACGGATGTCCCGAGACCCGGGCGTTTCCGCGACCATCCATGACCCTTCGGAAAGCCACCGAAGTACACGCGGCGCAAGCCGCGTTCCCGGCAGTCGGCCGTGCGTCCGACCCTCATGTAGCGTAGTGGGGAGCTATGAACGGGGTTCATAGCACGGAATGAAAATCGCGGACGCGCCCTGGCGCCCATGTAGCGTAGTGGGGAGCTATGAACGGGGTTCATAGCACGGGATGAAAATCGGGTAGCATTGAGAGGGCTGTGGAGTCGGGCGAAGCCGAAAGGCCAATGCGGCTGTGAAAGCCCGTAGCGTAGTCTGGCTCGGACATTACGTGCATCGCACGATGTTACCCCGCCTTGTGCGGAGAGTACGCGGAAGAGATTTTTATCTAACAATGTCCCCCGTCCCTGCAGCCTTGAAGGAGACTGCATGGGAGCAAAGAAGAATCAATTTGCCATCGAAGACCTCGCGGACGTGCACGAGCGGTGCGCGGGGATTGACGTTCACAAAGAGAGCCTGTCGGTATGCGTGATCGTACCCGGCGCCGATGGGAAGGCGCAGGGAGAAGTGCGGCAATGGGGGACGACCACGAGGCAGCTGAGAAAACTGCGGGAGTGGCTGGGAGAGGAAGGCGTCACGCACGTGGTCATGGAATCCACGGGTGTGTACTGGAAACCGGTCTGGCAGATTCTGGACGACGGGCAGTTACATTTGCTGCTTGCCAACGCCGGGTCGGTTAAGAATGTGCCCGGGCGCAAGACCGATCAGGCGGACTGCATCTGGCTGGCGACGCTGCTGCGGAAAGGCCTGGTCAGGGGCAGCTTCATTCCTCCCGCCGAGGTGCGGGCTTTGCGCGATCTGTGCCGGGGGCGCACGACGCTGATACAGCAACGGAGCCAGATCGTATTGCGGATTCAGAAACTTCTGGAAGAAGCCAACATCAAGCTGGACTCCGTGATCACCGACGTGATGGGAGTTTCCGGGCGCGCCATACTGGAGGGCCTGAGTGAAGCAGAAACGGACCCGGAGAAACTGGCTGAGCGGGCGGTGCCGCAATTGGCCGGCAAGCTGCCGCAACTGATTGAAGCGCTGGAGGGGAAGGTGCTGGCACACCAACGCTTCATTCTGCGGGAGTGGCTGCGGAACTATCGTTGTTTGACTGAACAGATCGAAATATTCGAAAGGGAGATCGAGCATTATGCAATCCCTTTTGAGGCCCAAATCGTGTTGCTGGACGAGATTCCCGGCATCAACCGGATTGCCGCCGTGTCCATTCTGGCGGAAACCGGGGTGGACATGAACACGTTTCCCACGGCCCCGCAGTTTTGCGCCTGGGCGGGATTATGTCCGGGCAATAACGAGACTGGAGGCAAGCGAAGAAAAAGCCGCAGCCGCAGAGGGAATCGCTGGCTGCGGGGTATGTTAACGCAATGCGCATGGGCAGCCAGCCGCAAAAAGACCAGCTACTTCCACGCGCAGTATCGAAAGCTCGTGCCGCACTGCGGAAACAAACGAACATTGATCGCGGTCGCTCATTCGATCCTGAACGCCCTCTGGCACATGCTCCGGCGCAATGAGCCGTTTCGGGACCTCGGCGCCGACTACTTCGACCGGCTCAACGCCCATACCAACCAGCACAAGCTGGTCCGCAAACTGGAACGACTCGGCTTTAAAGTGATCCTCCAGCCAGCGGCTTAATCCCGTACCCGAGCAGATTTTCGGAAGAGGCGTTTTCGCCTGCGTCGCACGCTGCCAGGAAAGGGATATTGTGAGCCCGTTCGTTTTGGCACGGTCCATTTTCGGAAGAGGCGTTTTCGCCTGCGTCGCGCGCTGCCAGGAAACGGCGCAGTCCATTTTCGGAAGAGGCCTTCGGCCAGCGATCTTGCTTTTTCATCACCGTGTCAGACTTTCGCCAGAGAATCCAGAAGGTCGTGGAAACGACGGCGGCTGACTTCCAGCCGCTGCCCGTTACCTGAGCGGCCAGAGGACGGGCGAGGAGAAGATAGAGGGGAAGCCGGTGCAATGTCATTTGAAAATGACATTGTATTTTAAAGAGTCCGCAGAAACAAGTTTCCGCGTGGGCGGAGACTTGTTTCCGCGGATAAACGGAGGTTTCCTGGCGGCGCTCGAACGCAGGCGAAAACGCCTCTTCCGAAAATGGACCGTGCCAAAACGAACGGGCTCACAATATCCCCTTCCTGGCAGCGTGCGACGCAGGCGAAAACGCCTACGCTACATGGGCGCCAGGGCGCGTCCGCGATTTTCATTCCGCGCTATGAACCCCGTTCATAGCTCCCCACTACGCTACATGTGTTCGGCGAGTTGCAGGTGCTTTTGCAGCGTGGGAAGCATCTGCGTGGCGTAGGCT
>DASYYI010000196.1:0-2355 GCA_035933995.1 Candidatus Acidiferrales bacterium | reverse complement strand
CGCACGTTGGAACGTTTCAACGCGACCATCACGGCGACGTTGGCGATGGTCATGCCCTTGTCGTCAATCGCGCCTCGGCCGTAGAGATAGCCATTCTGGATCACGGCGCCGAACGGGTCGACCTGCCACTTCGATTTGTCGACGCCAACTACGTCCAAATGTCCCAGCAGCAGCAGGGCGCGTGATGGATCCGGCATCGAATTTGCCGAGAGACGCGCAATCAAAATCCCGCGTCCGGGCGTGCTTTCGTAAGTCTCCGCGGGTATTCCTTCTTTCCGCAGAATGTCCGCAAGATATTTCGCCGCAGCCATTTCGTTGCCGGGAGGATTCGTCGTGTCGATGCGAATCATTCCTTGCAGCCAGCCCAAAGCATCGATATACAATTTTTCAAAATCCAGCGCTCCGGCTTGCGGCTGTGGTTGTGTTTGCAAAGGCTGCGCTTGAGCGAATACAGTTTCAGCAGCGCCCGCCGCTGCAAGCAGAATGACGGCGAAGACAATTCCCGACTTCCATCGCATCCGAATCTCCATAAGTGCGGTAATTTTTCAGCACGAACACCGAGTTCATACTATCATGGCGATTTCGCGGGCCGCGGTGGACAGCAAAGGCCTGTGGCTAAAGAATCGACCATCCCCGCGGCGTGTTTTTACATCCTATCGTGCACGGAGGCTTCCGTTGATGCGACAGAACGCGGTGTTGCGCTGGGTGGTCATTGCCGTCGTCACGGCCGCGCTAATCGCGCCGCCGAACGTCTTCGCACAGATACAGAGCCGGCAAAAGCCGCCCGCTCAACCTCAACAGCAACGGCCGCAATATTCCATCACAGTGCAATCACAGTTGGTGCAGGTGAACACGGTTGTCACCGACCAGGACGGCAACATCATCACGGGCTTGAAGCAGGGGAATTTCCGCATCCTCGATAATAATGAGCCCGTCCCGGTCACGAATTTTCAGCCGAATGATGCGCCGATTACCATTGTCCTTCTGCTCGAGTTCAGCGCGCGTTTCGGTGGCATCTTTGCGTATTACTCGAAGTATTTGGCGTATGGCTTCGCCGAACATCTCGGCCCAAAGGACTGGATCGCCGTGGTCACGTTTGATCTGAAGCCGCATATTCTGGTGGACTTCACGCACAACAAACAAGAAGTCCAAAACGCAATCATGAGCCTGTATTTTCCGGGCTTCAGCGAAGCGAACACATTTGACGCGCTTATCGATACGATCAATCGCCTGAAGGATGTGCAGGGCAAGAAAGCGATTCTGTTGGTTGGTACCGGGGCTGATACTTTCAGCAATCACACGCTCGACCAAACGTACAACGTGCTCAAGCAGACCAACGTCACGGTCTTCAGCGTGGGCGCCGCTGAAATGCTGGAAGTCGGCAATCCGAATGGCGAGTCCATCGGCTATCTTCAGCAGAAAAATGAAATGAACTATTTCGGAAGACTTACGGGAGGCTTCGCCTGGTTTCCTCGCTTCGAAGGCGAAATGCCTGATATTTTCAATTCCGTGGTGGAATTTCTGCGCAACCAGTATTCGCTTGGCTACGTCCCGCCTGAATCCGCGCGCGACGGCAAGTATCACAAGATCAAAGTGGAAGTGGTGGACGATAAAGGCGACCCGCTGACGGTGGCTAACAAAAAGGGAAAGATGAAGAAGGTGGTGGTCTACGCACGCGAAGGATACCTAGCGGCGAAGACCGAAACCGGAGACTAGAAAATAGGAATCACTCCGCAGGAAAAGTGAAACAAACCAGGGTTGATTCAGTATCCGCGCTGAAGATCAACGTGATTGATGAGTTCCCGGCCGTCGAACCATCTTTCCAGATTTTCCATCAGCAAGTCCATCTGGCGTGTCCACATGCGTTCCGTCAGCGCGCTCACGTGCGGAGTAATGAAAATGTTGTCGAGCTTCCACAGCGGGCTCTCCGGCGGCAATGGCTCTTCCTCGGCAACGTCGATGGCTGCGCCTGCGATTGTGCGAGCTCGCAGGGCCTCTGCCAGTGCCGCCTGATCCACCAGAGTGCCGCGCGCCACGTTGATCAGATAAGCCTCGCGCTTCATCAGCGCGAATTCCTTCGCTCCGATCATTTGACGGGTTTCAGGAGTCTCCGGCGCGGCGAGCACCACGAAATCCGCTTGCGGCAGCACATTCGCAAGTTCTCCCACTGGGAGAATCCGTTCAGCGAGCTGCGCGTCACCGCGTCCCGAACGCGTAATGCCCCAGATCCTCATCCCGAGCGGCTGGATGCGGCGCGCGAGCTCGCGACCCGTGGCGCCAAAACCGACGATGAGCAGCACGCGCCCGCCCAGTTCGAGCGGCCGCGGCTTCGCGTCCCATAATTCTTGCTGGGCC
>DASYYI010000178.1:0-13170 GCA_035933995.1 Candidatus Acidiferrales bacterium | reverse complement strand
CGCGGGCGGTCCGCACACGCTCGCCTATGGCGTTACCACAAATCATGTGCTGGGCCTCGAAATGGTGATGCCGACGGGCGAGTTGGTGCGCATCGGCGGAAAAGCGGTGGACGCGCCGGGATACGATTTGTGCGGCTTGTTTGTGGGATCCGAGGGCACGCTCGCGCTGGTTACGGAAATCACCGTACGGCTGACGCGTTCGCCGGAAGCGGTGAAGACGCTGCTGGCGATTTACGATCGCGTGGACGGCGCCACGGAGACGGTGGTTGAAATCACGGCGCGCGGAATCACTCCCGCCGCTTGCGAAATGCTCGATGGATGGACTCTGCGCGCGGTTGAGGCCTGGGTGCACGCGGGGTTTCCGCTGGATAGCGCGGCGGTGTTGCTGATCGAAGTCGATGGATTGCGCGAGGCCGTGGAGCAGCACGCAAAAGAGATTAGCGAAGTTTGCAAAATGCATGGAGCGCGTGAAGTTCGCGTGGCGCGCGATGCCGCTGAACGCGATTTGCTGTGGAAGGGACGAAAAAACGCGTTCGGAGCCGTCGGGCGGCTGTCGCCAACGTATTACGTGCAAGACGGCGTGATTCCGCGAACGAAATTGCCGCAAACATTGCGCGAAATCGAGCGCATCGGGAAAGAAAATGGATTCGAGATTGGCAACATTTTTCACGCGGGAGACGGCAACCTGCATCCGATTATTCTTTTCGACGCGCGCGATCCGAAACAATTCGAGCGCGCTGTTTCGACTGCGGACGCGATTATTCGTTTCTGCATCGAGATGGGCGGCGCAATCACCGGCGAGCACGGCGTGGGTATGGAGAAAGACCGGCTGATGCCGCTGCTTTTCACCGAGGCGGATCTGGCTCTGATGCGCCGCGTGCGCGACGCGTTCAATCCAGTGGGGCTCCTCAATCCCGGCAAGATCTTCCCGACGGGAAAAGGCTGCGGCGAAGTTCGCATTCGGCCCATGCCGCAGCGGGGATCGGGGGCTGGAGCGCCGCGCGCGGGAGGGGATCACGCTTGAGCACGCCAGCGAAAGCGATGCCGTCGCGCATTGGCGATATTGTGGGCGCGGAAAACGTCACGGATGATCCCGCGCGGCTCGCGGCATACGAAGTCGATGGCGTGCGGCCGAGCGCGGCGGTGCGGCCTGGGACGGCGAACGAGGTGGCGGAGTTAGTGAAACTCGCCGTTGGGGAAAAGCTCGCGGTGATTCCGATGGGCGCGCGAACGAAGCTTGGCATTGGCATGCCGCCCGCACGTTACGACCTGGCGATCGATATGACCCGGCTCGACCGCGTGATTTCCTATGATCCTGGCGACTTGACACTGAGCGTCGAAGCGGGCATTCCTCTGGCGAAACTCGCGGCGACACTTGCGGAGCACAAGCAATTCTTGCCGCTCGCGGTTCCCTTCTACGAGCGCGCGACAATTGGCGGGACGCTCGGGAGCGGAGTTGATTCTCCCCTGCGGCAGATGTATGGGACCGCGCGCGATTTCGTGCTCGGCATGGAAATCGTTATCGGCGATGGCGCGCTGGCGAAAAGCGGCGGCCGTGTTGTGAAAAATGTCAGCGGCTATGATTTGCACAAGCTAATGCTGGGCTCCATCGGTTCGCTCGGCGTCATGACGCGCGTCAATTTCAAAACATTTCCGCTGGCCGCTGAGTCGCGTGGCTGGCTTGCGGGATTTGCCCGCGCCGAAGATGCATTTGCGTTCGCGCACGCGATTCGTAAATCGCCGCTCGCGTGTCAGACATTGGACATTTGTGACCGCCAGACCGCAGCGCTGTTCCGCAGAGGCGCGCTGCTCAACAAATCGGATTGGAGCGTCGTGGTTTCAGCAGCTGGGAATGAAAACGTAATCGACCGCTGCGAACGTGACCTGCAAGCGATGGCGCGCGGCGCAAACGCTTCCGCATTCAGCGCGCTCGATACTGCAGCCGCTTCGGAACTGCGCGCGGCGATTCGAGACTTTCCAACGCTGATCGCCCAGCATTCTTCAAATGCGCTTATGCTGAAAATCACCGCGCTGCCTACGCAAATGGCTGAAATCGCGACACGATTGCAAGGCATCGCAGCAAATAACGCGCTGCCGTGCGCCGTGCTTGCGCGCGGAGTTGGCGTGATTTATTTCGCATTGCTGTCGACGGAACGTGAAGCGGCGACGCTGACGCGTGTGGCCGAATGCGTCAAACAAATATTCTCTGCCGCAAATAAGGACAAACAAGCCGCAACGATTCCGTGGTGTCTGCTCGAACTTAAGCGTGAAATGAGTGTGTGGGGTCCGCCGCGCGAAGACTTTCCTTTGATGCAGCGCGTGAAGCAGGCATTTGATCCGCTCGGCATTTTCTCGCCGGGACGATTCGTGGGAGGACTTTAGAAATGGCGGGCGCGCCTCCGCAAACTCACGAAGAGGCGCAGCGGGAATTCGCCGAGACGCTGAGCGGATTCACGGCGGGAGATAATCCCGAGTACGCGGATTATTCGCGCTGCATTCATTGCGGACTGTGCTTGAACGCCTGTCCGACGTACCGGCTGTGGCACAACGAATCGGATTCTCCGCGCGGGCGCATCCGCCAAATGGCGCTCATCGATCAGGGCCGGATGGAATTAGGCGAAGGATTCGTCACGCACATTGACCGGTGCCTGGATTGCCGCACGTGCGAGACGGCGTGTCCGTCGGGCGTGGAATACGGGAAGCTGGTGGAGCGGGCGCGCGCGCAAATCGAAAAGAATTACAAGAGGCCGCGCGTGTCGCGCGCGATTCGCTTTTTCGTTTATCGGCGGCTGCTGGTTGAGCCGAAACGCATCGCGCGAATGGCACGAATCGTGCGGTTTTATCAGCGTTCAGGACTGGAAACCATCGCGCGCGGAAGTGGATTGTTGCGACTGATGGGATTGCAGCAACGGGCCGCGCTTCTGCCGCGAATCGATCGCGAATTTTTCTATTCGCGGCTGGGACGGACATTCCCCGCGCGAGGAGAACGGCGCGCACGCGTGGCATTTTTTTCAGGATGCGTGGCGCAAGTGACATTCACCGCGCTCAATGACGCGACGATTCGCGTGTTGCAGGCGAACGGTTGCGAGGTTGTCGTGCCGGCGGAGCAATCGTGCTGCGGCGCCCTTGCCGCACATGCCGGAGTTCGCGACGTGGCGCGAGGACTGGCGCGTGAAAACATGGAAATATTTTTGCGCGAGCCGTTTGATGCGATTATCACCAACGCGGCGGGATGCGGATCGACGCTGAAGGAGTACACGGATTTATTCGCGGATGATGCGGGCGCTGGCGGGACGCAAACTGTTCGAGAGCGCGAGCGCTCGGCGGGATTGGCAGCAGAGTTTGTGCCAAAGATGAAGGACGTCACGGAATTTCTGGTCGAGCTGGGATTATCCGCGCCGTTGCGTGAAATAAAGTTGCGCGTCACGTACCAGGATTCGTGCCACCTGCTCCACGGGCAAAAAATACGCGAGGCTCCGCGAAAATTGATTCGCGCCATGCCAGGAGTGGAATTCGTCGAGATGCCGCTGGCGGATCAGTGCTGTGGTTCGGCGGGGGTTTATAACGTGACGGAGACGAAGACATCGATGGAATTGCTGGCGGAAAAAATGCGGCATGCGGCGTCGACAAAGGCTTCGGTGATTGTCACCGCAAATCCGGGATGCATCTTGCAATTGCGGGCGGGCGCGAAGTTGCACGCGACGAATCAAGAAGTCTTGCACGTCGTCGAATTGCTCGACCGCGCAACGGTTCACAACTCATGATGCGTCCGACACGCTAGAGGTCGATGCGATCCGGCGTCGCACGAGCCAAATAGGTTTTACAGAAAAAACGGAGGCGAAAGACGAAAGGGGCGCGCGGGGAGCACGCCCCTTTTTTGTTTTTCCCTGGCGCGCCGGGGTGACGGACACGTTTGGGACTTGCTTGCCGGCCGGATGCGCAGCCGCAACACAAGATCGAAATAGAAATCAGAAAGCGTCAGGCGGCGAAGAAGGCGCCGGCTTCACAAACCTGCGCTTCATCATGCCGCCGGGCGTGACGGTGTAATCCGGCGGAACGATAAAAAGCGACTGTGGCGGCTCGGCGCGATTGATGTTGGTTAGTTGATAGGTGGTGGTGCCGAAGCGCGGATCCGAGCGCGTGCTGGAAATCACCATTTGCAAATCCGGCGAGTACCATTCTTCCCGCGTAATCACGATTGGCTTGTCATTGCCGATCCGGCCAACCGGAATCGTGCGTATGCGGCGCGTCCCTTGCACCGTTAGACCATTGATCGTCTTTGTGCCCAGCGACACGGTTTGCACGTTGGGATTCTCTCCGGCGTTCATCCTCTGTTTCATCATTCTTCGCCCCGGCTCATTCGCCCCCGCCGGGTGGCTGAAGGCTATTACCGTCTTTTTGTCCTCATTCATAATGTAAATAGTGTAATTCTTCCCGGCCGCAGGATCGCGGATGAACGCAAGGTGCGGCACTTGCCCCGACGCCGCAAGCGGCCCAATGGCCGGCAAGGTGATCTCCTGCCTCGTTCGGCCGACACTGTCGCGCGCGATACTGTCCGTTGCCTTCTGGTCCACGCGCGTCCCGTCGGAGAGCACTTGGATGGTTTCGCGATTTACCTGCGCGGAGAAGGGTGCGTTCGTCACCACCTTCCCGGCAAATGCGCCGACGATGCGTTCGAACGCAAAACTCCCCGGCCCTATTTCTCCAGGGTGAGGCCCTGGCATTCCCTGCCCAAGAACATGTCCGGCTTGTATCATCACGCTCATCCCAAGCGCGATAAATGCCATCACAGCGTATTTAGCGATCCTGTTCGTCATTGTCGACTCCTTGTTGAACTCCTCGTCCAACTCCTTGTCGAACTGCTCTTTTCTCTTTCCTTGCGGCACGGAAGCCGCATAAACCGAAACTTTTTCTATTGCACCAGACGCACGGCGCGCGGCAAGCCGTCTTCGCCAACGAGCAAATCCGCCTGAACCACATCTTTGGCATGGACCTCATCCACCGGATAGCCAAGGCTGCCCAAAGCGCTGCGCGTCAAGGAAACGCGAACCACGAGTCCGGAATCATCCGACGAAAGGCTTTCACCGTATGGTACGGGAACGAAATCGGAGTCTTCAGCAGTTGCGGTTTCAACAGGCGCTGCGCCATTCGCGTTGGAAGTCGCCGGACTTGTCACTACGCTTGGGTTCGTCTTCGTTCCATCCACGCGAGGGCGCGAGAAATTCCATGCGCCAATCGCAAGCAGCACAGCAGCGGCGGCGGCGAGAGCTGACCATTCAAGCCAGCGCAGGCGCGTACGACGCTGACGATGCTGCTTGCGCTCGAGGCTGCGACGATGCTCGCGAAACGCGGAGACGAGCACGGGTTCGAGACGCGCAGGAGCGCCGAGGTCAGTAAAGTCTTGCGCCACAGCTTCAAGGGCGCTGGCGAGCACCTGCGCCTGGGCAAGGCGCGTGGCACAACGTTCGCAAGTCTGAGCGTGAAATCTAGCCATCACGGCGGCGGGCTTGTCGAGGGCATCGGGCCGGGCCACGTCGTGAACGATGGTGTCAAATTCCGCGCAAGTCATTTTGATGTGCTCCGTTTTCTCTACGTTCGTTTGCTTTTTGAAAAGCGTTTCATCTGCCACCCGCGGCTCTCGACGGCTTTTTTGTCGCCGAAGGCATGGGCCGCAATCTTGCGAGGAGCATTTCACGCGCACGAGCCAGGCGCGAACGCACCGTGCCGATGGGGCAATCGAGAGTCGCAGCCGCAGCCGAGTAATCGAAGCCCTGAAGATCGCAGAGCGTCACGGCCTCTCGATAATGTTCGGGCAGCGCGAGTACCGCGCGACGCACGCGCTCGATAATTTCAGCGCGAGCCAGATCGTCAGATAAAGACTCACCTAGCCCATAGGAGAGTGACGCCTGGCCCGCGCGGACCTGCAAATCGTCGTCCTCGGCAAGCGGGACGAAACGCCTGTCCGATTCCACGAGACGCCGCACGTGATTGCGCGCAATGCCGAAGAGAAAGGCCTGGGGCGTACCGCGGGCAGAATCGAATTTTGAAATCTCGCGAATCAAGGTCATGAAAGCCTCTTGCACGATTTCCTCGGCGGCTTCGGGACGGCCCGTCATATGCAGCGCAAAACGGTAGATAGGGCGCTGATGGCGCAAGTAGAACGAGCGAAATGCTTCATCGTCGCCCGCCCCCATACGGCGCAGCAGGTCCTCGTCTCGGAGTTCGGCCCTGTCCGGCATGCTCTATTTGACGTATCCGCCGCGCCTTACGTATATAAATTCGACTGGCGGGGGTGAAAAGTTCCAGAAAATCGACTCAAATCATATCAACACGCCGATGGACAAACGGTTGCGCAACATCGAACCTTGACCGTGCGGGGTGGCGTTTCGTACTTTAGAGGCGCGTTAACGGAGGAAATATGCAGGAATTTGATCCGCACGTGCTGGAAGAGAAGCCTATCCCGCCGCCCGCGAAGTTTCAGAAACGAGCGCGGGTGCAAACGCTCAAAGAATACAAAAAGATTTACGACCGCGCGAAAAACGATCCCGAAGGATTTTGGGGCGAGCAGGCAAAAATGCTCGACTGGTTCGAGCCGCCGAAAAAAGTGCTGGAGTGGAGTTTGCCGCACGCGAAATGGTTTTCGGGCGGGAAGTTGAACGTGGCGCACAACTGCCTGGACCGGCATCTGGCAAAAAAAGGAAAGAAAGTCGCGCTGTTCTGGGAAGCGGAAGATGGGAAGCGGCTGAAGTTTACTTATGCGCAGCTGCACAAACGCGTGTGCAAGTTTGCGAATGCGCTGCTTGCGCTCGGCGTCAAAGATGGCGATTGCGTCGCGGTTTACATGCCCATGATTCCGGAGTTGCCGATCGCGCTGCTGGCGTGCGCGCGGATTGGCGCGATTCATTCGGTTGTGTTCGGCGGATTCAGCGCGGTGTCGCTGGCGGACCGCATTGGAGACGCGAAAGCCAAATGGCTGATTACGGCGGATGGAGGATATCGGCGCGGGCACGTGGTTCCGCTGAAGGACACGGCGGACAAGGCGATTGAAAGCTGTCCGACGATTGAGAAAGTGGTGGTGGTGAAACGCACGGGCGAAAAAGTGGCTTGGAAGCAAGGGCGCGATTTGTGGTGGCACGAACTGGAAGAAAAAGCCTCCGCAAAATGTCCCGCGCCGGAATTCGATGCGGAGCATCCTCTCTATATTTTGTACACAAGCGGAACGACGGGAAAACCGAAGGGCGTGCTGCATAGTTCCGCGGGATACTTGCTGGGCTGCATGTACACGATGCAACTGGTTTTTGATTTGCGCGCCGACGATGTCTATTGGTGCACGGCGGACATTGGCTGGGTGACGGGGCACAGCTATCTGGTTTACGGGCCGCTCGCGAACGGCGCGACGTGCGTGATGTACGAAGGCGCGCCGGATTTTCCGAAGCGCGACCGCTTCTGGGAAATCATTGAGCGATACAAAGTGTCGATTTTTTACAGCTCGGCCACGGCCGTGCGGGCGTTCATGGCGTGGGGAAACGATTGGATTACGAAGCGGGATTTGTCCAGCTTGCGGCTGCTGGGAACGGTGGGCGAGCCGATCAATCCGGCAGCGTGGAAATGGTATTTTGAAGTAATTGGCAAAAATCGCTGCCCGATTGTCGACACCTGGTGGCAGACGGAAACGGGCTCCATCATGATTTCGCCATTGCCGGGCGCGACGCCGACAAAGCCCGGCTCGGCAACTCTGCCGATGCCGGGAGTGATTTCGCGGGTGGTCACGATGAAAGGCGAGGCGGTGAAACCGGGGGAAACAGGATATCTGGTGATCGAAAAACCGTGGCCTTCGATGCTGCGGACAATTTATGGCGACGATGAACGCTTCAAGCGCGACTACTGGACGCGCATTCCGGGCGTTTATTTCACGGGCGACGCAGCGCAACTCGATGCCGACGGGTACACATGGGTGCTGGGGCGCGTTGACGACGTAATTAAAGTGGCGGGACACCGGCTGAGCTCAATGGAAATCGAGAGCGCGTTGGTGAGCCATCCGTCGGTGGCCGAGGCGGCGGTGGTCGCGCGGCCGGACGAAATCAAGGGCGAGGCGATTGTGTGTTTTGTGACGCTGCGTTCGGGGATTGAACCGACGCGCGAATTGCGCACCGCGTTGGGCGAGCACGTGGCGGTGACGATCGGCACGATTGCGCGGCCCAGTGAAGTGCGTTTCGCGGACCTGCTGCCCAAAACGCGCAGCGGGAAAATCATGCGGCGGCTGCTGCGCGAAGTCGCGGAAAAAGGCGGCGTCTCGGGCGACACGACGACGCTGGAAGATTTGAGCGTGATCGCGAAACTCGCCGCCGCCAAAGGCACCGACGAAGAATAGTGGCGGCATAGATTCGCATATCAAACATCTCGGGGCATCACGGGCGAAAGAGATCTCAAAAGACTTCAGCCCGCGCAGGAGGCGCTGAATGAACAGCCAGCGGCCCCGCATCTTCTACGGCTGGTGGATTGTTGCGATAGCCGCGCTGGGATTGTTTTTCGGGGATGCCTCGATCACCGTTTTTTCGTTTGGGGTTTTCCTGAAGCCGCTGAGTGTGGCATTTCACTCGGGCCGCGCCAGTATTTCCCTGGCCTTCACGGTCAAGCAATTGACAGCCGCGGGCAGCGTTTTGTTCGCGGGCGTGGTGGTCCAGCGATACGGCTCACGAAAAATAATTCTGCGGTACACCGCGATCTTCGCCGCAATATTGCTCTGCAACTGGATCTTCTCAAGAGAACTCTGGCAACTCTACGTTTTTTACCTGGCTTTGGGTTTTTTCGCTGTCGGTGCGGGACCGATGCCATACACCAATGTCGTCTCACGGTGGTTTGATAGGCGCCGGGGGCTGGCTCTCGGTCTGATGATGTTCGGCGTCGGTTCAGGCGCAATAGTCATGCCGCCAGCAGCGCAATTTCTGATCACGCGATTCGGATGGCATGTCGCGTACGCGTTTTTCGGGGCCGTAATCCTGCTTGTTTGTATTCCGGTCGTTGCTGCATTCCTCAGGGATACGCCCGAGGAGATGGGCCTGTTACCGGATGGACTTGGCCATGTCCAAAGCGCAGCGCGCAACGTCGAGAGCGACCCGGGTCTCAGTTGGCGTGAAGCCTGGCGCTCCCGGGCATTTTGGTTCATGCTGTGCGCTTTCTCTTTTGTGGGAGCGAGCACCAACGGCTGTGTGATTCACATGGCGCCGATGCTTGCGGATCGGGGAAGTCCGGTTCAGATCGCCGCCTTGGCGAGTTCGCTTGCCGGCGGCGCGCTTCTCATCGGCAGAGTCGGATCCGGCTATTTGCTGGACCGCTTTTTCGGTCCGTACATCGCAGCCCTGTTCTTTGGAGGTGCGGCCCTGGGCATGGGCTTGCTCTGGGCAACCGGGGCGAGAGAGATTGCGTTCGTCGGCGCGTTTCTGATTGGACTGGGATTGGGAGCGGAAGTGGACCTCATCGCGTACTTGGTCAGCCGGTATTTTGGGCTTCGTTCGTTTGGCGAAATCTACGCTTGCTTTTGGGCCGCGTTTGCGTTGTCTGCCGGATTGGGAGCGTACGTGATGGGCGCGGGATTCGATAAAACGGGTTCGTATACAGTACCGCTAGCAGGATTCTTTTTTGCGGTGCTGGTGGCAATAATATTGATGCTGCGGCTGGGGCCGTATCGGTACACACCGCATGTTAGCGTGGCGGCAGAGGCGCAGCCGGAGGTCGCTGGCTGACACGGCGGACCGTTTCGCAATATTTCGAAGAGGAGGCGGAAAAAATGGAAGCGCGAGCGAATGCATCAGTGGCAACCAATGTGGCGCCGGACGCGCCGCCGAGGGAACTATGGCAGATGGCGGACGCATTCATTGTGAACCGATGTTTGTGCGCGTTGGCGAAGCTGGGAGTGGCGGACTCGCTCGCGTTAGGCGCGAAAAGCGTGGCGGAGATTGCGGCGGCGCTGAAAGTGAGCGAATCGGCGCTGTGCCGCGTGCTGCGGGCGGCCGCCAGCGTGGGAGTATTCGAAGAGACGGGCTCGCGCGTGTTTGGAAACAACCGGCTCTCGCATTTTCTGCGCACCGACGTGCCAGGCTCGATGCGGGCGCGATTCGTTTTCGGCTGGAGCGAATTCACATATGGCCCTTTTGGAGAAATTGTCTACAGCATCGAAACTGGCCAGCCAGCGCGTGCGAAATTGTACGGCGAGGGTCCATTCGAATACCTCCGGGAGCATCCCGAGCAGGCGCGCATCTTCGACGATGCGATGACGGCGATGTCCGCGGCGGTTGGACCTGCGGTGGCAGCGGCGTACGATTTTGGGCGCTGGGACAGCGTGATGGACGTTGGAGGAGGCAACGGCATTCTACTGGCGTCCATTTTGAAGGCGCATCCGAAATTGCGCGGCGTGCTGGCGGATGTGCCGCACGTGCTGGAACGCGCACGGGAGCGCGGTTTCTTGAGCGGCGAACTGCAAGCACGCGCTTCAATGCAGCCGTGCGATTTCTTTCGCGAAATTCCCTCTGGCTGCAGAGCTTACGTTATGAAGAGCGTGATCCACGATTGGGATGACGAGAAGGCGAAAAAAATTCTGTCCAACTGCAGGCGAGCAGTGCCGAAGGATGGCGCGCTGCTGCTGGTGGAATTTGGCTTGGCGGAAGGCAACGATCCGTCGCCGGGAAAAATTGTGGACGTCGCGATGCTCGTGCTCACCGGCGGCAAAGAGCGCACCACCGACGAGTATCGAGAGCTACTTGCGTGCGCGGGTTTCCGCCTGAATCGCGCCGTGCCGACGCCGACAGGCATGAATGTTATCGAAGCGCTGCCTGAATAGCCGATAGTGTTGCCTCGTGTTGCTGCCCGGCGATAGCCTTTGCCGCGCAGCAATGGCGCGCTTCGCGGGCAGGCCGATAAATCCGATCGGCCCCTACAAAGGCAGCACATGTAGCGAGGCACCGTTGGATTTGATGATGCGAGCATACCAGAGGGCGGAATCTTTTGGGATGCGGCGGCGCGTGGGAAAGTCGACGAAGATCATGCCGAAGCGCTGCGTGTAGCCTTCCTGCCATTCGAAATTGTCGAGCAGCGACCAATGAAGATAGCCGAGCAGCGGGATGCCTTCGCGCGAGGCGCGAGCGAGGGCGAGAAGATAGCGCGCGGTGAAGTCGACGCGCTGCGGATCGTGCACTTTGCCGTCGAGGGAGATCCAGTCGCGGGACGAGCAGCCGTTTTCGGTGATGAAAATGGGCATTCGATAACGCTCGTGCAGCCACTTCGGTCCCCAGTACATGGCGTCGGGCGTGACTTGCCAGCCAAATGCAGTGAGCGGAAAGCCCGCAGGAAAATGAACCGCCTCAGGTTGGCGATTCGCGCCCGCGCGCACGAGCCAGCCACCGTAGATATTCGCGCCCAAAAAATCAAGCGACTGGTGAATCGTTTCCATGTCGCCGGAGAGAATTTCGGGCGCGTCCTTGCCCAGCGCGGCGAGCGCAGCGGCGGGATAGCGTCCCAGAAAAACGGGATCGAGCCACCAGGCATTTTCGCGCCACCAGTGAGCGCCAGAGAAATGATCGAGCGGGCTGGCGAAAGTGGATTCGCGCGCGGCAGCGATGTCAGCGGCGGAATCGGACGCGGGCAAGGACGGCGAGACGTCGCAGGCGTAGCCGATTTGGGCGGACTGATGCGCGTTAGCGCGAATGGCCTGCACGGCGCGGCCGTGCGCGAGAAACGTGATGTGCGCGGCGCGCAGGTATTGGGCGCGGGCAAGTTTTTCGCCCGGCGCTTGCACTCCGGTGACGTAAGCGCCACCGATGAAAGAGCGCGGCTCGTTGATGGTGAGCCAGCGCGTGACGCGATCGGAGAGAGAGCGCGCGACGATGGCGGCGTAGTCGCCGAACCACTGGGGCATGTCGCGAGAGAGCCATCCGCCGCGGCGATGCAGAGCGAGCGGCGTGTCCCAGTGAAATAAAGTGGCGACGGGGGCAATGCCCGCGGCGAGAAGCGCGTCGACAAGACGACTGTAAAAATCGAGGCCCTTTTGGTTGACGCTGCCGACGCCGTCCGGGAGGACGCGCGGCCAGGAAATGCTGAAGCGAAATGCGGTGAGGCCCATGTCGCACATGTGCGCGATGTCTTCGGCGTAGCGATGATAAAAATCGCAGGCGACGTCGCCGGTTTCGCCGTCATGGATTTTGCCGGGCTTGTGGGCGAAATCGTCCCAGACAGAGAGGCCTTTGCCGTCTTCACGGGCCGCGCCTTCGATCTGATAGGCGGAAGTGGCGGCGCCCCAGAGGAAATTCTTCGGAAATGGCGAGGCGTTCGGCGAGACGGGCGATGTTTGCCGAGCGGGATGGGCTGCGGCATCGCCAGGGCGCAGATTCGCGAGCGAAAGGGCGGAAGCGCCGGAAACGGAGAGGAATTCGCGGCGAGTGAAATCGTGCGAGATGCTTCGTGGTCGCGTCATTTCGTGCACGCTACAAGTTACTTTCCCGGGTCGAACATGGTGGCGGCGACGCGCGTGACCAAGCTGCGCGGAGCCAGGCGCTGGCCTTCGACGCTCAGCTTGTTTTTTAAGCCGGAGATTACGCTCCTCTTCCCCGCGGCGAGAGCGCGCAATCCGACTCGCGCCACTTTCTCCGCCGTTTCCGCGCCGCGAAAGGTGCGCTTGGGCTGGCCGGCGACTTCGCGAAATTCTGTGGTGGTCGAGCCGGGGCAAAGCGCGCAAACGTGAACGCCATAGCGGCGAACTTCTTCCGCGATGCCTTCGGCGAAAAGCAAGTCGAAGGCTTTCGTGGCGGCATAGGTCGAAATGAAAGGCACGGCTTGGAAGGCGGCGACGGAGGCGACGATGAGAATGTCTCCATGGCCGCGCGCGACCATCTCGGGCAGGTACAGGCGCGCCAGATGAACGACCGCTGAGCAATTGACCTGAATCATTTCGAGCTGGCGCGCAAGGTCGGATTTGTGAAGCGGGCCGTAGGCGCCGAAACCTGCATTGTTGATCAGCAGCTCGATTTCGAGGTTCTTGGCCTCGGTGAAAGCGCGGATTTCAGCGGGCGCGCTGGGCTGCGCAAGATCCGTGGCGAAGATCTCGGTTTTGATGGAATGAGCAGCACGGAGTTGTGAAGCCAGTTCTTCGAGGCGTTCGCGACGACGGGCCGTCAGAAC
>DASYYI010000176.1:0-2262 GCA_035933995.1 Candidatus Acidiferrales bacterium | reverse complement strand
CCCATTCCAGGATTTCTTCAACAAGTATTTCAGCCAAAACCCCGGCGTGGAGCAAGGACCAGAGGCCGAAAAGAGTCTAGGCTCCGGCGTGATTGTGGACAAGAGAGGGTACATCCTGACGAACGATCACGTGATTAATGGCGCGACGAAAATTCAAGTGGCCATCGACGGCGATCCCACGCATTACACGGGCAAAGTGATCGGTTACGACAAGCAGACGGATCTCGCAGTCGTCAAAATCGACACGGGGCACGAACTGCCGGTTGCGCGGCTGGGGAATTCTGAAGGGTCGAAAGTTGGCGACTGGGTGCTGGCGTTCGGCAGTCCGTTTTCGCTGAACGGCTCCGTGACAGCGGGAATCATCAGCGCGACGAACCGGCAGAACATCGGGAACTCGCAATTCCAAAATTTTATTCAAACGGATGCGGCGATCAATCCGGGGAATTCGGGCGGCCCGCTGGTGAATCTGGCCGGCGAGGTAATCGGGATCAACACGGCGATTTATACGGGCAGCCGCGGGTTTGAAGGAGTGGGATTCGCGCTGCCGTCGAATACGGCGGTCAATATTTACAACCAGCTCGTGACGCAAGGACATGTGACACGCGGATCGATCGGAATCAAGTTCCAAGATGACCAGACGAGCGATGTGCTGTTGCACAAGGAACTGGGCGCGCCGAATGGCGTAGTGGTGCAATATGTCGCGCCGAGCGGTCCAGCGTCGAGGGCAGGAATTCAGCCGGGCGATGTGATTACACAGATCAACGGGCACGCAGTGCGGGCAGGGTCGGATCTGATTGATCCAGTGATTGGAACGCCGGTGGGTCATGCGGTGGCGCTGAGTTATGTGCGAAATGGAAAGACGAGGAATGTGTCGGTGAACGTCGCGGACATGTCCAAGATTTTCCCGGACGACACGTCAGCGGGCGCGGATCCAGTGTCGGGTGATGTGGAAACAGCGCCGACGTCGTTTGGCCTGCACGTCGAAGGGCTGACGCCGGAAATCTCGCGGCACATGGGATTGAGCGCGAGCCAGCCGGGCGTGATTGTGAGCGAAGTTGAGCCGACGAGCTTCGCGGACGACATCAAGTTCCTGCGCGGCGAAGTGATCGTTGAAATCAACCACATGGCGATAACAAATCTGCAGGATTACAAGCAGGAGATTGCGAAGCTGAAGCCGGGCGAGGATGTGCTGTTTAAGGTGGTGCATCCGGATGGAACGGGGCAGCAATACACCGTGTTCCACGCGGGGACGATTCCGCGATCCGGGGAGTAGAATTTGCGGGTTGGTAAAAAGGGCCAAATGAGAGAGCGTTTGCAGGTGCGATCATTGCCGCGAATGGCGCTGAAAATGGCGAGACGCGGGCTGGTGGGAGTCGCGTTGCTGGCCGTGGCGCTTTGGTTTACGCCGTCGCGGGCCAATGCGACTAGGCATGGGGCGCACCCGAAGACTCATGCAGCGCCGCACAAGGCCACGACCGTCAAATCGGGCAAAGCCGGTCTGCGAAACGTTTCTTACAAGACTGTTAGACGCAAACGGCATATTCGGTACCGCAGAAGGCGCCATCATGTGACGCTGCCGAAGCAGCCGGCCGCCGATCGAACCGAGGAAATCCAGTCAGCGCTCGAGCGCGGCGGATTTTATTCCGGCAACCCGAATGGGAGATGGGACGGCGGCACGCAGGAGGCGTTGCGGCGCTTCCAGACAGCTAACGGGCTTCCGCCGACGGGCAAGCTAGACGCGCTGAGCCTGCAAAAACTCGGATTAGGTTCTGACGTGGCAGGGTTGAGCGCGCCGCGGCCAGTCATGCAGGGCAATCAATCCACAAGCCAGTCATCCAGCCAGAATCCTTCTTCACCTGCACCAAAAACCCCCGGGCGATAATTCGACAGCCAGCGACTCTTCCTTCTTCACACTTACAATGGTTCCGTCTGGTCCGAACTTTCGTGTCGCCGGGACAGGGGCACGTTGTACACCATCTAAGGGATAACGGTTGAGTTTGCGGACCTACCGCAGTTCAGCCGAGCCAGCGGAGGCGGGGCCACATTTGCGGCAGCGGGTTTTTGGGCTTGCGGCAGATGTAGATGGGGAGATTCGATTCTTCAGGAATAGCGTAGGTCGGCGAGATGCGCGCCGCGAGTGTTACTTCGCCGAAAAACCTCTGCAACTGCTCCGCCGTGTAGCCAATTGCGATCACGACGTTACCCGTATACCCGCGTGGGCCCCACAGGCCGTATTGATTGTGTCCGCTGATGGCGGGCGGC
>DASYYI010000175.1:0-2433 GCA_035933995.1 Candidatus Acidiferrales bacterium | reverse complement strand
CGCGGCACTTTCCGAGTGCGCGGCGACAAAATTGAAATTCACCCTCCCTATGACGATCTCGCCGTCCGCATCGAAATGTGGGGAAGCGAAATCGAAGCCATTCGCCGCATCGATCCGCTCACGGGAGAGATCGTCGCCCAGCCGGAGGAAATTTCGCGCCTGACGATTTACCCCAAGACGCATTACGTCCTTCCCGCCGCGCAACGGGAACGCGCCATTCAGGCCATCCTCGAAGAACTCGAATGGTGGCACACGGAACTCGCGCGCCAGGGCAAAATCGTCGAAGCCCAGCGCATCGAACAGCGCACGCGCTTCGACATCGAAATGATGCGCACCATCGGCTATTGCCACGGAATCGAAAATTATTCTCGCCATCTTTCCGGACGCCTCCCGGGCGAGGCTCCGCCAACTCTCTTCGATTATTTCCCTACCGATTTCTTGCTCGTTGTTGACGAATCGCATCAATCCATTCCGCAGCTTCGCGGCATGTATCACGGAGACCGCTCGCGCAAACAAACCCTCGTCGATTACGGTTTTCGCATGCCTTCCGCTCTCGACAATCGGCCGCTCACATTCGAGGAATTCGAGCATCGCGTCAATCAAGCGGTTTACGTTTCCGCCACACCCGGCCCCTACGAGCTCACGAAATCCGGCGGCGTTGTTGCCGAGCAGGTAATTCGCCCCACGGGCTTGATCGACCCGGAGATTGAAGTACGCCCCATCAAGGGCCAGGTCGACGATCTGCTTGAGGAAATTCGCATCCGCGCCGAACGCAACGAGCGCGTCCTCGTCACCACGCTCACCAAACGCATGGCCGAGGATTTAGCGGAATATTTCGGCGAAGTCGGCGTTCGCTGCCGTTATTTGCATTCGGAAATCGAAACGCTCGAACGCGTCCGCATCCTGCGCGATTTGCGGCGCGGCGAATTCGATGTGCTCATCGGCATCAACCTTCTTCGCGAAGGCCTCGACCTTCCCGAGGTCTCTCTCGTTGCAATTCTGGACGCCGACAAGGAGGGTTTTCTCCGCAGCGCCACTTCGCTGATTCAAAGCATGGGCCGCTGCGCGCGCCATATCGAGGGCCGCGCGATTCTTTACGCCGACGTGATGACCGACTCCATGCGCCAGGCCATCGGCGAGACGAATCGCCGCCGCGCGAAGCAAACCGCCTACAATCGCGAGAACAACATCACGCCGCAATCCATCATCAAGTCCGTCGACATGCAACTCGCCGCCATCGTCGAAGCCGATTACGTCACGGTTCCCCTCGACGACGTACCGCTTGGCGAAATTCGCAACGAAGAGCAGCTCGCCGCGGCCATCGTGCAACTCGAAACGCAAATGCGCGAAGCCGCCAAGAAATTTGAGTTCGAGCGCGCCGCCACCTTGCGCGACAAAATCCGCGTCCTCAAGCAGCGCGACCTTCAATTCGGAGCGCCTCTCGCGACGGATTGACCCTGAGCGCCTTTACGAAGGGCGCCCCCTATTCGACGCCCCCGCCGTCGCCAGACGCTAGGGACAACTCGCGGCCGGCGGCATCAAACACATTTTTGCAACGCAGTGAGGTGCTTCTTGGCAGTAGACATTCATATGCGGGGGTGCTGAAAATGAGGCTAGCAATGATCTTCGTGGCGATAATCGGCGGGGCTTTCAGCCAGGTTGCAAGAGCGCAAAGAGGGGATAAGACATATCGATTGAATGTCGAGCTTAGAGTAAGCTCTCATCACGTTCACTTGACGGATGATGTCGTGACAACCGTTTTTTTTCGCAGTCCCAAGAGGGGCGTGACAATATGGGATGCATTAGGATGGAACCCTTCGACCGGACTGTCCCTGCACGTTTTAGATCGTTCTGGACATCAGATCAAGGAGTTCTACCAGATGTATGACTTGGTTCCGCCTGACGAAACGGGAAAGGATGAACTGATCTCAATTGGGTGGGACGTCTTCGCGGGATTCGACTCTCATATACCTGCCAAACTGCTTTTTCCTGGCCCCGGCAAGTATACTCTGAAATGCGTTTACACCGCTCCGCTTAACCGTAACTACTTTCAAGGCAACACGATTTGGGGAACGGAAGACGGCACCATCGAGTCTCCAGGGGTTGTCGTGTGGGTTGAATAGCATGGCAGGTGTAGCCAGAAAACCGTAATCTGCTGCGCAGAACTACACCTGCCCCCTCCTCAACTCCTCCAGCGCATAAAACGTCCCGCGCCAGACCACTCCGCCGCGCCCGAGCGTCACCACCATTGACCGCAAAATGATGTAGCAAACGATCATCGCACCCAGCGCATGCGTCACCCCAAACCATCTCGACGCCTTCGCCTGCGTCATCAAGTGCGCTTCGAATAGCATCGCCACCGCCGCGGCAACTCCTGCCGCAATCTGCCCAGGCCCTCGCGCAAAAATAATTCCGAGAATCGGCAAGACGCTG
>DASYYI010000171.1:0-4272 GCA_035933995.1 Candidatus Acidiferrales bacterium | reverse complement strand
TCGACGATGATGGACTCAATCTCCGGATTTTCTTTCGCGGCGGGAATGCGATATTCGAGCAGCGAAGGATTCATCAGCCGGCCATCCTTCCAAATCATATCTTCCTGCAGCGCTTGTCCAAATCCCATGTATACGGAGCCTTCAATCTGACCTTCGACTGTCAGGGGATTCAGCGCTTTGCCGCAATCGTGCGCCGCCACAATCTTGTCGACGCGGACTTGGCCCGTTTCTGGATCAACGGTGACTTCCGCGACTTGTGCGCTATAACTGTAGGCCGGTGAGGGACCGACACCCGCGCCCTTGAATTTTCCGCCGCGCGCCGTTTCGGGAGGCGCGTAAGTGCCGCGAGCTACGAGAGCCCCATGAAATTCAAGAGCGACAGTGACCGCTTCGTCGAACGAAAGACTCTTGCCCGCATCGCTCTTGTGCGAAATGCGCCCATCTTTCACTTCGAAATCGTCCGCCGCGCAGCCGAATTTCCTTGCCACCGCCGCGACAATTTGGTCGCGCATGTCTTTCGCCGCGTTCAGGCACGCATTGCCCGCCATGAATGTAACGCGACTCGAATAACTGCCGAGGTCAATCGGCGTAAGCTCCGTATCGGCGGCGACCAGCTTAATGCGGTCCGTGCTGACACCAAGAATCTCCGCGGCAATTTGCACCTGCATCGTATCCGAACCCTGGCCGATCTCGGAGGCACCCGTGTAAACGGTCACCGCCGCGTCGCGATCAATCTTGATGTGCACGGTCGTGTGTGGCATGTTCGAACGGATGATGGGATTCGCTGCTCCGCTGACGTAATGGCTGCACGCCATGCCCACGCCCTTGCCATAGGGGAGATTGCCCTTCTTTTCCGCCCAACCGGAACGCTCAAAAACTTTCTCGATGCATTCCGGCAAGCCGTAGCTCGTAACGCGAAGCGAATTTGCCGTAATGCAGGGCGCCTTCAGCAGATTTCGCCTCCGGACTTCGAGTGGATCAAGTCCGGCCTGATGCGATAGCTGATCAAGTATGGACTCGAAGGCGAAGCGCACATTGACCGTGCCGTGGCCGCGCATCGCGCCGCACGCAGGTTTATTCGTGAGCACCCGGAAACCGTCATATTGCACATTCGCAATATCGTAAATCGCTCCGAGCAGCGCGCCTGAATAGAGCACCGTCACCGGGCCGTAGCCGCAATACGCGCCGCCATCTTGAATCACTCGCGCCCGTACGGCCGTGATTTTCCCGGCACGGCTGAGGCCGACTTTCAGATAGACGATCGTGATCGGGCGGCCGCGATGCGCCAGAAAGACCTCCTCGCGCGTGTACGTGATCTTCACGGGCTTGTGCGATTTCTTCGCCAGCACGCACGCCGCCACTTCCAGAGGAATGATTTCGCTCTTGCCGCCGAATCCGCCGCCGATCAGCGGCTTGATAACGCGAATTTGACTCATCGGCATTTCGCAAACGGATGCGATGGTGCGATGCAGGTAGAACGGCACTTGCGTGGAGGAATGGACCGTGAGGCGATTGTCCGGCTCCCAAACCGCCAGAGTTGCATGAGGCTCCATGGCGGCCTGATTCACTTCGCCCGCGTAATAACGCTCTTCCGCAATGAAATCCGCCTCGCCAAAACCCTTTTCCGGATCGCCGAAGATGTGGTGATACTCCTTCTCGATATTTTGCGGGCGCTCTTCATTGATCCAGTTCGAAGACGCTTTCATGGACTCCTCGGGATCGAACCACCCCGGCAGTTGTTCGTAGTCGACTCGGATTAAATCGAGCGCCTGTTCCGCGATTTCAGGAGTGGTGGCTGCGACGGCGGCTATGTTGTCGCCAATGTAGAGGGCCTTGCCGAGCGCGAACGCGCGTTCGTCGTGGCCGATTGGCAGAATGCCGTAAGGATTGCGCGCGTCTTCGCCAGTGGCGGTGACTTTTACTCCGGCGAGCGCTTCGGCTTGCGAAGTATCAATCGAACGAATGCGCGCATGCGCATAGGGCGAATGCAGAATTTTCCCGATCAGCATTCCGGGGACCGAAAGATCGTCAGCATACTTCCCGAGGCCGGTGACTTTTGCGCGAGCATCCGTCATCGCCATGGGCTTGCCGATGATGTTGTAGCCGTTGGTATTTTTCGCCATGGTCAGCGCGCTGCCGGAACCTGCGTCGCGGACTTCGCGCGCAGCTTTTCAATCGCGTATTTCACCGACTCGTAGATTTGCATGTAGCCCGTGCAGCGGCAAAGGTTGCCGGAGAGGGCTTCGCGAATCTCCTCCATTGAAGGCTCTGGGTTGCGATCGAGCAGGGCTTTTGTGGCAATCATGAACCCTGGTGTGCAATAGCCGCATTGCGCGCCGCCCATTTCCGCATAGCCTTCCTGCACGGGATCGAGTTCACCTGGGCCGCCGAGTCCTTCCACCGTTGTGATTTCGCGCCCTTCGTAGCTGACCGCAAGTGCGACGCAGGACAGCATCGGAGCGCCGTCGATGAGCACCGCGCAGCAGCCGCAACTCGAATCATCGCAGCCGCGCTTCGAACCTGTGAGGCCAAGATCTTCACGCAGGGCGTCGAGCAGGAGACGATTCGGCGCAATGGCGATTTCGCGCTCCTCGCCATTCACGCGCAAATGCATGAGTTCTTTATTCACAAATCTCCTAGGTGAGTTTCTTCAACGCTTCTTCATCGTACCCAAGCACGATTTTCGTTCCCGAAATTACGACCGGCCTGCGAATCAGATTGGGCTCCGCAGCCATCATTTTCAAAGCGTCCGCACGCGACGGCGGATTTTCCTTCATGTTCTGCTGACGATACATCTCATTTCGCGTATTCAAGAACAATCGGTAATCCCGTTTGCCGATCAGCCGTTCCAGTTCCGCTACCGTCAAGCGATCTTGGGCAATATCTCGCAGTTCCAGTTTCACCCCGCGTTCGAGCAAGAGACCTCTTGCTTTACGGCAGGAGGTTCATGTCGGTTTATGCCAAAATTTGATTTTTGATTTCGCCACTCTTGCTCGCCTTTCAGTAACGCGGCACGCGCGGATCGATTTCCTGTGACCATCGGTCAATCCCGCCCGCCATCGACCGAGCGCCCGAAACTCCTTGGGAACGCAACCACGCCGCAGCGTCGAGACTCCGCCGGCCGCTGTGACAGAAAAGTATGGCGCTATCCGCCGATTCGAATTCGCCCAAGCTTGCGGGGATCTGTCCAAGCGGAATCAGTTTTGAACCTTCGATATGGCAGAGCTGGTGTTCCCACGGCTCGCGCACGTCCACAAAAAATAATCTCTCGCCGCGGTCGAGCTGTTGTTTCACTTCGGCGGGAGTGATCTCCAGATTTGCGAGCAAGTCTTCAGGCATTTTCCTGCGCTTCCCTTCTCGAATGCATTTCAATTTGTAACGGCGCGATTTGGCTCACTTTCCCTGCCAGACGGGAGCACGCTTTTCGAGGAACGCGCGAATGCCTTCCCGCACGTCTTCCGTTCTCATCAGATCGCGCAAATATAATTCCTCGACGGTAGCGAGGCTGCGCTCGAAATCGAATCCGCTTCTTTCCAACAATGTACGCCGCGTCATCCCCAAGACCGCCGGACTGAGCGCGCCGAGCTCTCCGAGTAACGCCGCAACAGTATTCTCCAACTCACTATCCGCGACTACCCGCGAAATAAGTCCAAGACGTTGCGCTTCGCGCGCGGAAATCGTTCGGCCGCTCAATATCAGATCCATGGCCGCGCGCATCCCGATCAGCTTCGGAAACGTAATCATCGCCATGGGCGGAAAGCAGCCGAGCTTGATTTCAGGCTGGCCGAATTTCGCCGATTCCGTCGCGACGACGAAATCGCAGAACGTTGCCAGTTCGCAGCCGCCTCCCAAGCAGTACCCGTGCACGGCGGCAATGGTGATGAACCGACTGCTCCATATTTCGCGGAAGATTCCGTGAAATGCGTGGAGCATACCCTCGATGCGCTCTGGCGTATGATCCGCCACTTCTGCGCCCGCCGAAAAACCCTTCTCCCCCGCGCCCTGAAAAACAAGAAAATCCATTTCCGAACCCAATTCCTCGACCACTGCGTGGATCTCGCGCATCATCGCAATGTTCATCACGTTCATCGGCGGACGGTCGAGCACAATCCGCGCAATGCGGCCTTCCGAGCGTACGCGAACGCTTTCCAGGGCTAGCATGTCCGTCGTTTCAAAATGCGCGAGACTACTCCCCACATTACTCCATCGATCCCTTCGGTGCGATCCACTTCGGCTCCGTGCTCTGAATGTCGCTGATGAGCTTCAAATCTT
>DASYYI010000169.1:0-3171 GCA_035933995.1 Candidatus Acidiferrales bacterium | reverse complement strand
TATTGGGATTTTGTTTATGCCGCGAAAGTCCAGCGGCTCGAGCGGCAGCTCCATCATTACGGCTCGGGCATCAATGCGATTCCGCTGCTCGCCGAGTATCGCGAGCACCCGGACGATTTCTATCTCCTGCGCGTCGGTTACGGCGGCACGATGGGAGCTCTTACGGATATCGACCAGCAGGGATTCGCCTCAGCCGCGTTCCACGCGTTTCCCGACATGCTGAAATTCGATCCCTACTCCGGTGACTATGGTCCGAATTTCTTCGGCCACGCGTTGAACACAGCTACATATATTGTGGATCACCCCGAATTCGGCTGGCTCGCGTTCGGCGGGAACATTAAAACCCAGGGCAATGCCATCAGAGTGACGCCGCTCGATTCGTTTCGCATGCGTGTGTACGCGGCTTCTTTGGGACTTTGGCTGACGCTTGACGCGGGAAACTTCGACGCCGTGGAGATAAACTCCAAAACCGGTACCGTCCGGCTCGGGTTGGCGCCCGCGACGGAATTCACGCCAACTGCTTATCTCCGCGTGGAGCAGCCCGCGAAAATAAGAGGCGTCGGCGCGTATCAACTCGATAAGTCGTTCATGCTTGAACGCGGAGCTTTTGTTGTTCCGTTGCACAAGGGAACCACGTGGTTGGAGCTGCGAGGAAAACCATAGGCGAGTGAAGGCGAACGAGCGCATGAAAAAAGGATACGACCGCAGGGAAGTTTTGAAAGGCATGAGCGCGGCGTGTGCAGCGTTTCTGCTGCCGGAAGAACAAGCGCGCGCCGACGATGTTCTGCGCATTGCCGGCCAGGATGTTGAAATTCAGATCGGCTCCGTGAGCAAGAATACATTCCGGCTGAGCATCCTGCCGATTAAGAATGGTCGCGTCGCGACGATTCCCACGGATGGATCGCTTGTGCGCGAGTCTTGGGGGACGCCGGTTGCAACGATGCGCGGAGCAGCGGGCGCGCGAACCATCAAACTCGGCGATGTAAATCTGCGCATCACCCCCGCGCCGCTCACTTTCACAATCGAGACGGCCGCGGCTGAGCCGATTCAGAAGATCACCGTAGACGAAGGGACGGGCGTCATTTCGTTCGTCACCGGAGAGTCGCCGATTCTCGCGCTCGGTGAGGGCGGCCCGCAATTTGACCGGCGCGGCTCGATTGAAACGATGCGCAGCGGCCAGGGAGGCTACAAGCTCGCGACGCATGGCGGGCGCGTTCCGATTCCGTGGCTCATTGGAACCGCGGGGTGGGCGATGTTTATTCACCAACCGTTCGGAACGTTTGATTTAGCAGGCGCTGAAAGCAAGTTTCAGCCAGAGAGCCCGGACGCCGCGCTTCCGCTGGATATTTTTTTCGTGGCGTCACGCAAGCCCGCAACAATCATGGCGGAATACGCGCGCCTTACGGGGCACGCGGAAATGCCGCCGCTGTGGTCGCTGGGTTATCAACAGTCTCACCGCACGCTCGCGAGTCGCGAGGAAATTCTGACCGAAGCGAAAACGTTTCGTGAGAAGAAACTTCCGTGCGATGCGCTGATTTATTTGGGGACAGGTTTCTGCCCATCGGGATGGAACACCGAGAACGGGTCGTTCTCCTGGAATTCGCGCGTCTTTCCCGACCCAAAGGAAATCCTCGACGAATTCCACAAGGATAATTTCCGCGCCGTACTGCACGTGGTGATCCTGACGCGGAAGCTTCGCGGAACAGTTCACGATCCATGCGGCCTCGCGCGGTTCGACGAGGAGGAAGCGAGCTGTTACTGGGATGCGCACCGCAAAGATTTTGCCATGGGCGTGGATGGCTGGTGGCCGGATGAAGGCGATCCTCTGGACATCGCGTCGCGCCTGACGCGCAATCGAATGTACTGGGAGGGTCCGCAGATCGATCGCCCCAATGAACGCCCCTACGCGTTGCATCGCAACGGATACGCGGGCATGCAGCGTTACGCATCGTTCTTGTGGTCGGGCGACGTGTACTCGACGTGGGAAACGTTGAAAGTTCACATACCGAATGCGATCAACACGGCGCTGTCGGGCATTCCCTACTGGGGCACGGACATTGGTGGTTTCGTGCCGACAAAAGAATTCACCGCCGAGCTTTATCTGAGGTGGTTCCAGTTTGGCGCGTTCTGCACGCTGTTTCGTTGCCACGGGCGGACATGGAAATTGCGATTGCCGTGGGGATGGGACACGGGCGATCCGGGCCCCGTCGAGATCAGCAACTACGGCGGGGCCGCGATTCCCGACGCGAGCCAGTTGCACAACGCGCAGGTTGAGCCCATCTGCCGCAAGTATATGGAACTTCGTTACCGCATGCTGCCGTACCTATACAGCGCGGTGCGCGAATGCGCGACGACCGGCATGCCGGTCATGCGCGCGCTGTGGCTGCATTATCCCGATGATCCGGTGGCGGTGGCGCGTGATGATGAATATTTGTGGGGCCGGGACGTGCTTGTCGCGCCCGTGTTTGAAAAAGGCGCGACTTCGCGGCGCGTTTATCTGCCTCGCGGGAGTTGGTACGATTTCTGGACCGGCGAGCGCACAGAAGGAGGCCGCGAAATAGCGCGCGATGTGGATTTGGAGACGATGCCGCTGTACGTTCGCGCGGGAGCGATCTTGCCGCTCGGCCCAGTGAAGCAATATACGGACGAGAAAGTGGACGGCCCGCTCTCCGTCACCATCTATCCGGGAGCCGATGGCTCGTTTTCTCTTTACGAAGACGACGGCAAGTCTTTCAACTATCGCAAAGGTGATTGGATGGGGATGAAAATGGTGTGGAATGATTCGCGGCGCATCTTGTCGCTGCATCTTGCCGAAGGCTCGCGCATCTTGCCGCCCGCGCGGCGGCAAATCGAAGTGAAGCTCGAGCAAGCGACGCGGCACATTGTATTCGAAGGTCGTCCCATTCAGGTCACGTTCTAGCGGTATAATCTGCCATGCGATATTTTTCCCAAACATGCCTCGATGCGACGAATAAAAGTGTGGAGATAATTTTAGCCGCCGTTCTCGCGGTGGGTTGGCTTGCGAATTGTTCCGCCGCGCAAACCTCGAAGAAGCCAGCGGCATACGATGCCACCGCGTCGGCTCAACGCGGCCTCCAACTCGCCGAGCAGGGTCGCTGTGAAGAGGCGCTGCCGCTTCTGCGGAAGGCAATCCCGCATATTGCCGGAAGA
>DASYYI010000145.1:0-18973 GCA_035933995.1 Candidatus Acidiferrales bacterium | reverse complement strand
GTGGACAAAGATTTTCGTGCCAGGATTGTCGACAATCAAGGTGAGGAATTCCGCGAAGGTTTTATCTTTTGGAAATGAACACTCCCAGCCCATGGGAATATAACTCATGCCGAGACTGTTCACGAATTTGCGTTCGCTCTTACGGTTGCCGCGCAGGTCGATGACGATTTTGACGCCCATTGTGGCGAGTTTACGGAAGCCTTCGTGCGAAGCCTGAGCGCCACGGTAGAGAGTCGGCGTTACTTCGGCGAAGTCAGGTAAAATCTTGCGAACCGAATTGTCGGGGACCAGTCCCTGGTCCTCACCATCTTGCACTGCGGGGACATCGCGTCCGCGCGACGCGCCGCCCGCGGCTCGGCCGAAAGGCAACGCTGCCAGAAGGACAGCCAGAGCGAGCGCATAAAAAGACGTCACATTTGGCTCCAAGTCAACCCAAGGTGGATGGTTTCACCCCATCGAGCTTTCTCGCTTTCCCGATCTTCGCTTCCACTCAAGCTTGTTCCTCTTGCTATCTTAGCCCTGGTTTCGCGTCTGAGCGCTCAAGAAGAGCATTTGAAGTGTCGTCTTAGTCGCGACAAAAATTCGACGCCATTAATTAGATTGAAGTTAAGGGTGAAACGTTGGAGGCGCGGGCGAGAATCGAACTCGCGTATAAAGGTTTTGCAGACCTCTCCCTTACCACTTGGGTACCGCGCCCGAGGGACGTGCTAAGTATAGCGAAACTAGCGTCAGGTCAACCAGCGATTTGGACGCAGGTATACAGCGCGTGCGGCCTCAACGAATTCTTAGCACATACGGCATCTGCGCACGCACGGGCTCAGCTTGCACCATCGACGACATGCGGTGCACGAGCGATTGAATGGAGCTGTAGTCTTCTCCATGCGAAATCACCTGGCCCTCGCTGCGCTCGAGAAATAAATCGAAAAGCGTCTTTTCCTTCGGCAGACGCACGATTTCCACGGAACGATTGACCGGAATGTGCGCAAGCTCCTTTGCCACCGTGACTGCTCGATCCGCGCCGCCCAAATCATCGACAAGGCCCAAGCCCTTGGCCTGCTCGCCGCTCCATACCCGCCCTTTGGCGATTTTCTCTACCGTGGCAATCGGCAATCCGCGCCCTTGCGCCACACCCTGCGTGAAACTTGTATAAACGTCGTGAAGCATCTTTTGGACTATCAACTGCTGCGCCGGAGTGAAATCCTGTTGCGAAGAATAGAGCGTTGCATTGTCGCTCGTCGAGACGTAGTCGGTACTCAGTCCGAGAAGTTTATATAACCCGGAAATATTCATCTTTCCGCTCAGTACGCCGATCGACGCCGTAATCGTTCCCGGATCCGCGATGATTTTATCGGCCGACATGGAAATCCAGTATCCGCCGGAAGCTGCCACATCCGACATGGAAACGACGACGGGCTTCTTCTTGCGCGCCAACTGCACTTCCCGTCGAATCACTTCGCTCGCCAACGCTGAACCGCCCGGCGAATCGACGCGAAGAACTATCGCGCGGATGCTCGAATCGGTCCGCGCCTCTCGGATCTCGGCCGCCACCGAATCGCCACCCATGACGACCGTACCGCCCGGAGTTATCTGCGAAGCGCCCGATACAATTTCCCCCGACGCGTAGATGATCGCTATCCTGGGTCCGCTCCCGTCGCTTAATCCCTGGCGATATTGCGCGAAACCCACGGGGTTCCACTCCCCGGTCTTCTGACGAAAAAAATCCTGCACTTCATCCCAGTACGCCAGACGGTCCACGAGCTTGTCTTGCATCGCGTCGTGCGGCAAGAAAGGTCCCTTTTGCACCAGGTCCGCAAAATGCGCGCGATCTATGCGGCGCGCCGACGAAACTTCCGTTAGATATCGGTCATAGACGCTGGTGAGAAGCGATTCCACCTCTTCTCGATGCGCGGGAGTGAATTTTTTCTCCGTGTACTGGTTCGTTGCGGTCTTGAATTCCGCGATGTGATAAAAATCCGGAACGATCTTCAATTTATCGAGCGTACCGCGCAAGAACGTCGCTTCAGCCATCATCCCGCGAACGTCGAGTGGATTGGAGGGCGTCAGCCAAATCTGATCGCATCCGGTGGCAACGTAATATTCCGCGTTCTCTTCCCCGTCGTATCCCAAATAACAGATGCTCGGCTTCCCGCTCGCGTGGAACGCCAGAAGATGAGCATGAATTTCTTCGAGCTTTGCCCACCCGGTCTCCAGAGGGCCGATTCTTACAACGAGCCCCTCGATTCGGGGATCCGTCCGTGCGGTATCGATGGCGTCGTTGATTTCATGAAGCACAAGCGTTGGCGAGCCGAAGAAAATACTCGAAAGGTCTGTGGCACGTTGCTCTTCAATAGATCCGTTCAAGTCGAGAACGAGAACGGAATTGGACGAAATCGTCTCGCCGCTCATAAACGTCCAGTGCGGAACAATCCAGATGAACAGCACCACGGCCGCAATAACCAGCAGGATCACCAACGTTCGTCTCTGGCCCCACGTCATTTGTTTCTCCTTGTCCGCGCCGCTTCTTCAGCCCTGCCGCCCAAAGTACCATCAGCGCTGTCAAAATACCATTCGCGGCGCCTGTTCTTCGGTACAGGCGCCTCCCGCGCTTAGTACAGTTGTATGGATAGAGCAATGCACCCGACAAACAACACCGCCAAACAGACTGCATTGTTACGATTTAGAGCGGTCGCAACACCAGCCCGCAGATCGAAAAAGATTCATCCGCGGAGGATAAGCTCTTGAACAAGCCACTGATGTCCCGTCTCATGGCGCTCAACAAAGAGCTGCTGTTGATATTCTCGATTATCGCCTTCGCCGCGGTGATCAATTTCTTCGTGGCGGGAGAACGTCTAGTTCTGACGTTCTATAACCTCCCCACGCTTTTTGCGGCATACTACTTCGGCCGGACGCGTGCCGTGCAAACCGCTGTCGCATCCATATTAATCGTCTCATGGCTTAACATAATGAACCCGGTAGCGCTGGCCTCCGGTTTGGGCGTCACCATGCGCCACTTAATCGGCTGGTCGGATGTAGCCATCTGGGGCGGCTTCCTCATCGTAACTGCCTATGCCATGGGCACTCTTTACGAAGTGAAGGAAGCGGGCATGACCGAGTTGCGCGAAACGTATTTCGGCGTGCTGCAAATCCTCTGTCAGGTCATCTCCAACGACAAATATACCCAGAATCATTCGTTCCGCGTTTCGGTTTACGCCGCGCGCATGGCGGCTGAAATGGGTATGCCGGACGAACAAATTGAAGACGTACGTGCCGCCGCTCTTCTCCACGATATCGGAAAGCTCGAAGTCAGCCGCAACATCCTCTACAAATCCGCGCGGCTTTCGGAAGACGAACTGACCGAAGTGCAAGCGCATTTGCCCAGGGGCGTGGAAGCCCTCCGCCCCGTGGCCGTCGGCGGAACGTTGCGCCGCGTGCTCCCGATTATTCTTGCCCATCACGATAAATTCGATGGCTCGGGCTATCATCCCACCAAGGGCGAAGACATTCCCATTGAAGCGCGCATCATCACAGTGGCCGATGTTTACGACGCGCTGGTGAGCGATCGTCCCTACCGCAAAGCGATGTCTCCGTTCGAAGCGCGTGACATCATCCTGAAGGGCGCCGGCAGCGATTTCGATCCCAAATGCGTCGCCGCGTTCGAATCCGCCTTCCGTGGCGGCAGAATGGAAGTACCTGAAGTATTGGTCTAGCTCTTTAAGGTTGGGCCTCGCGCAGAAACCGCGCCGCCTCTTCCGGTGGCGTGGGATTGATATAAAAACCCGTTCCCCACTCGAAACCTGCCACGCGCGTCAGCTTCGGCATCATTTCCACATGCCAGTGATAATGATCGTTGATTTCCTCCCCGATCGGCGACGTGTGGATCACGTAATTATACGCAGGCCGGTTCAGCACCGCGTCCAGGCGGCCCAGGAAATCATGAAACAGTTTTGCCAGGCTCGTGTAAACCGGACTCGCTTGATTTTCGAATGACGAGTGGTGCTGCAGCGGCAGAATCCACGTCTCGAAGGGAAATCGCGGCGCGTACGGAGCCAACGCGATGAACTGGTCGTTGCTGAGAATCACGCGCGCGCCGGTCTCGATTTCCTGCCGGATCATGTCGCAGAAAATGCACCGTTCTTTCACGTCGTAGTATCGCCGGGAATTATCTACTTCCTCGCGGACGCGCTTCGGGACAATCGGCAGGGCGATTAATTGTGAATGCGTGTGTTCAAGTGACGCTCCCGCCGCTTCCCCATGGTTTTTGAACAGCAGGATATATCGAAAGCGTTTGTCATTTTTCAGATCCAGAACGCGATCACGGTACGCCCACAGCACTTCCTCAAGAGCTTTTTCCGGCAGCATCGCGAGTGTGCTTTGATGGTCCGGCGTTTCAATAATCACTTCATGCGCGCCGATTCCGTTCATGCGGTCGAACAATCCCTCGCCTTGCCGGTCGAGATTTCCTTCAATCCCAAGCGCCGGAAATTTATTCGGAACCACGCGCACGGTCCACCCCGGCGTGTCCTTTCCGCTTCCGTTTCTTCCATAGGCCAGAATCTCTGGCGGCGTTTTCATCTCGTTGCCAGGACAGAACGGGCAGAACGAGCCCCCTTTCATCTGCACGCTCTCGCGGACGAAATCGGACGGCCTTTTACCGCGCTCGCTCGAAATAATCACCCACCGGCCTGTTATCGGATCCTTACGTAGATCGGGCAATCTTTACTCCCTTCTCACCGAGTGAAATTTCAATTCCCTGCTGCAAAGGCATTCTTGTACAGACGAACCTCCGGCGCTCGCCCGGCACGGCTCTCAATCGCCACAAGATCGAACCGCCAGGAAACGTCGCGCGCACGCCGCTCGGCCATGAATCGCTTTGCCATTCGTTCCAGATGCCTGCGCTTTTCGGCAGTTATGGCTTCTTCGGGTTGCCCCGGATGCTCTTCCGTTCCAGTCCGCGTCTTCACTTCTACAAAAGCCAGTACAGACCCATCGTAGCCCACCAAATCGATTTCGCCTTTATCGTCCGGAATCCGGTAATTCCGCGCTACGAAAACGTATCCGTGCCTTCGCAAATACCAATACGCGTATGTCTCGCCGTGAATTCCAGTCCGGCGCGCCGCGTCTTTCGATGATTCCCCATCGTGCGATTCAGCCAGCCCATGGCGAGCCGCAAAGCGCACGTAGCCAAAAATCGCTCGCGAAATCAGCGGCATTTCCTATTTTATAACCTCCAACTCGAATTCCATCACTTTTCCGCGAATCACATAGCACAAATAGAATTCCCAAAATCGCCGGAAACGCACCGAATGGTTGACCAGAAATTCGAACCCCAAATACCGCCACAACTGCAACAACCTCACGCGAAGCCGCCGCTGCCGCAAGCGAACGCGAGAATACCAGTGGTCGTGGCCGTGAATTCCCTCGGGGTAAAAATACCGGAACGAGAAACTATTCAAATGCCACTTGTGAGTTGGGTCGCAAAAAGAACTGAAGTCCGTGTAATGCGGCGTGATCAGCACGATAATCCCGCCCGCGCGCGTTACACGGTGAAATTCCTCAACGGTGCGAATAATATTGTCGACGTGCTCGATCAAATGCGTCGCATGGACTTCGTCGAAGGCGTTGTCGCGGAACGGCAATGAGCCTTCATCCAAATGGCAAAGGACATCGGCCGCGGTGTCCGGATTCATGTCGATACCTATCGACCCCGGATATTTTTGCTGACCGCAACCGACATCCAAAATACGAGGCAATTCTTCTCCTTACAAGTTTTCTAACGCTCTAGCGGACCGGCGATCTGCCTGTCTATTCTCGGGCCGGCTCACGGTATCACCACGATTCTGCGGCCGGATTGTTCCTGCCGTTGCCATGCCCTTTCAATGTCTGCCAGAGGAACTCGCTCGGTCTCGATGCGAAGTTCCCCGCGCGCCGCCCGCGCCATAACCTGTTGCATGGCATCCATCAATATCTCGCGCGAAGGTACCCCCGCAGTCCCGAGGATCGTCAATGCCGTGCTGCGTAAGACCGCAGCGGGCAACAAGATTGTCGGTCCAGCACTCTCGCCCACCTGTACTAAACGCGTCTCCTTCGTTATTGCGGCAAATTCCGGCTTTGTAATCGCCGCAAGGAGGGCCTCCGTAGGACGCCCCCACAAGTAGTCGATAATGACGTCAAAACCCGTGTCTCCCGCCTCGCGCGCGAATGCCTCCTTCAGGGAATCGGCGGGCTGGTCAAGCTGGATCGTCGCGTCCGCGCCCAGTTCGCGGAGCCTGCCGAGCACGCGCTCGTTGCGTCCCGCACCTGTCACGCGCTTAGCCCCGAGCAGCTTCGCGACTTGCACGGCGAGCTGTCCTGTGACTCCTGTTGCACCCAGGATGAGCACGGTCTCGCCCGGCGCAAGTTTCGCGCGGTGCGTGAGTGATAGCCAAGCAGAAACACCCGGGTTCGGTAGCGCTGCCGCAGTGTCGTCATGAATGCCGGAGGGAATGGGGAAGCAAAACGCGCGTGGTACCACGGTTCGCTCTGCCATGGCCCCATAAGGCCTTCTCGGCCCACCAAAGAATACCCGCGTGCCGTCCTCGAGGTCCCCAACTCCATCCACTCCGCACACCACAGGTAATTCACGGGGGCTGGCATAGTGCGAGCCGCTGGCAAGCTGTTTGTCGATGGCTTTGAGTGACGCCACACGGACGCGCACAACCGCTTCATCCTTGCCCGCTGTCGGCTCAGCAAACTCCTCGAATCGCGGTGCTTTCCCGAGCTCATGCAGTACAGCAGCCTTCAATCTTTCTCCTCCTGTCTTGTGCCGGTGCACCATGCCACGGTTGCCTCCCGGCAAGACGCAAGCAGCCGAACTTGCGGTGCCTGCATCTGGCATTTTTCAACAACCCGCTAACGCGACCGCTGCACTTCCTCTACACACTGCCCAAGCGTGCGAACAGCATATTCCGCCTGTTCTTCGTCAATCACAAGCGGCGGCGCCAACCGTATTGAATTTTCCCCCGCGCCGAGAATCAGCAGCCCTTTGTAAAACGCCCGGTCCACGATTTTGTTCCGCAAGTCAGGCGCCTTCTCTTTTGTGTTTTGGTCGCGCACGATTTCGATTCCAATCATCAACCCCTTGCCGCGAACATCTCCGACAATCGGATAACGCTCGCCCCAATCGGCCAGCCGCTCCATTATGAACTCGCCCATTCGAGCGGCGTTCGCCATGTATTTCCGTTCTACCAGGTCAATCGTCGCCAGCGAGGCGGCCACGCAAATCGGATTGCCGCCAAACGTCGAAGCGTGCGCACCGGGCGGCCAGTTCATAATACTCGCGCGAGCAATCGTCGCGCACAGCGGCATGCCTGACGCGATTCCCTTGGCGACACAAACAATATCCGGGTCGATTCCCGCATGATCCGAAGCCCACCACTTCCCGGTTCGCCCCATTCCGCACTGCACTTCATCGGCAACAAGCAGAATCCCGTGCTTGCGGCAAATCCTCTGCAACTCCCGCAGAAACGCCGCGGGCGCGGAGACGTATCCGCCTTCGCCTTGAATCGGCTCCACAAAAATCGCCGCTACATCTGCAGGATCCGTTAGCCGGTGAAAAACTTGATCTTCGAGGAACTCCAGACACTGTTCCGTCGAAGATTCCTCACTCTGGCCCGGATCGCGGTACGGATTTGGATATGGAATATGCGCCACGCCGCCGAGCAGCGGCCCGAATCCCTTGCGCTGAACGGATTTACTTGCGGTCAGCGACAGCGAGCCCATCGTGCGCCCGTGAAAGCATCCATAAAACGCGATGAATTTGTCACGCTTGGTGTGATAGCGCGCCAACTTCATTGCCGCTTCGATCGCTTCGGTGCCCGAATTGCCGAAGTAAACGCGCTTGGCGTCTTTGCCGGGCGCGATGGATGCCAATTTCTCCGCCAACTCCACCATATTCTCGTAATAAAAATCCGTGCCCGACATGTGAATCAGTTGCGAAGCCTGCTTCTGAATCGCGGCGACGACAGCAGGATGGCAATGGCCCGTCGCAACCACCGCGATTCCCGCGGCGAAATCGAGAAACCGGTTGCCATCGACGTCTTCGATCACCGCTCCGCGTCCACGCTTGGCCACCAGCGGATAGCTGCGCGTATACGACGACGAAACGAATTTCGCATCTCTTCCAACGAGCTTCTTGGCCTTCGGCCCCGGAAGCTTCGTTATCAAGCGAGGCAATCTCCAACCCGTAGCTTTTTTCATTTCTTCCTCCTGAATTTGGATTTCTTTGCGTCGCCCGAGGAATTCATCGGCGATGCGGTGCAAATGGAGGAAGGGTCGTTAGTCAACGCCAAACAGGCTGGGCCTCTGGCGGGAAGGCACACTGTGCCACGAGGTCGGGGTTTGAAATTGCAGGTTCACTTTTTTTTCCAGCGTATCCCGCCTTCGCGGGTATCTTCCAGAAGAATACCACGTTCCGCCAGTTCCTGGCGGATCTCGTCCGCGCGCTTGAAGTTTCGTTCCTTGCGCGCACGCTGCCGTTCAGCAACCAGAGCGTCGATTTCTGTCGCGCCCATCTCCGGTGCGCCGGATTCAAATCCCAGCGCGCGAACCTTCGCCGCATCGTTATCTTCAATTATGGCGAAAATCGCGTCAAATTTTTCCATCGCCGCCAGCACGCGCGGCGCGTCCTGCTGGCGAAATTCGCCGCGGTCGATGGCTGTGTTCACATCGCGCACCAGATCAAATATCGCCGCCAACGCCACCGCCGTATTCAAATCGTCCGCAAGCCCCGCCTCGAAATCCGCTTCCGCTTTCTGCGCTCGCGCAGCCATCCCCGGATTCGCGCCCGTTGGAAGCTTTCCATCCTTGATTCGCGCCACAAAATTCCGCAGCCGCTCCACCGAACTAGCCGCTTGCTGAATGCTCTCCCCCGTAAAATTAAGCTGCCGCCGGTAAGGCACGGAAGCGAGCATGTAGCGAATCGTCGACGGCTTGTGCCCCTTCTTCAGCAAATCGCGCAGCGTGTAGAAATTCCCGAGCGACTTCGACATCTTCTCGCCATCGATAATCAAATGCTCCGCGTGCAGCCAATACTTCACAAACGGATGGCCGGTCACGCCTTCGCTCTGCGCAATCTCGTTTTCGTGATGCGGAAATGTTAAATCCGCTCCGCCTGTGTGAATGTCCAGCGTCTCGCCCAAATATTTCATCGCCATCGCCGAGCATTCAATGTGCCACCCCGGACGCCCCGGCCCGATGCGCGTTTCCCAGAAATGCTCGCCCGGCTTCGGCGATTTCCACAACGCGAAATCCCGCGCATCCGCTTTCTCGTAACGGTCCACTTCCACGCGCGCACCAGCTTGAATCCCGCTTAAATCCACTTTCGAGAGCTTGCCGTAATCTGGGAACTTCGCGATGCGGTAGTAAATCGACCCGTCACTTCGGTACGTCATCCCTTTCGCATCCAGCTTCTCGATCAGCGTGACCATGTCGTCGATATGATCCGTCGCGCGGATCAGATGCTCCGGCGTTTCCAGACTCAACGCGGCCATATCTTCCTTGAACGCCTGAATGTATTTCGCCGTGTAATCGAAAATGCTGATGCCCTTTTCCGCCGCATTTTGGATAATCCGGTCGTCGACGTCCGTCAAATTCATCACATGGTTCATGTGAAAGCCGCGCGAACGCAGAAATCTTCGCAAAATATCCTGAAAGACGAACGTCCGGTAATTTCCGATGTGCGCGTAGTCGTATACGGTCGGCCCGCACGTGTACATGCGAACCTCTCCCGGATGCAGCGGCGCAAAAACTTCTTTGCGATTGCTCAGCGTGTTTTCGAGCAGGATCTCGCCCATCCCGGCGCTCTTCTCCGTCTTCTGCGCAATGCGTGATTCGCTCATCAGGTTCTGCGTCGCCCTTCACGAAAAAATCTCTGCTCCGTGAACTGGCCATTCTAGCCGAGCCTCTAACGGCTGGCAAACGGGGCGAGAATACCGCAGCGACCTAGTTTCCGGTCAGCACGTTAACCAGGCACTAGGCAGAATCCGAGTGCCACCCTTGCCCACAACTTTGACTCGGTGTTATCTTCGACATTGATGTTTCCATTCTTTCGCCGCTTATTACAGCCCTCGCCGACTTTTCCCGTCGACCCCTACATGTTGCGGCCTGACAATCGCACTACCAGAGTGAAAGTTGTAAGCGGAATGCGACTAGGCCTCGGATTGGTTGCCGGATTTCTTGTCTTAGTGCTGGCGTTCGGAGGAATTTCTACGCTACCAGCAGGCGCTCCAGCTTACGGTAACTATGGACCGTTTGTGTCTTGGGGCATGGTTTGTCTGGCCACTGTCATTCTGTTCCTCACCGCCAACCGATGGGCATCCATCGGATTTGGATTTTTCTGCGTCCCCGCTCTGTTCAAGAGCCTCGCCGTGCTTGCGTTTGGAACGAACCCTTCTTCTTCGATTCCTTATCACAGACTTACGCGGATGCAAGCGGGGGAGATTCTGTTCGTCTGTGTCATAGTACTTGCGCTTACTTGGAGATTCCTCGGAAATCATCCAGCGCCGACCACATTTCTCGACAGGATTGCGCTGACTTTCTTCGTGCTCGCCACCATCAAGCAAATGATAATTCCTTATAGCTGGCCTCCCTTGCCAATGATTTCAGGCTTATCAGCCCTCTTGATTGCCTGGTGTGCGTATCGCTGGCGGCAAGCGGGAAGAAGTCGGAAACATCATCACGGGAGTGCAAGTACGTTCGAGAGACTTACCTAAAGTTAGCCAAGTCCTGGTGGTCGGGTAATCGGAAACTGACCTAACTACGTCAATCTGAGTCACTACCAGGAATGCTGATGTCTAGCGCATCTCTACTAGGCTTTAGCGTGACGTGCCGCGTGACCAAAGTCGTGTCACCGTCCTGAATCGGCACCGCCGTCGCTGGCCGCGCACGCTGCAAAAACGCGCCCTGCGGCGGCAGACCGAAACTTTCATCGAGCAAAAATAATTCCACCGGCTTCGCGCTCGCCAGCGTGAATTGCATTTCAACGCCTTCAGCCGGCAGGCTCCTGCACGTGTACGGCCGCCATCCATGCGTGTAACGAAGCATGCGCGACGCCAGTTCCGGAATCGCCTGTCCTTGCATGGAAACGGATTCGACGCCCGCATCCGGCGGAAACGCGAGCGAGATCACCGACGCGCCGCGGGGCGACCGCAGCAGAACGTCATAGCGCCATTTCCCTCCCAAAGACGACGCGCTCCGAATCGTCAGCACTGGCGCAGCCAAGTTCAGTGCCGGCGCATTCGCGGCGAACGCGCCCCTCGAGCTCCACGGATAAACCGGCCGCCTTTTGTTCGAGAAATCTCCCACGTTGATTAGACTGCGCGGCAACCGCTCCGATGCAGGATTGGCCATCCAGTAGGTCTTACCGCTGTCGGCACTCTGAAAATATTCGAGATTAAGACTCTCTGGCGAGTTCGCGGAGAAAAAAGGCACAAATAGAGCGACTCCCGCCCCGATGATCACGGCAGCCAACAAAACGCCAGGAACAAACCACCGCTTCCCTGCCGAAACAGTCCCGGCCAGCGGCGCGACCGGCGTTGAAATCAGCGCGACGAGCACTGCGATCACAATCAGCGAGATTCCGCCCAGCGCGTCGTACAGAAACCAAATCGCCTCGATCGCGATGGCCGCGGCGACTATCGCCGGAACAATTGCGGCAACCGCACCCGCAAAGCCTCCATCGCTTCGCTCAAAAGGTATTGCCAGCCCGCAAATTCCCGCCGCCAGTACAGGCACCACGAAAATGTAACTGTACGCTGGCGCCAGCAGTCCCAGGACAACGGCAGCCATCACCCACCAAATCCACACGCCGCTCCATAAACCCCAGAAGCCTGCAAATCGCCAGAAGGTCAGCCCGAGAGTCGCGGCAACCAAAAATCCTAATGCCCAAAATGCAATCAGCATCGGCGCCGGATGCGCAACCCATGGCGTCGGCAATGCGCCCGCTGCGCGAAGCAGAAAATAAAGAATCCCTCCAACGATTCCACTCGCAAGAATCATCACGGGCCAGCTGACAACTCCCCACAGGAAATTCTTCATCCGCATTTGTCCGCGGCGCAGCAGAATCATGATTTCAATAACCAGCAGCGCCAGCGACAACGCGGCAAAATAAATGGTCGTCTGCGCCGGCCACCAAATCGTCTTCCAGCCAAAGAGGTCGAAAAACACCGCCTCGGAATCGCCGCCGAATTGCAAATTCGAATTTGCCAACGCGCGCAAGGCTGCCAGCGCGCTGCCGCCCTCTTGCTGAATACTGTTCGCGCTCGCATTCGCGAAATCATCGAGCGGAGTGTGGTAGTGCGCCACATCGCCAATGAACGCAAAATTGAATCCCTGATATCCCGCGCGCTTGAACACCGTGAAATCCGTGTCGTTCGGCAGCAGCTTGTAAACCGCGTAAAAAATTGACGTCGCGTCTGGATGATGGACAGTCTTCGCATACATCCGCATCAACCAGCCATTCGCGCTGCCCGTCTCGAACATCGCGCTCGGTCCGGAAGTGCCGCGATTATCCATGTTCACCGCAGCGCGCACGTCCTTCGCCCACGGATCCCCGGCCACAAAAGCTTCCGCACCCAGCAGACCCGCCTCTTCGCCTTCATCAATCAGAAAAATCACCGGATGCTTCGCAGGTGCGGACATCTTCAGCGCGCGCGCAATTTCCAGAACGCTCGCAGCGCCAACTCCGTCGTCGGAAGCCCCCGGGCCCGCCGGAACCGAATCGTAGTGCGCCGCCACCATCACCGCCGGTCCTGTTTCCTGCCCGTCGAGACGCGCAACCACGTTCTTCACTTCAGCGCATGTCCCATACGCGTCGCACGCAAAGCCACCGCGGACTTGCGGCTGATAGCCAAGCTGCGTCAATTCAGAAACAATGCGCGAGCGCACCACGCTGCTCTGTTCGCTGCCTACAGGATGCGGCACGCCATCGCCCACGAGTTTTTGCAGAACCATTCGCGCCCGCGCACTCGAAAATTCATCCGCAGGAGCATCCGCGCTTTTCGCAGGCGGAGGCCCCGAACGAATCGCCGTCAGGCAAATGATCAACGCATACGCCGCGATAGCGATTGCAAAACTCCTGCCACGCGGAACACTTGGCATTGAATTCACTCACCCTCCATCAATCTTAAGCGGAACATAGCCGCCATCCCGCCCGCATCCTATGTTCGACGTATCCGCAAGTCAACGTGCTCGCTCCGGCCGTTCCCAAATCGCGGCCCAAATACCACCCCCAAATGACAATTGACGAATGCGCTGCGCATCACTACATTGTCCGGTCAGCCTGGAGCCATCATGAAAACGCGCTTTCTTGCCCGCACATTTGCGATTCTATTGCTCGCCAGCCCCCTGGCTCTCGCGAAGCCGCGAAAAGCAGCCGATTCAGCTGCCAGTCAACGCCTGACTCCCGAACAAGCCTTGAATTTGCACCGCATCTCCGACCTGCGGTTCTCGCCTGACGGCGCGCGCCTCGCCTTCACCGTCAGTGAGCCTCCGAAGGCCACAAATAATTCGCAGCACATTTGGATGATGGACGTCGCGACGCGCCAAGTCCGCCAGTACACCTTCTCCGAGAAAATCGACAACTCGCCGCGCTGGTCGCCAGACGGCAAATTCCTCGCCTTCCTCTCCAATCGAGACGAATTTCGCCAGATCTATCTGATGCCTTCCAATGGCGGCGATGCCTACGCCATCACAGAAGGCAAGCGCAACATCGCCTCCTTCGAATGGTCCCCGGACGGCAAACAAATCGCCTTCGTCGCTCCGGACGAACCGACCGCCGCGGAACAGAAAAAAGAAAAAGACAAGGACGACGCCATCGTCGTTGATCATGACAACAAGCACGCCCGCATCTGGATCCTTGACCTCGCAACGAAAAAAACTCGTGCGCTGACCGACGAAAAATGGCAGGTCAGAGAAACACAATGGATGCCCAGTGGAGACCGCCTCATCATCTCCGCCACCGATCATCCCGAATCCGACGACGACACGAACCGCATCTTCTCCGTCAATGTCGCCGACGGCAAAATGTCCTTGCTCTTCGCGCCGAAAGGCCCATTCGGCGACATTCGCGTTTCTCCCGACGGTAAGCACGTCGCCTACGCCGGCGCGCGCGTCGACGGACCTGAGCCCACCGACCTTTACGTCCGGTCGATCAACTCGCAACCCGGCGATCCAAGCCGCAACCTCACTGGCACCTCCCTTGATCGCCCTTTGCGTGGCATCGAATGGAGGCCCGACGGCAGCTTGATGGCCGCCGCTGAAACTGGATTCAAAACAACGCTGTATTCCATCGGCGCGGATGGTTCGGCGAAAATTATCAATAACATCGTCCCCAATCCGCATGCCTTCGCCATCGCGTCCTCCGGAACAATCGCATTCGTTGGCGGCGCTGCAACCGCTCCTCCTGAAATTTATCTCACTGCGCCGAACGGGTCGCCTGAACGCGTCACGCATCTCAATTCCAGTTGGGATTCCGTAATTCTTTCGAAACCCAGCTTCTTTCATTACCGCAGCTTCGACGGCCTCGAAATCGAAGGCGAACTCCTGAAGCCGCTCGATTATTCCGGCACGGGCGCCATGCCTCTTGTCGTTCTCGTTCACGGCGGCCCCACGGGCGCATGGTCCGATTCCGTCGATACTTGGGGCCAACTCCTCGCCGCGCACGGCTTCGCCGTCGCTTATTTCAATATTCGCGGTTCCACGGGCTATGGCGAGAAATTCGTTGAGATGAATCGCGCCGATTGGGGCGGCGCCGATTTCAAGGACGTCATGGCCGGCGTAGATTACCTCGTCAAACAAGGCATCGCCGATCCGAATCGTCTCGGCATTGGCGGCTGGTCGTACGGCGGCTACATGGCCGAATGGGCCATCACCCAGACCAATCGCTTCAAGGCCGCTGTTTCTGGCGCCGGCATGGTCGATCTGGTCGCCGAATTCGAAACGGAAAATGGCCCCTCCTATGACAAATGGTTCTGGGGCCTGCCCTATAACAACTCAGAAGACATGCTCAAGCACTCGCCTTATCTCTATCTGAAGAACGCCCACACGCCCATCCTGATCCTTCAGGGCCAAGCCGATACCACTGACCCTCTCGGCCAAAGTACCGGCCTCTATCGCGGGCTCAAGTTTTATGGTGCGCCGGCCGAGCTTGTCGAGTATCCGCGCGAAAATCACGGCTTCCGCGAAGAAAAGCATCAACTGGACCGCCTCAACCGCATCGTCGCCTGGTACCAGGAGCATTTGAAATAAACTCCACACAATTTAACGGCCTTCCCATAGGGCAACATTCGGGCACATTCCGCCGCCAAATGCTTTACACGCCTTTGGCCCCATGCTATCTTCTTTCGCATCACCGCCGATCTGATGCGCCAGACGGCTGGGCCCGCACACTGCGACCCGCCACGATTTTTGTCTCAAAATCCTCTGCTGGAAGTTACAAAATTCAGGCTGCTTCCGTGCATCATAGGGAAGAGCCAGGCTATTTCTGAGGAGCAGCGTGCTCAAACTGCGTAAAGTCGAATTGTTGGGCTTCAAATCCTTCTGCGAGAAGACGCAAATCGTCTTCAGCGGCAGCGGCGTCACGTGCATCATCGGCCCCAATGGCTGCGGCAAATCAAACGTCGTCGACGCCATCTCCTGGGTTCTCGGCGAGCAAAGCCACAAAATGCTTCGCGCCGAGCGCATGTCCGACTGCATTTTCAACGGCACCGTCAAGCGTCCGCCGATGGGCATCTCCGAAGTCTCTCTCACATTAGTTGACCCGGAACTTGCCGACGCTGTCGCGAAAGTCTTTGGCGACAAGCCTGAAAGCTTCCCAGAAAATAGCCCCGAGGATTCCGCCGCCATTCCCGCCGAACCTGCTTCAGCGGAACTGGAGGGACCCGTTGCCGAATCCGCCGAGCTCGCCGTCGCGGACGCCGCGTCGAAACCCGACAAGCACTGGAAGAAGCGCTCGCAGGACAAGCCCGCTGTCAACGTCAAGCCCGGCGAAGTCGTCGTGGGCCGCCGCCTCTATCGCTCCGGCCAAAGTGAATATCTCATCAATGGCCGCGTCGCCCGTTTGCGCGACGTTCAAGAACTCTTCATGGGCATGGGCCTCGGCCCTGATTCCTACGCCATCATCGAGCAGGGCCGCATCGGTCAAATCCTGAATTCGCGGCCCATGGATCGCCGCGCGCTCATCGAAGAAGCCGCCGGCATCACTGTTTACAAAACCAAGCGCCGCCTTGCCGAAGCGAAACTCGAAGCCTCGAAAGTAAATCTCTCCCGCGTCAACGACATTCTCGTCGAAGTCGAAAAACAGCTCGCTTCCCTGAAGCGCCAGGCGTCAAAAGCCCGCCGCTACGCCGAATTGCGCGAAGAAATGCGCGGCCTCATGCGCACAGTCCTCGCCAGCAAAGCGCACCACCTTGAATCCGAAGCCGAGCGCCTGGAAGCAGTCCTCGGCGAAATGATTGCCTCCGAAAATGCCGAGAGCGCTGCGATCCGCGAACTCGAGTCCGAGCAGGAGCGCCTCAACGCCCGCAATTACGAACTCGAAAACGAGTTGCGCCAGCTTCAGAATCTTCTTAATCAGTCCGCGCTCGAACTTGACCGCGCCGAAAATCGCATTTCCTTTAACCGCGAGCAAGCTGCGCAGATCGATTCGCGCGTCAATCAGCTCGCTGCGGAGATCGCGCAGTCGGAAGCGCAGGCCGCGCAAATCGAAACGCGTCTCACGGCACATCGCGAAGGCGTCGCTTCATTGCGCGCCGAATCCGCGCAACTCGATTCGCGCCTCCAGAATTTCGCGCGCCAAATTGAATCCGGCATCGCCGAGCAGGTCGCCATCGAGCAGCACATTGCCACTCTTCGCGACGCCGCGTCCCGCAGCGGCGAAGATTCCGTGCGCGCGCAGGTCGAATCCCTCCAGGCCGAAGATCAGGCCGCCCGCATCGCCATCGAGCAGGCGCAACGGCAGGAGAACTTATCTCGCCTCGAAAGCGAGCGTTCATCCCAAGCCGAAAAAGTTCAGGCAGCCGAAACCCGCCATCGCGAAGCCGAAGCAAACGCGCTGGAACTCGCCGGGCAAGTGCGCAACGCACAGGAGTCCCTTGCCGCAACGCGCCGCGCTCATCAGGAAATCGCCCAGCACAACGAAAAATTGCGCGATGATCTTTCCGCCGAGCGCGCCCGTCGCGGCTCGCTCGAACAAATTCTCAACGACCGCGCATACACGGCCGAAGCAGTGCAAAAACTTTTCGCCGTGAACGGCGACGCCGATTCGCGCGGCTTCCGTGCCGTCGGAGTCCTCGCCGATTACGCGGAAGTCGAGGAACAGTACGAAGGCGCAATCGAGCAATTCCTCCGCGATGAACTGGAATACGTCGTCGTCGAAACTTTCGATCACGCTCGCGCCGGTATCAGCCTTTTGCGCGAAGAGATGGGCGGTCGCGCCACTTTCTTCGTCGATTCCCTGCGCCAAATGAAGTACGAGCCCCGGCCCGAATCAGCATCTCTTTCCTCGACGGGCATCGTTTCTCGCCTTGATCGCCTCGTCGAATTCCGCGACCCTCTAGGCCCCGCCGCAAAACAATTCTTGTCCAAGCTGGAAGGCGCTTATTTGATTGAAACCGCATCCGAAGCCGAAAAACTTGCTCGCGAAAATCCGCAGCAGTATTTCGTAACGCTCGACGGCACGTGCTATCACGGCCGCATGGTCACCGGCGGCCGCCCCGGCGAAGCCGGCCCGCTCGCTCTGAAACGCGAATTGCGCATGCACGAAGCCGAAGTCGTTCGCCTCGAACGCCTCGCTTCCGAAACGCAGGCCGAACTGGTGCGTACACAGGAAGACCAGCGCCGCATCGAAGGCGAACTCGAACAGAAACTCGCCGCGCATGTCGAAGCCGAGAAAACTCGCGTCGGTGCGTTCCATCAGTTCGAACAGGCCCGCGAAGATCTTGCGCGAGTCGGGCAGCAGGTTGCTGAAGCGCAGCACGAAGCCGCTCGCCTCCACGCCGAAGCCGAGCAGGCCCGCGCCCGCGCTTCCGAAGCTCGTCTCCTAAGCGAACAGACCCTAGTCTCTCGCGCCACCGCTGAGCAGGAAGCCGCCGCGGCCGCCGAACGTCTTTCCGCCCTGCGCGAAAATGTTCTCACGCAGCAAGCCGAACTCGCGTCCCGCCGCGAGGAATTGGCCGCCATGGCGGAACGTCTCGCAAACGCCGAAACGCTCGAGTCACGTCTCGCCGAGGAATCAAGCCAGGCCCTCGAACGTCTAACAACACTCACTGGCCAGCGCGATGCGCTCGCGCGGGAGAAAACCGAACGCGAATCGAGCAATTCCCAGCTCCAGCAGCAGGTCGAACACTATCGCGCCGAGAAATCGCAGTTCGAGCAGCGTCAGGTCCAGCTCGAACAACAATGGAATTCCCAGCGCGAACGTGCCGCGGCTCTTGATGAGAACCTCCGCGCGCGACGCGTTTCACTCGACGAAGTGCGCGCCAGTCGCACCCACCACGAAATCGAAAAAGCCCGCAACGATTCCGATCGCGAACATCTCCGCCAAACCTGTGTTTCCGAAGCCAGCGCTCAGCCCGAAGAATTGATCGCGCAACAAGAGCAGCTTCTCACCGGCGAAGAATTGGTCACCACAGAAGCCAGCTACATGGGCATCAAAGAACGTCTCGAATCCATGGGGCCTGTCAACATGATGGCTCTCGAGGAGTATCAGGACTGCGATCAGCGCAACACTTTCCTCACGCGCGAGCGCGACGACCTCGTCCAGTCCATTCAAAACACGCAGCAGGCCATCACCGAGCTCGATACTGTCTCACGGCAGAAATTCGAAGAGGCTTTCACCGTCATCAATCGCAATTTTGGCGAGGCTTTCCGTACTCTCTTCGGCGGCGGCAGCGGCGAAATGCGTCTCACCGAGCCCGACAGTTCCGGCGATTGCGGCATC
>DASYYI010000143.1:0-2385 GCA_035933995.1 Candidatus Acidiferrales bacterium | reverse complement strand
ACAAATGGCTCGAGTTCCCACGTTCCGCGCGCCAACGATTGCGACGGCAAGCCCTGCGCGTGCGCAACCGGCGGAGCGAATAATGACGCGACGATGGCCACGAGCGCCAGTGCCACCGCAGCAAATGGAAATCTCATCTCGCGATGCCTTATCCGCGCGAATCCTGCGCGCACTTTGCAGCACGACAGCCTAACAATTCCGCGCGGAATGTGCAAAAAAAGCGCGCACGCCAATAACGAGTGATTTTTCGCGGCGGAAGCGAAACAATTTTCCGTTCTCTGCGCTGCTTTCAGCTAAAATACGCGCCCTATGGCGAAAATCACTTTTCTCGGCGCGGTTGGAACGGTCACCGGCTCAAAATATTTGGTCGAAGCGGGCGGGAAACGCTTGCTGGTTGATTGCGGGCTCTTCCAGGGTCCGAAACCGTTGAGGCAGCGCAACTGGGATCAACTGCCCATCGATCCCTCGACGATCGACTGGATCGTCCTGACGCACGCACACATTGATCACACGGGATATTTGCCGCGCATCGTGCGCGACGGTTTTCGCGGGCCGATTTACGCCAACGCGGCGACGCGCGAACTTTGCGAATTGCTCCTTCCGGATTCAGCGCATTTGCAGGAAGAGGACGCGCAGTACGCGACGAAAAAAGGCTACTCGAGCCACAAGCCCGCGCTCCCCCTTTACACCGTTGCTGACGCGCAGGCCGCGCTCACGCGTTTTCAGGAGATTCCGCGCAAGGACCCGTTCACCATCAGCCCGCAATTCACGGTGAAACCGACGGACGCGGGGCACATCCTCGGGTCGTCGTCGCTGCAAATCACCATCACGGAAAACGGAAAATCCAGCGTCGTCGTTTTTTCCGGCGACGTGGGCCGTTACAATCAGCCCATCCTGAACGATCCCGAGCCTATCGCCAAGGCCGACTACATTCTCTGCGAATCGACTTACGGCGATCGCGACCACCCCACGGATTCGCCCTACGACGCCATCGCCGCAATCGTGAATCGCGTCGTCAACCGCGGCGGCATAATCGTGATTCCCGCGTTCGCCGTGGGACGCACGCAAACGCTGATGTACATTTTGCGCCAGCTCGAAGAGCGCCAGCAGATTCCCAAATTGCCCACGTATATCGACAGCCCCATGGCCATCAACGTCACCGGCCTGTATGTGCGCCACAAGGAAGACCACAGCCTACAGTTCACGCGCGAAGAACAAACCGGCAATCACGATCCCCTGAACGTCCACGAGGTCCACATGACGCGCACGCCTCAGGAATCGAAGCAAATCAACAGCATCGTCACGCCATGCAGAATCATGTCCGCGAGCGGCATGTGCACGGGCGGGCGCATTTTGCATCATCTCGCGCGGCGACTGCCCGACTCGCGCAACGCCATCATTCTCGCCGGCTATCAAGGCGATGGCACGCTCGGCCGCCTTTTGCTCGAGGGCGCAAAGGTCGCCCGCATTCACGGCGAAGACGTTCCCGTGCGCGCGGAAATCACCGAAGTCAGCCAGTTTTCCGCACACGGCGATCGCGGCGAAATCGTCCGCTGGCTTTCCGGCTTCACCGCGCCGCCCAAGCAGCTTTATCTTGTCCACGGAGACCCGCCGGCTGCGCAAGCCTTTCGCGGAACCGTGCAGCAGCAATTGCACTGGCCTGTGACGATTCCCGCTTACATGGATTCCTTCGACCCGCTTGCGTGAGGCTCGAATGTTAGGAAAAGCGGCGTGGTGAGCGCCTCAACAAACCAAGAGACTCTTTCGTTTCGATCGGCCAAGGAATGGGAACGATGGCTCGCAAAGCATCATGCGGATTCCAGCGGCATTTGGCTGCGATTCTTCAAGAAGCATTCGGGCATCGATTCGGTCGCCTACGACGAAGCTCTGGATGAAGCGCTCTGCTACGGATGGATCGACGGCCAAGTCCAAAGGTATGACGACAAGTCGTGGCTGCGTAAATTCGCGCCACGGCGGTCGAAAAGCATTTGGTCGAAAAGGAACATCCATCACGTGGCGCGTCTTTTGAAGGCGCACAAAATGAAACCGGCAGGCCTGAAGCAGGTGGAAGCCGCAAAGGCCGACGGCCGCTGGGAAAAGGCCTACGATTCGCCGAGCGCCATGCAAACTCCCGAGGACTTTCTCAAGGCGCTGGCGCGCAACAAGAAAGCCAAAGCATTTTTCAGATCCTTGAATAAAGTGAACACTTATGCGATTGCATGGCGCTTGCAAACCGCCCACAAAGCCGGGACGCGAGAGAAACGCATGAAGGCGATCCTCGAAATGCTCGCGAAAGGGGAAAAGCTTCATCCTTAAACCAATCGACGCACGTCCGTTTCGTGCAAAACTCAACGCCCGTGAACTCGACAGTATATTTGCGGATTT
>DASYYI010000101.1:0-2991 GCA_035933995.1 Candidatus Acidiferrales bacterium | reverse complement strand
CCATCTGCTTGATCATCGCGACGTGATCGGCGAATGAACCGCCGAGGTTGTGATAGGAAAATTCGTGGAAAGCGCGAGAACGCCCGGTGGTGCCGCGACCGTCAACCATGACCACAACGAATCCCAGTTCCGCCATGGATTGAAGACGCAATGCCGCGCCGAATGATTTAGGCACGAAGAATCCCTGCGGGCCCGTGTAAACCTGCTCGACGATCGGATATTTCTTCGACGGGTCGAAGTTTGTAGGACGCACGATTACGCCGTAGAGGTCTGTGGTGTTGTCCAGCGCCTTGCCTTCGAACGGCTCGGGACTTTTCCATCCCATTTTTTGCAGCCCGCTTACATCGGTTTTTTCGAGGACGCGAATTATGGAGCCGTCCTTGCTGCTGCGAAGCACTGATTCGCCCGGCAAATCGACGCGCGAATAGTTGTCAACGAAATATTGACCGTCGGGCGAAACGCTTACGGTGTGATTCGCGTTTTCTGGAGTGAGGAGGGTAAGGCCGGAACCATCGAGATTCACGCGGTAGAGATGGGTGAGATACGGATCTTCATTTTTCTCGCGGCCGCTGGCCAGAAAATAAACTTGATGGTTTTTGGCGTCGATACTCTCAATTTGGCGGACGACCCAAGAGCCTTTCGTGACCTGATTCTTGAAGTGGCCCTGGTCATCGTACAAGTACAACTGGTTCCATCCGTCTTTTTCAGAGGACCAGAGAATTCCTCCGTTGTCAGGAATATAACGGAAGAAATGTTCGCCGGGATCGATGTACAGGCCGTCCTGTTCGCTGATCAAAACTTTCTCGTCGCCTGTTTCGGCGTCGACAATTCGCAGTTGAGTTTCTTTGTTTCCGCGCGTGCCGCGCTCGTAGAAGAAACTCTTGTTATCGGGGAACCACCGAAAATAGCCGGGGCCACCCTGAAACTCGAGGTCGAGAGGAGCTGTCTTCACGTCGACTCGCTTGCCGGACAATACATCGAAGACCATCACTTGCGCATGCGGGAGGGCCTCGCCGGGCAACGGGTAAACGTAATCATAAGCCTTGGGCCGAAGCTGACCGGGCGGGACAAACTGCAAGGTCGTAAAGCGTCCGGCATTGCGCGAATCGATCCGGAAGGTGATCAACTTCGAGGAATCGGGCGACCAAAATACTTCCGGACGTTCCTTGGCGTCTTCGCCGCGTTGAATTCCCTCCGTGACGAGGGTGCGAAGGTCTGGAAGCGGCGTCGCGTAATCCCATCCAGGCACGCCGTCGCGCGTCAACTGGACGATCTCTCCGGTTGAAGTGTCACGAAGAAATAAATTGTGGTCCTTCAAGTAGGCCGCCCAACGGCCGTTTGGGGAGACGTTCTCGTATGGATCTTCTTTTGGGCGCGGACTTTTCGTGCATTCGTAATTTGTGAGTTTACAGGTCCACTCGACGTCTTCGATCTGGAAACGGATCGCACTCTCTTTATCGGTGTATTCGAAACTGTAGAAGGGCAAGTGGGTGGCTTCGTAAGGCTGCCGAGCGGCACGCGATAGAGCCTCCGCCAGCCGCGCATGATCGAACGCAGGGGCGCTGGTATTCTTCACGGCGTCTACCAAGATGAACTCCGAGCCTTTCGGGCCATCGCTGCGGTACCAGAAGCGGTCACTGCCCTCGATCCACGTGGGACGAATATCAGCGACGGAGACGATCGAGCGCATGTTGCCGCCCATGAAACGCTGCGCGCGCTGGTAGTCCTCGAGAGTCCCTTGCGCGTTTGCCAACGCAGGCATAAGTAAAAACCAAAATATGGCGCCCGAAACGATCACACGGCGACGGTACGAATCCATGCAGCCTCCTCTATGAGCTAGCCAGCACACTACAATGGAAAAGACGCTTCGACGCGCGCTGCGCACAGACCAACGCGAGGTTATCGGATTGGCTGGCGCTATCGTCCGGGAATAAACAGCTCCAACCTGACGTGCCACGATACGGACTGTCCGGGCGCCAGCCAATCCATGCCGGTATTTCTGCGCCCCCAAATTTTTGTGTTGAAAGGATCCGCCAAGTTGAACTGCGGTTCGAGGACGATAAAATCCTTGTCCGGCGGCGCGTAAGCTTGAATGGCTTTGATTTGCGGCGAGAGCGCCGTGATGCGAAGGCCATATTTCGCAGCGGGATCGACAACATCGATAACCGCGTTTCCGGCGGCGTTGCGCTTGAGATCCGTAAAGCAATCATCCATGTAGAGCGTGGGCCCAAGGGCTGCGCCGTCAGGAGCGGTAAAATCGTATGGCGTGCCCTTGACGGGTACCACTTTCCCCGTTGGGAAAACGTCATCGTAATTGTTCACGAGTGTGCGCATGTCGGCGGGCAAGTGCAGCCTTGCTTGCGCCCGATTGCCGCTGGGAAAGCGGAAATAAGGATGGAAACTTATGGCCATGGGCAACTTTTCGTTTCCGACGTTTTTGGCCGTGACGATGACGTCCAGTGCGGTGTTTTTCAAAATCATCCGCACGCTGACGTCCGTGTTGGAGGGCCAGTGGCCGTCAAAATTCCCACCGTGCAAAAAACCAGATACCGTGGACTCCGTTGGGCCGTTGTGGAATTTCACATCCTCGAAATGCGCGGACATAATTAAGCCGTGCATCGCGTGAACTTCAGCACCGGGTTTCTTGCCCTTCCAATTCGCCGGAAGCGATAGCGGCTGGTTGCCGATCGCGGTCTCAATAATCTTTCCGTCGGCAGAGAGCTTTCCGCGGATTCGATTTGGATACGGCAAGAGGATTGCGCCGCCCATGGAAAAACTCTTGTTGCCAAAAGCATCGTTTTGATTTTCGAGAAGGTCTTTGGCTTCGGGCAAACTCGGGGCGTTGATTACGTCAATGTCGCCTTTGCCCGGCAAATAGGCTCTGACCTGAAGCAAGTTCATGCCGTTTCCCGGCAGGATGGTCGCGCCAAGGAATTGGGGTTTGCTGCGGTCAGTCGACTGCGGTCTGTCCAAGATCACTGCGGGCTCCCC
>DASYYI010000100.1:0-1650 GCA_035933995.1 Candidatus Acidiferrales bacterium | reverse complement strand
CCATTGCATTCTATCCTCCACCAAATCGCCAAGATTCAAACCATGGAACGCGGAAAGCTTTCGGTCATTAAAGAAAGTTCCACCGGTCCTTTTTACAAACTCCAAGCCCGCGAAAACGGAAAGAACGTTACTCGCTATGTCCCTCGCGATCAGGTCGCCACCGTTCAGGAGGCCATTGCGGGCTACAAACATTTTGAGTCCCTGACCGAAGAATATGCCCAGCGGGTCATCGCCAAAACGCGCGAAGCCATAGCCAGTGGCTCAAAAAAAAAGACCTCACACCCGAGCTTCTCCTCGCCCAGAATGAGGAGATCCAACAGCTAATGACGCGTTTCTTGGCCACCGACCCCGGTCAACTCGCCGTTGAGGAGCTGGACTTCGAAGTGCTGTTGCGGGCGGCAGTTTTCAAATCCACCAATCAGTTGATGGGGCATCTGTTCCAAAAACTGGCCGATCGAATCGATGCCGCCTACCAACCCAAGCCCGGTTATGGGCGCAAGGGTCGCGTGGAACTCGCTGTCGATTGCATCTTCGGATCCTTCAAAATCCAGCGTGATTACTACTATCATGAGGGCAAGCTGTTGGGACATTATCCGACCGATGCAGCCCTGGGTTTGGAAGGCGGCGGCAAGACCCCGGCCTTGGCTCGGCTGGTGTGTTTGGAAGGAGCCGATCAAGACAGCTACCAACAGGCCGAGGAACATCTCAAAGAAACCGGCGGCATTCACATCTCGGCTCGCCAGATCCAGCGCTTGGTTCAGCAGGTCGGAGCCGCCGCGCAGACCTGGCAGGAACGCGAGGCCCTCAAGCCTCTGCCCGAGGCCAAGCCCGTGCCGGTTTTCTATATCAGCGCGGATGCGACCGGCGTGCCGATGCGCAAAGAGGAACTGGAAGGGCGCAAGGGCAAGCAGCCCGACGGCACCGCCAAAACCCGCTCGGCCTACCTGGGGTGCGTCTTCACCCAGCATAAAACCGACGAAAAGGGCCACCCGGTGCGGGACTACGAATCCACCACCTATGTCTCCAGCATGGGGCCGGTGGAGGAGTTTGGCCCACTGCTGCGCCAGGAAGCCATCCGTCGTGGCCTGGGCCAAGCCCAAAAAGCCGTCTTCCTGGTGGATGGAGCCGAGGGCCTGGAAAACATGGGCCACCTGAACTTCAAGGACGCGATCCAGATCGTTGACTTTTATCATGGGGCCGACCATGCCGGAGACGTGGTGGCGGCGCTCTTGGGGAGCAAAGAACACCCGGAATATAAGGCTCGGCGCAGCCGCTGGGTCCGGCGCCTACTGGGTAACGGTGTCAAAAACCTCATTGAGGAAACCCGCCAGGAATGCGCCGGCAAGCCCCAAGCTCAGGAGGTTTACGAAGCACTGGGCTACTTCGTTCATAATATCGAAAGGATGCAATACCGGACCTTTCGCCGGCAGGGCCTCTTCATCGGTTCCGGGGTCATCGAGGCCGGCTGCAAGACGGTGATCGGTTCCCGGTGCAAACAATCGGGCATGTTCTGGGGCAAACCCGGTGCCGAAAATATACTGGCTTTGCGCTGCATCCATGCCAGTCGCCGCCGGGATCAGTTCTGGAAGGAACGGCTCAATACTCAGGCTGCCAGCAACGATTGCCTCAGCTTGGCGGCGTAGCCGAAGA
>DASYYI010000312.1:0-5474 GCA_035933995.1 Candidatus Acidiferrales bacterium | reverse complement strand
CGCGCGTTGCCGAAAATTAATTCGTCGACGTGATAGGGAAATTCGCGAGGCACTGAGTCGCGAGATGATTTTTGGTTAAGAGTGTTTTCGGTGGCTTGCTTGATGCTGTCTTCTATTTTCCCGGCGATTCCCGGCTGACGTTCGGGCGGCAATTCGTCGCGAAACGCACGCTGCAGCGCGCCGCGGACGGCGATGACGCCCAAATCCGGGGCAGTAAAATCCGCAAGGCCTCCGCCGAATTTTCCAATCGGCGTGCGCACAGCGCTGATGATGTAGACGGGAGCGCTCTTCATCGTCTTTAATTCCCCTCTTATGCCGCTTCAGAATGCTCTTGGCTCTGTTGACATCCTGGCGGAACCTCGCCAAAGACAAAAAGCAGGTCCCTCGCCGCATGGCGGCTCCCTTCGTGCCTCAGGGCGGGCGGAATGACAAACTCGCAGCGAGGCGCTTGCGCGACCGTGATGTCTACAGAACCAGTGCTTCCTTATATTAGCGCATTCGGTTTGTGGGCGCCTCCTTCGCCGATTGGGCCGCAAATATGCGCGGAAGAACCATGTTATTTGTACCGATTAGAATGAGGCGCGAGTGTTTGTTTTGTGCGCGTTGGCGGGATTTTTAATCCCGAGCTGTACCGATTAGAATTTGCGGGTTGCGCGGCGGCTTTCGGTGGCGTTTGTTGCGGCGCGCGAGGAGTGGTGGTGGTGGTGGTTGAGTGCGCCGGCGCTGGGGAGCCGTGCGTGGTGGTTTGTGGCGCGCGGGAGGCGGCGGGCGCGGATGTGTTCGCTGGAGATGTGGGAGTGATGTTTTGTGATTGTGGCTGGTGATCCGCTGATTTCCCGTTGCTGGGGGAAGATGGGATGTCCCTTCCGGGCCGGGATGAAGCGGCGCTGTGAATGGCGTCAGTCAAAGAACCGGAACCAGCGCGGCGGGACTGCGCGGCACTGTAGGCCCACCAGCCGTCGGAGGGATCATAGCCAGCTGGATAGTCAGATGGATAATTTGGGGGCTGAGGATGAGTGTAAGGTGCGTTTTTATTTGGAGAATAATTCGGCGACGGGTGGGCCGCCGCGCGCGGCGACGCGTCGGACGACGAGATGGAAGTGTAAATGAAGCGGCGGGCAGGCTCGATCCATTCGCCGGAAGTGGTGAGCGAGGCGTAGGCTTTGATGGCGGCGACGATTCCGTTGGAGGAGATGGGAGCTTCGTCGGAGCGCTCGATGATGTTTTCTAGGGCGTAACGCAGATTGCGGCGGCGTTTGGCGTAAAGTCCGGTGGCGTGGGCGTGATCGTAGATGGTGGAGCGGTCGGGAAGCATGAAGCGGACATAAATGCTCGATGGACTGTGCCAGTGAAGAAACATTTCCTCGATGGTTTCGCGATCGGGATGGCGGCAGATGGTGCATTTGCGCTGGTGATGAGAGAGATGAGAAGCGTGGGATGCGCGCTTTGAGGCGCGTTGCGATGCACGGGCGTGTTTGGCACGCGCAGACAGCGTGGCAGTTCTTGTTGCCATGGTGAATCTCCTTAGATTTAGTTTTAGGGAGGTTTAGCGCGAGGCCCGCGGACCTGAGTGCTACGGCCGCCCTTGAAAAAAAGGATGAGCCGATGTTGGGGAGAAGGCAACTGGTGGTGACTGTGGAAAATAGAGGCGCAGCACAGAAAGCATGACGGCGATTTGTGCAGAAAGCGCGCAAAGAGGAAAGAGAATTAAGGTAAGGCGAGTTTGCGGCACGATCGCACTTCCTGCGTCAGTGTAAAAAACCGTGCCCTGACGCTGCTGACGCGACTACTGTCGAAGAGAATCCCCACCCTTCGCAAGGACAGCTCAGGATGGGGCACCCGCAAGGGCAAAGGCGAAAGCAGATTCCTCGTTGCGTGGCGCGCGACAGAAACTGCAAAGTTTGAGGTGTATCCGCGGAAAATCCCCACCCTTCGCGCAAGGCGCTCCCTTCCTGCGTCAGGGCAGGCCGGGTTCGGGATGACAACAAAAACATGCGAAGAGAGACGTCCCGAAGGGGCGAGGTGACAGTGACAGCCGCAAAGAAAGTTCGAGGTGTGTGCGAGGAAAAACCCCACCCTTCGCAAGGACAGCTCAGGATGGGGCACCCGCAAAGGCAAAAGCGGAAGCGCTCACTTCGCGAAATTCGCTCAGTGCAGGCAGGATGGGGCACCCGCGAGGGCAAAAGCAGATTCCTCGTCCCGTGGCTCCTCCCTTCGCCGAAAACGCTCAGGGCAAGCGGAATGACAAACGCGTTTCTATTGCTGCGGAGTGTTGCCGAAGGGCCAGAGGCCGAAGAGCTTTAGGAAGATGTCGTCGTGATTCTTGATTAGCATTTCGGCGGATTTCTCCGGGGGCCACGGAGAGGCGAGGCGCTCGGGACGATCGGCGATCCAGAAAGCGACGAGGGCCTGAACGGTGGCGTCGCGGTCGAGAACGGCTTCGTCGACTTTGTCGAACGTGTCGACGGGGGAATGGTGGGTGTAGCGGTATTCGGGAGAGTCCTGATCGAGATTGATGCCGGGAAGGCCGGCGAGAATGAAGGGTCCGGCGTCGGTGCCGAATTCGGTGTTGTCGTTGGCAGTGATTTTGCCGAAGGCGTCGAGGGTGGAAGCGAATTCGGAGGCGGCATCGACGGTGTCGTCGCGTCCGCCCATGTTGAGCGCGGTGACAGGGCCCTGGCCGTTATCGAGAATGACGGCGGCGACGTGATTGGGCATGTCGGCTTTGTGAGTTTTCACGTAGGCGAGCGAGCCGAGGAGGCCTTCTTCTTCTCCAGTGAAGAGGACGAAGCGAATGGTACGGAGCGGTTTGAAGCCAGAGCGGACAATGGCTTCGGCGGCGCCGAGAGTGGTGGCGACGCCAACGCCGTCGTCGGTGGAACCTTCGGCGAGATCCCAGGAATCGAGATGGCCGCCGACGACGATGATTTGTTCAGGATGCTCGGTGCCGGGAATTTCGCCGACGACGTTGGCGGTGTCAACGGGACCGTCTGTGACTTTGTTTTGAATATTGATGTGGAGACGGACGGTCTTGCCGTGGGCGATGAGACGTTCGAGGATTTCCTGATCTTCGGCGGCGATGCTGACAACGGGAATGTCGTAATAGGTGTTGAAACCGAGCGCGCCGGTGTGCGTGAGATGCATGCCCTGAGATTTGCCTCCGCCCTGTCCGCCGATGACGGCGACAGCGCCCGCGTCATGAGCTTTTTTCAGGAAGGGGCCGAACTGGGCGAAAGCGGCCATGCCGTTTTCGGGGCGCGGACCCTGCTGCACGGCCATGATGACTTTGCCGCGCCAGCGGGAGGAATTTTGCTCTTCTTCTTGCTGGAGATTGTAAACGTTGACAGTGACAAGATCCGCGTCGACGCCTCCGGCGGGAGTGGAGCCGACCCAGCCCATGGAATCGACCATCAATTTGTGGGGAGCGGGGGAAATCACTTCAGCGTCGGCGGAAATGCGCGTCCAGCCGCGAAAAATTTGCCAGGGTTCGGCGTGAACATTTTGCAGGCCGATTTTTTTCATTGTGTCGAGGCCCCATTGAATGGCGGCGTTGCATTGCGGGGAGCCGGTGACACGCGCACCGATGTCGTCGCTCAAATCCTCGAGTTCGGGATAGGCGTGAATGTCCAACATGCCATGGCCGGCGATGGAGGAGAGAGCCGGGAGTAAAGCGTCGTTTGCGGAGGGAGGAGGAGCGGGACGATTCTTTGCGGCGGCGGCGAAGGCGATTCCCACGGCGACAAAAAGAGCCGCAGCGAGCGTGGAAGTTTTGCGATTCATCTCTTAGAATCTCCTGTTGCGAAGTTCCGTCTGAGCGGCGGCCATTTTGTCAAATCGCGAGACGCGGTGCAAGCACTAGACGCGAAGGCTTACGATTGCATCTAAGAAACGGGGATGTTGCAAATTTGGGAATTTGGGTTGAAGGGCGAGAATTCGGCGGTAAAATAGGCCCGAGGCGTCCAAAGCTGGTGCTGTATGACATCCGCGCAAATCGAGCTGACGGAAAAATTCCACGACAGGAAACATAGCAATATCAATGCTTTTGGTTTGGCCGAAATTTATCGAAGATACATTTGAACTTCTGGAGCGTCTAATCAATTGGGGCATTGCGCCCGTGAGAGAGTAAAAAAAGGAGATGAAGTCACATGAGTAATGAAGTGTATCAAGTACGGCGGTGGGTGGGGGTAGGCGTACTGATGGCCGCGCTGATCGCCGGAGCGTTTTTGGGCACATGGGCGGTGCGGTGGGCCGGGCAGAAAGTGATGGGCGCGCCGAAAGTACCGCTGACGCTGGCGGGGAATGTGGACCCGATTCGTCTGGGAAGTTTCACCAATGGATTTGCTTCGGTAGTGCGACCGGCGTTGCCGGCCGTGGTGAATATATCCACGACGAAAGTGATCAAGGTGCAACAGAACATGCCGGGGTTCTTCAACGATCCATTTTTCCAGCAATTTTTCGGGAATCAATTCGGCGGACCGGCGAGGCCGCAAACGGAAAGGGAGACGAGCCTGGGTTCGGGCGTGATCGTCAATTCGGACGGTTACATACTGACGAACAATCACGTGGTGGCGCACGGCGGGAACATCAAGGTGGTGTGGAACAACAAGAATTACGCAGGGAAAGTGGTGGGCACGGATCCGTTGACGGATATCGCGGTGGTGAAAATTGAGGCGACGGGACTGCCGACGATTGCTCTGGGAGATTCCTCGAAATTGCAGGTGGGCGACGTGGTGTTCGCGATTGGCGACCCATTTGGCATCGGGGAAACGGCGACGATGGGAATCGTGAGCGCCACCGGCCGCAGCATAGGGCTGGAGACGCAGGAACAAGGGAAGCAAGCTTATGAGGACTTCATTCAAACCGATGCGGCGATCAATCCGGGAAATTCGGGCGGAGCGATGATCGATTTGCATGGCGACCTGGTGGGAATCAATACGGCGATCATTTCGAGCGGGTCTTCGATGAACGGAGAAGGCGGAAACGAAGGAATTGGTTTCGCGATTCCGATCAACATGGCGCGGAACATCATGGAGCAGATTATCGAGCACGGGAAAGTGGAGCGCGGATACATGGGCGTTTACATCAATCCGCTGACTCCGGAAATGGCGAAGGAGTTCAATTATAACGGAGGAGGCGAAGGCGCGTTGGTTGGCGACGTGACGGCGGGCAGCCCAGCAGCGAAAGCCGGAATCAAGCGAGGAGATATCATCCTTGGTTTGAACGGCGAACCGATCAACGGCTATGGAGATTTGACGGCACGCATTGCCAGCACGGCGCCGGGAACGCCAGTTCAACTGAAGATCTTCCGTGATGGGAAGACATTTGAGTTGCCAGTGACGCTGGGCGAGCTGCCGGAACAGGGCGGAACAAGCACTTCCGCATTAGGAGAAGGTGGTTCCGGAGAAAATAGCAGCAAAGCGCTGGAAGGCGTGCAGGTTGAGAATCTTACGCCGCAGATTGCACAACAATTGAAT
>DASYYI010000098.1:0-3150 GCA_035933995.1 Candidatus Acidiferrales bacterium | reverse complement strand
GGCAGCAGCAGCCCATCGCTCGTATAACTCCCGGCGATATGCAAAAAACGTTCAGCAACGCGCCGCCACTCATGAATTTCATTTTCTTTCGCACCCGCGTCCGTGAAAAACACAATGTCCGCGTCCGAGCCGATATCGAATTCATGCGTGCCCAAGCGCCCCAGTGCAATCACAACAAATGGTGCCGCCCCAAACGACATAACGTTGGCCGAAATGTCGCCACGCGAAATATTTCCAGTCGTGGCATCTTCCCGACCGGACGATTCGTCCCGCATCGCCAAAACCAACGCGCCGCGAAGCGCCTCCTCTGCGGCGCCCGTCAGCGCCGCAAAAGTATCGAAGGGCTTCGCTTCGCCAAGCAGTGAACGCGCCACCGCGCGAAGCACGGCTTCGCGATGCTTGATTCGCAGTGAAGCGATCGTCGACTGGAAGGGAAGTCGCGGCGCGGCGGCATTGTCGCCTTCCGTGATGTGGCAAATCGCGTGCGGATCGCGAATCAGCATTTCCGTGGCGAAATCGCTCAGCGACAAAAGCTGCGCGGCCAGATCAACCCAATCAAAATGCTCGTCGAGTTTGCCAAGCAGCGCCGGAGCGAACAGCGCTGCGTCGAGAAACTTCTCCACGCCGCGCCGTGCTAACGGATTTCCTTTGCGGCGATAATGGAGTAGCCGTTCCGCGAGCGCCGGATAGTCCGCTCTGAGATGCGCCATCAAAGTGTCGCCGCTTCCAAAAAAAGTTCCCAGAGCATGATCGGAATTCGCCGGCCAATCCACGGCGTCGGGCTTGTCGGAAGGCAGCACGCGTTCATAAATCGTGCGCACCTCTTCAAAATGCGCGCGCGTTTGCCGCAACAATTCTTCGCCAGGCGATTTGCCGCCCGCCGGTTCAATCCCGCAACGGCGCGCGATGCGGTCCAGCTGGCCTTGCTTGCGCGGCAGCGTGTGCTCCTGCAGACCGTCGCGAAGCTGCAAGCGGTGCTCGACTTTGCGTAGAAACTGATACGCCGAGCTAAGTCGAAAAAAATCGCGCTGCGTCAGATATCCCTTGTCATGCAGATGTTGCAGCGCAACAAGAGTCGACCCCGAACGCCGCCCCGTCAGCCACGAATCGCGCCCGCCGTGAATGCGCTGCAAGCATTGAGTCAGAAATTCGATGTCGCGAATCCCGCCCGGCGACAATTTTACGTTCCATTCCGCCGCGTAATCTTCCGTCGGAGAATTTCCCCGACGCAGCGATCTCGAAATCTCCTCGCGCGCATTGACGACTGCTTCCACGGCGGCAAAATGAAATTCCGGCCGGTAAATCAATGCGTGAACTTCGCGCAGGAACTTTTCGCCCGTCGCGGCTTCTCCGGCGGAAACGCGCGCCTTGATCAGCATTTGCAATTCCCATTCGCGCGCGCGCGTGCGGTAATAATCGAGCGCCGCATTCAAGCTCACCGCAATGTCGCCCTGGTGTCCCTCGGGACGCAGCCGCAAATCGATGCGAAACACCACGCCTTCCGGAGTTGCGTCCGTCAACAATTTCAGAATCGCCTGCGTCAGCCGCACAAAATATTCCAAATTGGAAATTGCACCCGATGCGCCTCCTGTCGTTTCTCCGTCGTGGTCGTAGAGAAAAATCAAATCGATGTCGGAGCTGTAATTCAGTTCCTGCCCGCCTAGTTTCCCGAGCGACAAAACAGTGAGCCGCGCGGTTTGCAAATGCCCGGTCGCATCGCGCCACTGCGGCACGCCGTACAGATTCTCCAAACGCTGCGCGCAGAGCCGCAGCGCGCGTTCGATCAGCACGTCGGCGAGATCGGAAAGTTCCAGTACCGTCTCTGCAAGCGTGGCCAGATTCAAGACGTCGCGCAGCGTGATGCGCAAATACTCGCGGCGCTTGAAACGCGCCAAGAAAAGCGCGGGCGCCAGGTCGTACGCCATCGTCGAGAAGCGGTAGCAATCTTCCAGCAAATCGTCGCGCGATTTTCGCCGTTCGAGTCCTTCGTGTGGTGTGCGACGATCAAGCCACAGAATTAATTCCGGCTGCTGCACCAGCGATTCCGAAAGAAACCGGCTGTAACTGAAAAGCGAAAGCAAATAATGCAGCGCGGCAGGATGCGCTTCCAGATGCCGCGTCGCGCTCGCGGGCGCTTCGCGTAAATAGCGTTCGAGAAAATTCAGCGCGTCGTCGGGACTCGGCACCTGCGCGAGCAAAGTCGGAAGCGCGGCCCACAGCTTCGGCGAAAGCCGCGCGCGCAGAATCGCAAGATTCGCCTCCGCAGACGAGTGCTCGTTAAATGGAATGTTCGCGAATGCGGAATGCATGTCGCAGAGAAGCGTAACGAATTACGAATCACTATGCAAAGCGGAGAACTTGACCGCACAAACAAAATCGCAAATACAAAAGACGCGTGATCTTATTTCGGCTCCCAGAGCTCGAAGCGATTCCCTTCCGGGTCCGTCGCATGGCCGAATCGCCCGTACGGCGCGTCTTCAATTTTATCTTCCACTTGCACGCCTTCGCTTTTCAATTCAGCGAGCAGGCGCTCCAAGTTCGCCACGCGGTAATCAATCATCAGTGGCGATTTGCTCGTGCCAAAATTCTTTGCCGTCTCCGGAAAAACGGCCCATACCGTGCCGCCCGTTTTCGATGGATCGTCTTTCTCGAGCCACTCGAACTGATGATACGCGCCAGATTCCGCGCCCTCAGAAGTAATTCCGAGATGCTCGCGATACCAGGCAGCGAGTTTCATCGCGTCGTGCGCTTTGAAGAACACACCGCCAATTCCCGTCACGCGCACATCTTTCTTCGCATCGGTTTGCGAATTCCGCTTGGCCTGCACCATCATGCCGAACGCAAAACTCGCTGCCAACGCCGCCGAGACAAGGCCGAAACTAATCGCTGTCATCTTCATTTCCTCCTCCAAAATAAAAAAGGGCGCCCGATCCTGTGAGTGACCGCGCCCTTTTTCGTTCGATTTTTGTCGCGGGCCTAAATGTCGTAGTACAGCATGAATTCGTAGGGGTGAGGGCGCATGCGGAGCGCGTTCACCTCGTTTTTCATTTTGTACTCGACCCAGAGGTTGATCAAATCCTGCGAAAAGACGTCGCCCTTGAGCAAAAATTTGTGATCGTTCTGGAGCGCCTTCAGCGATTCCTCGAGCGA
>DASYYI010000083.1:0-4211 GCA_035933995.1 Candidatus Acidiferrales bacterium | reverse complement strand
GCGACGATTATGGGTTTCACGGCGATTTTTGTGCTGGGGCGCGCCGGGGAGCCGGTTCGTCCGCTGCTGATTGCACGCAAAGATCAATTGCCCGTGGCGGATAGTTTCGGCGTGTACGTGATGGAGCGCGTGTTCGACGTGGGAGCGACGGCAGTGCTGGCGATTCTGGCGCTGTTTGCGTTGCCGCGCCACGCGCTGGCTGGATCGGGAGCGAATGCGGGGCGGCTGGTTCACGATGCACGGCTTGCTGGCTGGGGAATTTTCTGGCTACTGATTGGATTGATTGCAGTGCTTGTTTATTTTCGTTTGCATGGCGCGCGGGCACTGGAGTCGCAGCTCGGAGGGTTTCGCAAGCACGGTGGCTGGCGCGGCAAAGTCGCGACGCTGATTGACGGATTCAGCCAAGGGTTGCAGGCAATTCGCTCGCCGGGGGACCTATCAGCGGCTGTTGCGTATACAGTGGTGCATTGGTTCGTGGTGGCGCTGGTGTACCTGCTGGTGATGCGCAGCTTCAGCGGCCAGATTGGGGAATTCGGTTTTCGCGCGGCGCTGCTGGTGCTGGCGTTTACGATGGTTGGGTCGGTGGTACAACTTCCGGCGGTCGGCGGCGGCACCCAAGTCGCAACGTTTCTTGTCCTCACCGTCATATTTGGAGTAGAAAAGGAGCCGGCGGCGGCGGCCGCGATTGTATTGTGGTTGGTGACTTTTGCGGCGGCGTGTGTCGCGGGAGTGCCGTTGCTGATCCACGAGGGGTGGTCGATGGGAGATTTGCGCCGGCTGGCGCGCGAAGAGGCCGTGGACGAAGAACGCGGCGAACACGCGTCAATTTCCGATGCGGCGAAGCGGAAGCGCGAGGCTCCACGGTGAAATGCCCATTTTGCTCGCATCTGGATGACAAAGTTGTGGACTCGCGCGAAGGCCGCGCCGGGGATTTAATCCGGCGGCGGCGCGAATGCTTGAAGTGCGGCAAGCGGTTCACGACGTATGAACGCATCGACGAAATCCCGTATATGGTGATCAAGAAGGATGGGCGGCGGGAAAAGTTCGACCGCCACAAAATTTTGCAGGGATTATTGAGAGCGTGCGAAAAGCGTCCCGTACCGACGGCGAAGCTGGAAGCGTTGGTGGATGACGCGGAGCGATTCGTCAATGAAGCGAAGGACCGGGAACGGACGACTTCGGAGATTGGCGAGCAATTGATGGTGCGGCTGAAGAAGCTGGACAAAGTGGCGTATGTGCGATTTGCATCCGTTTATTTGGATTTCAAGGATGTGAAAGAATTCATGTCGGAACTGAAGGGACTGCTGAAGGAGCGAACGAAGAAGTAGCGCAGGATATGGTTCCTGTGAATGAGACTGTTTCACCGCTGAGGATTCCAAGATGCGTCAGCAATGCCGAACCTCTCAGTGGATTGTGCTTGGTTAAGTAGGGCCCCATGCGTGGTAACGTAATCCACACGTTTTCGCATTGGCCTATGAGCTAGGGCGGCGAGATCACCTTCAACACCTGGAGTGGCTGCGAGATTCCAAATGCTCACGTGTACGTCGACACAGTCGGAAATCGGGTTTCCTTCGTCGTCAGTTTCAGAGTCATCTTGCGCGGAAATGTCGAAAAAGTCTTGGCTTGTCTGCTGCACATACATTTTGACAATTGCGGGTGCGTAGACGGTCTTCTGTTCGGTTGAGCTTCCATCGGTGTAGGTCACATTTGCACGCTGGGAACGGCAGGAGCTTTGGAGTAGCAGCACTATGAAACTCGCGCTTTGGCTTGGTGTGTCGGAGGGCGCCACACTAGTGACTTTCCGTGTGACGTCGCCTGTGGGCGACTGCTGCGAATCCAGGGAGATCAGGACGATTAAGGCGAATATCAGCACCAGCAACACGATGAAAGCATTTTTAGCGTTCACTGTTTAGCTACCTCTATTTGGACGACTTTTACCGCAATAACTACGCTGTCGCAAGACCCTCATCTGATGACCCCTTTAGGGTTCCCAGACGCCGGCTGCGAAGGATTTTACCGTGCGGAAGCCGAGATTTTCGTAGAGGCGCACGGCGTTTGCGTTGATGGCAGTGACGGTGAGGGAGAGGGCGCGGTAACCGTGCTGTTGTAAAGCGGCGAGCGCCGCCTCCATCAGCCTCCGACCCAAACCGTTTTTCTGATAACCCGGCAAGACGCAGATCTGCGTAGTGTGCCCGACTCCAGGAGCGACAGTGGAAGTCAATACCATGCCAATGGGTTTTTCTCCCTGGCCGGGGCGAACAATGAAGGAGGCGTCAGGGAAAAATTGTCCACAACCAGGGAGCAGAACGATGTTGCGCAGGAATTTCATGGCGCCGAGCTCGCTGCGATATTGGTCGTTGATTTGCGCATCAACGTGATCGGCATAGGCGCGCTGGATTAAGCGCGCGCAAGGTTCGAGGCAGCGGTCGGTCCAGGCTTCGATGCGCAGGCCGTCTTGTGACACCGAAGATTTGTTGGATGGATTGGCTGGGAACTCAAGGAGCATGAATTGGCGACGGTGGAGACGAAAATGTTGCTGGGCGAGGACCGAATCGAGGGCGGAGCCGAAAGGCATAAGTTGCGCCTCGATCCGCTCGATGAACGGAGTTTCGCGAAGCGTCTCGAACATTTCAAGGAGAAGCTTCTTGCTGATTTCGATTTGAGCGAAACCTGGCGAGGCGAAAAGACCGCCGATGAGGCCTTTCTGATCTTCGAAAACGTAGAAGCCATAGCCTACGGGCTGTTTCCCCTCGAAGGCGGCGTAACCGGCGAGGGAGTGTGAGTCGATGAATTTGCGGATTAAATGCTGCGACGGGCGATAATCCCAATAAAGATCGTTGCGCCACAGTTCCGCTTCTTGGTGAAAGAGTGGCTCAAGCGAACGCGAATGAAGTTGGCGCAGATCGACAACCTGCATGGATGGCCTGAGTATCCCCTTGGACGATTATATTATATCCCACCATGTTGAAGGCAGAGAGAGTCGGAAGCGGAATAAGTGACGGAAAATTCGCGCGGTTCGGCTTATCAATTTTTATCAATGGCTACGAACCAGTGAGCGCGGTGTTCGCCGGCGCGCACGGGAATTATGCTAAACTGCGCGGCGGTCGGAAACGGAGTCTTGCAGCCCAGCATGAATCCTATGTCGAATTTGAAGCGTTTGTTTGCGCGGTTCGCGCGCGTTGCGGGATCGTTGCTCGCTCTCGCGCTGTTCGTCTTTCTGGCGGCGGCGACGATTTCAGGATATCTGTTGTATCAAATCCTGACGCCACCGCGTAGCGCGGCGAATGTTGATGTCACCTTGTTGATGGGACATCCAACTGTCTATAGCTTTGATATTCCTGGCGAAGGATCGCGCGAGGGATGGTTCTTCCCTGGCCTGATGCGGGCGCCGACGATTGTGCTATGCCATGGCTATGGATCGCAGCGCGCGGATATTCTTACTCTGGTGACGGCGCTGCAAGAACACCAATTCAACGTGTTTCTGTTTGATTTTGTGGGTCACGGCGCGGCACCCGGGCGCACAACGCTGGGTTACGAGGAAACTCGGGAATTGCTTGCGGCGATCAAAGGGCTGGCAAATCGCGAAGACATTGACCGCTCACGATTTGGAGTATGGGGCACGGACCTTGGAGCGTATGCGGCGTTAGCCGCGGCTGTCCAAGAGCCGCGCATCGAGGCGATAGCCGTTGATTCCGTGTACGACCAGCCTTCAGATTTTCTGGCGATTCAGGTTGGACGCACAGGATTGGGCTCGTTTCCGCTGGTAAAAACGTTCTGCCTGTTTGGGTTCAGGATGCTGAACTATAAGGACCGCGTGGTGCCTCCGCTCATCAGCCGTCTGGGCCGGCTGCAAGGCATTCCTAAGCTGTTTATCGAATCGACCGATAAACCGGATTTGGATAGAGAAACGCTTCAGATGTTTCAAATTGCTCCGCCTCCGAAGGACCAGTCCGCCGATTCGATGACTTATGCGGAGATGAGCGACGAAGGGCGCCGCAATTACGAAAACCTCGTGGTTAGTTTCTTTCTGCAACATCTCCCGCCTTCGGGGCAGCCGGCGCAGTAACGCGTCACTTGTAGACAGAAATCATCGGCTTCGGCAGCGATTCCACCCAACAATACGGAAGAAATTTCGCGACGATCTTTCGGTGGATAAGGCCAACATCGTTCAACAGCATATCGCCGCCGCTCCCGACGAGGACGTAAGCGGG
>DASYYI010000073.1:0-10642 GCA_035933995.1 Candidatus Acidiferrales bacterium | reverse complement strand
TGGCTCGGCATGCTCGCCACGGTGGCATGGCTCATCTACCGCTCCCGCGCCACTTGGAATTCGCCGTCCCGCACCCACCAAAACCCAAGCTGATCTCACGATCCGGTGCAAATCATGGACTAAGCCCTCGACGTGCGCCTTCTTTTTCAACTCTCGGCTACTAACTCTCAACTATCGGCTCCGTGAGATAATCGCCTAACCATGAAACGCATCGTTGTCCTCGGTTCTGGCTTCGCCGGCATGCAGGCAGTCATCGAGCTCGAACGCCTCTTCCGCAAAGCGTCTGATTACGAAATTCTGCTCATCAGCGACCAAAACTACGTTCTCTTCACGCCGCTTTTGCCGCAAATCGCGTCTAGCCAAATTGACCCGCGCCACATCGCCCAAGCGGTGCGCGACGTCCGCGGACATCGTCGTTTCCGTTTTCTCCGCGACACCGTGCGCGCCATCGATCTCGCCAATCGCCGCATCGATGTCGCTTCCGGCGCGATCGCGTACGATTCACTCGTCATCGCTCTCGGCAGCCGCACGAATTATTTCAACGTTCCAGGCGCCCGCGAACACACCTACGATTTTAAATCGCTTGAAGATTCCATCGCGCTGCGCGAGCGTGTCCTCGACCTATGCGAGCATGCCGATCACATTACGGACGAAAACGCGCGCCGCGGTCTTCTCACCTTCGCCGTCGTCGGCGGAGGCTACACCGGCGTCGAGCTTCTTACCGACTTGCGCGATTTTCTTTTTGACTACGTCGCGCGCCATTACCGCGGGATTTCCCGAAACACGATTCGCCTCGTCCTCATCGAAGCGTCCGATGGCATTTTGAGTGGTATTCATCCGCTGCTGCGCGCGCACGCGATGAAGCGCCTCAAAGCTGAAGGCATCGAAATTCTTTATAACTCGCGCGTCACGCGCTGCTTCGAGAAAGGAATCGAAATCAATCAGCGGGAAAATTTGCAAGCCGCCACGATTGTTTGGACCGCTGGCGTGCGCGCGCACGAAGTCGTCGAAGCACTGCCCGGCCCGCATGATCGCGCCGGCCGCGCGCAAGTCAACGAATATTTGCAGATGGAGAATTTTCCGGAAGTTTTCGTCGCGGGAGATTCCGCTGTTGCTTCCTCCGAGATGTCCGCTCCGCAAGTCGCGCCCGTCGCCATCGCTCACGGCAAGATCGCCGCGCGCAACCTCGCGCATCGCGAACGCAACGAACCGCTCGAAAGCTATCGCTACATTTCGCAGGGCATGCTTGTCTCGCTTGGCGCGCGCGACGCCGTAGTCAGCGTCGGCGGAATTCAAATCCACGGCTCTTTTGCGTGGCTTTTCTGGAACGCGGTGCACCTCTACAAGCTCGTCAACTTGAAAAAGCAATTTCAAGTCGCGGTCGACTGGTCTCTCGGCACTATTTTTCCGCGCGACGCCGTTTTGTTTCGCCGTCCCGGCGCCTGCAAACTCTGCGCCGCCGCGAGCAACGCTTCTGCCACTGCGCCCGAAGTCAAACGCACGACCGGGTGACGCGCTTCTGAAACTCCCTTCCCACTCGGGCGCGAAAATGCTACTTTGTCGCTTCGCCGCGCCGTGCAATCGCGTGCAACGGACGCGCTTTAGAATCCAAGATGCCCGGATCGCTCACCGCCATTCTCGAATTCGCGCTGCTCGCGCTCACGTCTGTGTTTTTTCTCGTCGATCCGTTCGCCGTAATTCCGATGTTCCTAGCTATGACGGCGGACTCGCCGCATGCGGAACGCCGCCACATGGCGCGCCGTTCCGCGTGGACCTGCGCCATCGTCTTGTGTTCGTTCGCTCTCGCCGGCAGCTTGATTTTCAAGCTTTTCGGCATCACGCTTCCCGCGTTCAAAATTGCCGGTGGAATTATTCTTATGCAAATCGGCATCGACATGTTGCAAGCGAAGCAATCCGGCCAGCGCTCCACGCCCGAAGAAACGAAAGAGGGAACTGCGAAAGAGGACGCGAGCATTATTCCACTCGGCATGCCGATGCTCGCGGGACCCGGCGCGATTTCCACGGTGATGGTGCTGGTGGGCGAGTCGCACACGCTGTGGGAACACGGCATCGTTTATGCCGCGATAATCGTGTCGTCGCTCGCCGCGTATTTGATTCTCGCGGGCGCCGACCGCGTTCGCCGCTACCTGGGCGAGACGGGAATCCGCATCTTGATGCGCTTGATGGGGCTTCTGCTCGTCGCGCTCGCCGTGCAATTCGTCGCCAACGGGCTGATCGATTTCGGCCTGCTTAAACCGCCCGTCCCACGCTAAAAAAAGGATATGAAGTGCGCGGTTTCGGGCAAGCGCTTGAACTTTTTTCAGCAAGCGGCGCTTTGGAACAATAATTGGGTGTATATTTCAAGGGTCATCAAACTTGCAAACCCGAAATCCCGGCTCGAGGGGCTGCGCAAAGGTTTTTTCTAGGGACGCTGAAACATGAGTTTTCGAGTATTTGCTGCCGGAGCGCTGAATGATTTTTATACGACGGCGGCGATCGCGCCGAGTTCGCCTCATCTGGCCTCCGCCATGCTCGCGCCGCTGCATTTGTCGAGGGCGCGGGTCGCGCTGGAATTAGGCGCAGGCACTGGCGCCATCACGCAATGCCTGCTCGATGCGCTGCCAGCGTCATCGACGTTGCTTGTCTTCGAAATCAATCCCCGCTTTTGCAGCCATCTGAGAAGGAAGTTTAAAGATCCGCGCATGGTGCTCATCAACGCCAACGTTGCGAACGTCGATTCCGAATTGCACCGCCGCGGATACGATCACGTCGACGCCGTCGCTTCTTCGCTGGGCTTGGGCTTTATGTCTGAAGCGCAACGCAACGAAATTTTCGAGCGCCTCATGCCTTTTCTGCGCGAGAACGCGGTGCTCACTCAATATCAATATGTACACGGCATGCAATTCGCGAATGGGCGTCTGCGCCGCCTCAGCCTGCGTCCCACGCTTAGCCGTTATTTCGATTCCGTGGAAACCAAAATCATCTGGCGCAATTTGCCGCCCGCCTGCGTTTTCGCCTGCCAAGCGCCCTCAATCACCACGCATTAAAATCGAAACCGCGAAAGTTTGAAGTCGAGAATTAATTCTGCGGGGAATAAAATTTTATGTCGACGTCGTCGACCATTTCGGGGATGGGGAGGCCTTTTTTTTCGTAGGCGGAAATGTCGGGCTCGTGTTCGAGGGTCAGGCCGATGTCGTCGAGGCCTTTCAGCAGGCAGCGTTTGCGGAACGGATCGATTTCAAACGAGCGCTCGAAGCCTTTGCCGTCCGCGACGGTTTGAGTTTCCAGGTCAACGGTGAGGGTGTAGCCTTCATTCTTTTCCGTGCGCGCGAAGAGTTCGTCGATGTCTTTGTCGGGCAGCGTCAGCGGCAAAATTCCATTCTTGAAACAATTGTTATAGAAAATGTCCGCGTAGCTCGGCGCAATGATGGCGCGAAATCCATAATCGCCGATGCCCCACGGAGCGTGTTCGCGGCTCGATCCGCAGCCGAAATTCGCGCGCGCCAGCAAAACCGACGCTCCTTTGTAGCGCGGCTTGTTCAGCACAAAATCCGGATTCGGTTTTTCGCCCGGCAAATAGCGCCAGTCGTAAAACAGCACGCGCCCGTAACCCTCGCGCGTTAGAAATTTCAAGAATTGCTTGGGCACCATTTGGTCGGTGTCGACATTGACGCGATCCATCGGCGCCACCAGCCCCACATGTTTTGTAAATGGCTTCAAAACTCTACCTCGTAGCCGAAGCTCTCTGCCGGTAATCGCCGCTGTGTATCAGATCCGATCCTTTGACGCGCCGATTGTAGACATAGACCCAAGCTTCCTTTGATTTCCCGTCCTCCATTCTGACCGAAATGCGCTTTCGAACGAACAGGCTTCTCGCGGGATTGCTCGGTTTAAATTCCTCGTACTCGTCTAGAATTTCAAATGCGAGATTCACGTCGTCAAGTCTGTAAACTTCCCCCCGAATATGAGACCGATGATCGCTGCTAATCACCGCACCGGGAAAACCTCCAAGATCGTAGAGCTTGCCAGTGATTCTTCCGCAACCGACAAAATGGGCGCCTACTCTCCTCTGCCAATCTTCCCGATGTTCCTTCATCAGAGTTCCGTATACGAATAGAAGATTCGTTTCCATTGAACCGCCGCTCATCAAAGATCTTCTCGCAACACCTTGCTCAATTTCTCAAATCCCTTAGAGGCATCGTTGATGTACGCGAAAACATCCGGGCAGGACTTAAGATTCTCTAAATAGTACTGAAAGATTCCCAACATGTCCGCCTTTTTTACCTGCCCGGACTCCTTAAGATAAGCAAGAAACTCAAAGAAATTCAAATAGTCGGTGAACGACGAACTTTCATCTCTGACTAATTTTGTTTTAACGCCTTCATCACTGCTATCCAATTCCTCTCGGACTGTTTTAAGCTGTGGTTGTTCGTAGAACTTCTCGTAAAGTTCCTTGACCCACCTCGCTCGCGCTAGTTTCATGCTCTGGTGATAAGTCCAAACAGCCCAAAACGCAGCGACAAGGCCGCCGATCGGAGTCAGCAAGCCCACGATCACCGTGACCATCGCTCAGTTTCCGTTGCGCCAGTGGCGCACATCCACGAAATGGCCTTCGATGGCGGCGGCGGCGGCCATAAGCGGGCTGACAAGATGGGTGCGGCCGTCTTTTCCCTGACGGCCTTCGAAATTGCGATTTGAAGTGCTGGCGCAGCGTTCGTGCGGCTGCAAAACGTCGTCGTTCATGCCGATGCACATGCTGCATCCGGCGTCCCGCCATTCGAATCCCGCATCGCGGAAAATTTTGTCAAGGCCCTCAGCTTCGGCTTGCGATTTCACGCGCCGCGAACCCGGAACGACGAGCGCCTGCTTCAATGATTTCGCAACGTGCTTGCCCGCAACGGCTTTTGCGGCGGTGCGCAAATCTTCGAGGCGCGAATTGGTGCACGAGCCGATGAACACGCGGTCGAGATAAATGTCCGTGATAGGTGTGCCGGCTTTCAGATCCATGTAAACAAGCGCGCGTTTGGCGGCCTGTCGATCCACGTCGTTCGCGAATGACGCGGGATCGGGGACGCGCGCGGTCACGTCCGTGACCATGCCGGGATTCGTGCCCCAAGTGACTTGCGGAGCGAGTTTCGCGGCGTCAAGCTCGACTGTCTCGTCGAATTTCGCGCCCGCGTCAGACGGCAGCGTTTTCCAGTGTTCGGTGAGCCGCTGAAAATCTTTTCCGCGCGGCACAAACGGCTTGCCTTCAAGATACGCGAAGGTGATTTCGTCCGGCGCAACCATTCCCGCGCGCGCGCCTGCTTCGATGGACATATTGCAAATGGTCATGCGCGCTTCCATGGAAAGCGCGCGAATCGCGCCGCCTGTGTATTCGAAAACGTGGCCATTGCCTCCGGCGATTCCGAGCTTGCCGATGATGGCGAGAATGATGTCTTTGGAGGCGAGGCCGCCGCCGAGTTTGCCCTTCACTTCGATGCGCGTGGTTTTCGATTTGAATTGCGAGAGGCATTGCGTGGCGAGCACGTGCTCGATTTCGCTGGTGCCGATGCCGAATGCGAGTGCGCCCATCGCGCCGTGCGTGGAAGTGTGGCTGTCGCCGCAGACAATTGTGAAGCCCGGCTGCGTGATGCCAAGTTCCGGGCCGATGATGTGCACGATGCCTTGATTGCGGCTGTGCATGTCGAACAAACGCACGCCGCTTTCGCGGCAATTTTTCGCGAGCGCTTCAAATTGCCCGGCAGCGTCCGCGTCGAGAACGGGCAGGTCGCGATTCTTTGTGGAGACCGAATGATCCATCACCGCGAAAGTCAATTCGGGGCGGCGGACTTTGCGTCCCGCGGCTTTCAGCCCGGCGAACGCCTGCGGGGAAGTACCTTCGTGAATCAGGTGACGATCGATATAAATGAGCGAAGGCTGGCCGGGAACTTCGCGCACCACGTGCGCGTTCCAAATTTTTTCGTAGAGAGTCAGCGCGGGCATCAGACTGTATTTTCCAGACTCATTTGCGTTGGGATTGTAACAGCGCACGCGCTGGGACGCCAATCTCCGCGCATTTTGACGGCAACGGCGAGCGGCCCGTTGCGGGAACTTCGGATGAAAATGCGCTGCGCAACAAGTGCCATTTTGTACCGATTAGAAATGAGTGCCATCCTTTGTTTTGTGTGAGTTACAGGAAATTCTAATAATTTGTTGTACCGATTAGAAATGGCAGAAAATGGCTCGAGATTTGGCGTCTGATTGGGAAATTTTATTTGCGGGCAATTTTGGCGCGTTGCTGCTGGCATCGTACTGCGAACCTCTTGAACAAGCCTAGCACAAACCCGCGAATTTTTCAGAAGGGGCGGGGCTAAATTCTGCCCGCTGAATCAATTCAGAGAGTGGACGTCGACAGGATTAACTAAGATGAACTGGCAGTACGGCAGCTCTGGCTCGCAATCGAGCACCCCCCGACGAATTAGGTGGGTCTCGCCGTCGTCTGGAAAAGAGACAATGAATTTCGCGGAGCGAAGATATTTGCCGGCGTCACGCAATTCGTCCGCTCCGCTGATGAATTTTACATCAACGACCTGGGGATCCTTGGCGAACAGAATGAAAAATTCCGCGGTGGCCGATTTGGAGGTGATTTTTGGGAGTTTGATCGTGCGAAGCTCAGAGAGAGTGTCGTGGGCTCTTGAAATAGCCTCTTCGGCACGCGAGTTGCTCTTGAGCAGATTGACGAGGCGTGCGCGAGTATCCGACATAGCATTGCCCGGGGTTTGCAGGGTCATCCGGCTCGATAGGGATGAACTTGGAGCCATAACCAAGACAGGGCGGGCGGAAGCGATGGCAAGGGCGTAGAGATGCTCTGCTAGTTGAGTCTTGCCTTCTTTTTCGTAGACTTGGCCCAAGTGGTCGGCGAGATCCGGAGCTTGCGATAAATTCCAGGCGGCGGTAAGAAATTTTTCGGCTTGGTCGAGATGCCCCAAGCGAAAATGCACCCAGCCCAAAGTGTCCCAAAAGGCGGCTAACTCGCCCATGTGCGGGAGGTCACTGTAAGCGAGTGTATCGAGCGAAATTTTGGACGTTAATTCCTCCTCTTGCTGGACAGCCTTCTGGCTGTTGGTCAAGGCGAGGTCCAGATGCAGATTCGCGTCGGCCAGATAGAAAGCAACGTCGTTCAACGTGAGGGGACTGGAATCGAGTTGAAGAGCTTGCGTGAAAGCCGCCAGGGCCTTATTCGGATGGCTGGTTTGCGTATATGCCAAACCGAGAAGAATAAACAGGCGATTGTTCGGGACGCGCTTGACAGCAAGTTCGAGCTCCGGCAGTGCATCCTTGTAACGCTTGAGTGAGATGAGGATCGAGCCGGCGTTAGTGGGAGCGAGCGAACCCTGCGGGTCCGCTTTCTCAAGCTGCCTCCATGTGTCGAGAGCGTCTTCAGGGCGACGTAAACGAAGTTGCACAGAAGCCAGCGCCTCATAGCCAGCGAGCGCCTTGGGGTCAACGGTTGTGGCTTTCTTCATTTCGTCGAGACCCTGATCCGTATTGCCCACGGCCATGTGCGTCATGCCGAGGGCTGTCCATCCCAGCCCAAATTTTGGGTCGATGGTAACGGCGCGTTGCAAATCATCGAGTGCGCCGTTCATGTCGCTTTGCTGCCAAGCTTGGCGGGCTTGTTGATAGAGCTTCTGCACTTCGGGACTCGGCAGGTATTGAGTGACGGCCGCATTGGCCTGCTGGAGCGAGATGTAGCTGTTCTCGTCGTCGTGGACGCTTTTTAAAAACTTTGTGTAATCGTCACGGCGACTGGGCGGAATCTCACGGGCTTTGACGATGGCGATGCGCTGGGTATAGAGAACGCCATTCGAGAAAGAATATTTGGCGTGGTACTCGGCGAAATCTTGCACTACATCCACAGGCGGCGGAACCGTCGGAGTGAAACCAGGAGGCAGAGTAACGGAAGCATCGAGAGCATCGCGGCCTATGGCGCCGAGCTTGAAAGGATGCGTGTCGGTCTTAGCCTTGTCGCTGATGTCGGCAGCGAACACAGGCGGCAAAGGGGGAGAAATGCGCTTGTCGGTCCAGTCGGAATAATCTTTTCGCGTGTAGTCGTAGTTGAGTTGGAACGGAGAGTCTGTAACATCCGGCGCGCTGGCGGAGACGTCGCTAACGCTTCCGCCGAAATTCCAAAGGTAGGAAACTCTCTGAATCAGATCCTTCCACTGGGGCTGCGGCGTGATGCGAAAAGCCGAGCGGAGAAGGAATTCGGCGTCACCGCGAAAACTGGCCTGGGCCTTTGCGTCTAGCGTGCCCGCATCGTTCAACTTGCCGTCCATGTGGAAATCGAAGGTAGTCTTGAAGGGTGGATCGGGCGGAGTGTGAACAAGATGTGCCGGGCCGGTGCTCGGTATAACCAACGCTTCCTTGTCTCGCAAATTCGCCGTAAGAAAGCCGAAAGGAGCAACTTCAGCGGTTGTGTCGAGCCACAGGAAATCGCTTCCCTGCGGGACGGCGGCAATGACGTGGTCAAACTGGCCGGGCGATGGTAACGCCGGATCTATCTTGCGGCTCGAATTGACGAGAGCTGGGTATGACTTCACTCCCTCGGCACTCAGCAGAGAAGTGAGCAAAGTTTGCTTGTCCTTGCAATCGCCATACTCATTGCTCAGGACGTCAGCAGCAGCATGGGGTTGGTAACGGCCAATGCCAAAAGCGATTCCGACGTAGCGAATTTTTAGAGATACGAAGTTGTAAATGGCGTGAAGTTTTTCCGAATCGGAAGTTGCACCATGTGTCAGTTCATCTGCCTTCGCATGGACTTCAGAAGTTGGCGCGATGCGTGATTCCTGAAGGCCGCGGAACCATTGGCCGACCTCGTCCCAGGAACGGAAGGTGGTGAGTTGAATGGCGGGCGGTGGCGACTCCACGGGCGTATTCTGGGTCCTCTCGGTTTCAGCGGCGTCCTGCAGGTGAGCGGTTTTCCAACTATAGACTTTATAGCCCGCTTCGTCAGACGTGGCCGGCTTGACGTCTGCGCTTTGTAGGTTCACATAGCGGTCGCGGGGCACGCTGATTTGAAGCTCTTCGTCCAAAGCGATCCCGGCCTTGAAAAAATCGTAACTGTACCAGAACTGGCCGGGAATCAAGGGAGTGGTCACGTGGATCACGTATTCGTACTCGAGGACATCCCCGGAGTCGAGGGCCTTGACGGCTACCTGCTTCTCCCGTATGTCGCTATAGAAGGGAGCGGAGCGCGTGATGTCGGCAGGCATGTCCTGGATGTTTCCCGGCGGCGTTACAACGGTGGTTCCATCTGGTTTGCGCACCCGCACATAAGGAATCTCCAGGTTGCCATTTGCCGAAGCGTACGGGAAGGTGAGTAGACTGAAGTTTTGGATGCCAGCCTGAGACTGGATGCGAACTTGGGCCGTGGTGTCCGAGGCGTACGTGCCATCATTCGCAAAGACGAGCTTTGTCGATATGCGCTCAATGACGAACGGTTCCTTGGAATAGTCAGGTACTGCCGCAGTGGATTTGGCCGGGCTGTTGTTTTGTAGGTCGGGCAATGTAGCAGGATGTTCTTGACCGTAGGCGCCGGAAGTAAGGGCCAACGCGATGGTGCAGAGCGAGAGGAACCTTGGTAACCGGGGGCTCACGGTGGCCGGAGAGTAACGCAGCGGGGAGGGAAATTCAACCGTACTGCGGTACTAGTTCCGTGAGGCTAACCATGGGCATGGGCGCGAGTCCAAATGGAGACGGGGATCGAAAAGGCGATTGCCGAGCGTCCTGGCAGCCTGTTGAAGAACTTACTTCATTAGCCAAAGAGTCTGGGTGAGAACTCGGAATCATGCCCTCAGCGGCTAAAGCCGGGTTGATTTCGCGTCAGTACGGCACGGTTGAAACCGTGCCCTGACGAAAAATGCAAATCGGCACACAGACTGTAAAGCCCTTCAAGACAGCCGATGGCTTATGTCGCGTCTGAAGGCTGCATGCGCAGGTAGGCCGCGACCCACAAGACTTTCGGGGTTTCTCAACGAGTTGACAGGGGCGCGACGGGCTATGTCGCTGCGGGCAACGCTGACCATGAGGACAGGTGACGCGGGCCGGGGATGCTGGGAAAATAGTAAGAGTCGACAGGCAACGCACAAGGCTGGTGATATACTCCAAGTTCCAGCCTGGCGAAAAGCGGGGGCACGGTCGGAGGAGCGGCAATGGGCATTCAGTTTTTGGAGCTGGTCATGTGGGTGCGGCACCGGAAGATCTTTGCGAGCGCGCTGCTGGCGTTGACCCTCGGCATAGGAATTCTTGTGGGCACGTTGATTCCCGGAAAAGTGGCGGCGGTGCGTCCGGGAGATCCAAACGGGCCGATGCTTCTGACGATTCCCGACCCCGTTAATTTGTCGAACGGGTTTTCGAATATCGTGACGCGCGTCGAGCCTGCCGTGGTGAATATATCAACGACGCAGGTGTTCGAAGCGCCGAAGGACAAGCGCGGCACAGGGACGCGCGGGCAGGACCCATTCCAGGATTTCTTCAACAAGTATTTCAGCCAAAACCCCGGCGTGGAGCAAGGACCAGAGGCCGAAAAGAGTCTAGGCTCCGGCGTGATTGTGGACAAGAGAGGGTACATCCTGACGAACGATCACGTGATTAATGG